>NZ_CP034873.1:316933-633867 GCF_005081445.1 Buchnera aphidicola (Hyadaphis tataricae) | reverse complement strand
CAAAATCTGTGGATAAGTAGTCTGTAGTATTGATTATACAGTAACTTCTTCATTTAATTAACTGTGTATAATTAGTGATTTTCATACGAATAACTTTTTTATATGTTATAATTTTAGATCAAATTTAGCAAAATGTTATGTATTATAAAAATGGTTATTGCATTCATTAATTAAAAATATATTTTTAAAAACATTAAGAGATTAAACATGTTAAACTTTTCAGAAAAAAAAATAATATTTTTTAGCATTTTTTTTCTTGTGATTATCATTACATTAACCTTATCATTTCCTTTTTGGACATCTTCGAAATCTAATTCAGAACATAACAAAAAAAACTTAAAACCATTGAAATATGAGACAATTATTGAACAAATTAGCCTCGAAAAACCTGAAAGTTTAAAACAAGCTGAAAGTTTCATAGTCAATAATCGAAATATTTACGGTACTTTAACTTCTATGTTTTTAGCTAAAACATATATTACACATAACGATTTTAACGCTGCTTTAATACAGCTGAACAACAGTTTGAAATATACTGAAGAAGAGAATTTAAAAAATATTTTAAAAATTAAAATAGCTACAATAAATATGCAAATAAATCAATATGATACAGCTATCAAGATGATTGAAACGCTTTCAAAAAAGGGTTGGAAAAATATAATATATAATTTAAAAGGTGATCTTTTCTTTCAACAAAAAAAAATACAAGAAGCAATAAAATATTGGAAGAAAAGTTTATCAGAAGAAACGTCTAATGCATCTAAAAAACTTATTAAGATGAAAATTAATGAACTAAAATAAATAAAAAAATCAATACATGCAAAATGAAAAATACAATTATTTTTTAATTTGACTTAAAGAGAGCATATCCAAAATGATACCTATTATTGTATTAATCGGTAGAACTAATGTAGGAAAATCAAGTTTGTTTAATATACTTACCAATTCCAGGAATGCATTAGTCTCAAAATATTCTGGATTAACTAGGGATAGGCAATATGGATATTGCGAATTAAAAACATCCAAACAAAAAATACTTTTTGTTGATACAGCAGGTCTAGATGTTGTTAATTCCAATGAAATAGAAAAAAAAGCCTACCAACAGTCTTTAATAGCAATAGAAGAAGCCAATTTAATTTTATTTATAGTTAGTGCGCGTGATGGGTTAATGCCGCAAGAAACAGAAATTATAAACATAATTAGAAAATATAAAAAAGAGATTATTTTAGTAATAAATAAAATAGACGGCATGCATGAATATTCTAAAATAAATGAATTTTATTCTTTAGGATTAAAAACTATACAAAAAACCTCTGCTACTCACAATCAAGGTATCAATCTTCTATTTGCAAACCATTTAATTCCCTTCATCACATTAATATGCAAGCAAGATAATGCTAAAAAATCAGATAAACAGATCAAAAAAATTACAAAACCGACAATAAAAATAGCTCTAATTGGTCAAAAAAATGTAGGAAAATCTACTTTATTGAATTGTTTTCTAAAAGATGAAAGAATGATTACATGCAATATACCTGGAACTACATTAGATAGCATATCAACATCCATTCAATACAATAATCAAAACTATATTTTTACCGATACTGCAGGAATATCTAAAAAAAGCAAAAAAATTCATAAAATAGAAAACATTTCAATAATTAAAACATTACAAACCATCGAAAAATCACATGTAGTTTTATTCATAATAGATGCAAGTAAAAAAATCTGTCATCAAGATTTATTTTTAGCTAATTTTATTTTAAATGCAGGGAAAAGTATTGTTGTAGTTATTAATAAATGGGATTTGTTAAATAATATTTTAAAAAGAGAATTAAAACAAATGATCAAAACAAAACTAAGATTTCTTTACTTTGCAAAAATACATTTCATCTCAGCATTATATGATCCAGGAATACATAAATTATTCACATCAATTAAAGAGGCATATAACGAATCTAATAAAAAAATTAGCACATCAACATTAATGAATATTATGAAAAAAGCAATACATCAACATCAACCGCCAATCTTTAAGGGACGCAGAATAAAATTAAAATATGCACATTTAGGTAGCTCTGCACCACCTAAAATTATCATACATGGCAATCAAGTAGATTGTTTGTCCTTACCTTATAAAAGATATTTAATGAATTTTTTTCATCATAGTTTAAATATCACAGGAACTCCTATTCAAATACGTTTTAAAAATAATATCAATCCTTATCTTGAAAAAAAACAGACCAAAAATTAACTATCTCGAGCATAATTAACTGTATATAAGGGTATTTCTACTTCAATATCATCATTTCCAATAATTGCTTGGCAACTTAGACGACTTTCTGGTTCAAGACCCCAAGCTTTATCTAAAATGTCATCTTCTTTTTCAGACCATCCTGAAAGAGAAAGAAATCCTTTTCTTATAATGCAATGACATGTGCTACAAGCACATGATTGTTCGCATGCATGTTCTAATTTAATATTATTTTTTAGTGCAATTTCTAATATTGTTTCACCCTTGTTTGCATTAAATTCGCCACCTTGAGGTAATATGATCTTATGAGGTAAAAAAAGCACTTTAGGCATTGATGAACTCGCTTATAAAATAGTTGTTAATCAAAACATGAAAAATATTTTTTCATACGCAATGAAAAAAAATTTTTACTTGCATCTTCTAATTGTTTTAAATTTACTTTTATAGAAAAAAAGTCATCTTTTTGAATAGATTTCTCTAATTTTTCTTTTTGATATTCTATTTTTTTTAATTCTGTTTCGGTAATTAATTCCCCATCGCTTTTTAGTGCATCTTTTAAAATGTCTAAAATATGTTTTGCGTGCATTTTATGTTCTTCTTTTACTCTAAAACAATAATCTTCTTTAAGATGTTTCAGAGAGTTTTGTATTGTTTCAGGCATATTAACTGTTTTTAATATCATACTATTATCAATTGTAATATTTTTTTCTTTATTACTATTTTTTTCTAACACTTTCACATCAATTAAACCATCAGTGTTTACTGAAAATTTAACTGAAATACGAATTAATCCTGCCTTTTGAGGTGCAATATCTCTTAAAACAAAACGAGTTAATGAAATACAATCTTTTACACGTTCTCTTTCTCCTTGCAGTACATGAATTAAAATAGATGTTTGATTATCTTTATAGGTTGTAAACTCCTTAGTTTTAGAAATAGGAAGCGATGTATTTTTAAGAATTATTTTTTCGACAAAACCACCCATAACTTCAATACCTAAAGAAAGTGGCAAAACATCCAATAACAAAGTTTTATGTTTTGCATTATTACTATGCTGCATAAGCATATCTGCTTGCATTGCAGCGCCTATTGCTACCACTTTATCAGGATCAATAGAACTTAAAAGTTGTCGACTAAAGAATAATGAAACTTTCTCATAAACTAAAGGAACACGAGTAGAACCTCCAACCATAATCACTTCTTTAATATCTTTAATAGATAAATTAATTTCTGCAAGAAGATTAGAACAAATTATAATAGTTTTATTTATTAAATGCATAATTACTGAATTAAATTCGTCACGAGTAATAAAACCTTTCCAATCAAAAAATTGAATTAAAACTTTGTTATGTTGAGTTAATTTTAACTTCGTCTCTTTTGCTATTTTAATAAGTAAAGATTGAAATAATTCATTGCATCTATTTTTTAATTTTGATTTTTTATAAATATAATTTGCTAGAGCAAAATCAAAATCATCACCTCCTAAGCTAGAATCACCGCTAGTAGCTAATACTTCAAATATTCCTTTATTTAATTTCAATACGGATGCATCAAAAGTACCACCTCCTAAATCGTATACTAAAACAATCCCTCTTTTTTGTGTTTGTAACCCATATGCTATAGCAGCGGCTGTTGGTTCATTTAATAATCTTAACAAATTAATTTTAGCTAATGATGCTGCTGTTTTAGTCGCTTCTCTTTGAAGATTATTGAAATAAGCTGGAACTGTTATAATACTTGCATCTATTTCTTTTTTAAAAAAATCATTAGCACGTTTTTTTAAAAATGTTAATATGTCATGAGAAACATCTATAGGAGTAACTGGACCTGAACATGTGTGAAATAAAATTCCTCCAGTACTGTCTTTTTCTATAAGATATGGTAATATGGGATATTCTTTTTGAATAAATTCAATAGAACGACCTAATAAACGTTTTACAGAACAAATTGTGTTTTGTGGGTCTTTGTTTAAATACTTCAAAGCATCCCAACCTATCGATACAATATTTTTATTGTAATGTGCAACTGACGGTAACAGAACACGATTACGATCATCAGATAATAAAACAACACGTTCGTTCTGTACTGCAGCAACTAAGGAATATGTAGTACCAAGATCAATACCTAAAGATATTTTTTCATTTTTTTTTTCTAGAAAAATCATCAATAACCCTTTATTTTCATAATATCATCATATATTTTTATTTTTTTTAAACTATTTTTTAGATTTTCAAAAAATAATAACCTTTCTATAATTTGAATAATTTTATCAAAGTTTTTTTGATTAAATTCTACTTCAATACGATCTTCATATTGTTTCGCTTTTTTTTCTATTTTTTCTAAAAATTTATCCAATTTTTCTTTATTAACAGCATTTTTTTTTAAATCATCTAATTCCTCGTGTAACAAAAAATAATCCTTTAGAAAAGGGTTGTTGTTTGAAAATAACTTTTCTTTTTTTATCATTAAACCATGCAAGGAAAGTAAATAAATTGCTCTGCTTAAAAAATTTTTTAAAATTTTATAACCTTTATTAATTTCAATTGATTTTTTTAAGATGATACTTTTTTCAATTGAAGAATCATTTATGAATAAATCAGGATGAAACTGTAACTGTAATTGATAAAAATTTTTAGACAATAGCCTTTCATTGATTTTAAATGTTTTTGGCATATTAAATAATGTAAAATAATCCAATTAATCACCTAAATGTGTGTTTTTAAAAATCTAACATGATAATGTTTTATAAACAATTAATTAAATCATACAATGATAAAATGTTAGATGTTGAAAGAAAATGTTCTTTCAACATTAAAAAATTAATTATTTTTTTTGTTTTTATAGTCAGCAATAGCTGCCTTAATGGCATCTTCAGCTAAAATAGAACAATGAATTTTTACCGGAGGAAGTTCTAATTCTTCTACTATACTAGTATTTTTAATAGTAGCAGCCTCTTTTATAGATTTACCCTTCACCCACTCTGTGACTAGAGAACTAGAAGCTATAGCTGAACCACAACCATATGTTTTGAAACAAGCATCTTGAATAATACCGTTTTCATCAACTTTAATTTGTAATTTCATTACATCACCGCAAGCAGGCGCTCCTACCAAACCACTACCTACATTCATGTCAGTATTAGAAAAAGATCCAACGTTTCTTGGATTTTCATAATGATCCATTACTTTTTTACTGTAAGCCATGTTTTATTTTCCTTTATCAAGATCTTATGTTTATTTATGATCCCATTCTATGCTATTTAAATCAACTCCTGATTTAAACATTTCCCATAATGGGGATAAATTACGCAATTTAAAAATAGAATGATGCACTAATTTAATTGTATATTGAATTTCTTCTTCTGTAGTAAATCTTCCAATAGAAAAACGAATAGAACTATGCGCTAATTCATCTTTTATGCCTAATGCTTTTAAAACATAAGATGGTTCTAGACTTGCAGACGTGCAAGCGGAACCTGAAGCAATAGCTAAGTCTTTTAATGACATAATCAAAGATTCACCTTCAACGTAATTAAAACTGACATTTAAAATGTGAGGTACACCCTGTTTTAAATCGCTATTTAAATAAACTTCTTCAATATTTTTAATTCCATCCCAAAGTAAATTTCGTAATTTTGTGAACCGAACAAAATCATTGTGCATTTTTCTTTTTGCTAAAATAAATGCTTCACCCATTCCAACAATTTGATGTACCGGTAGTGTTCCAGATCTCATGCCTCGTTCATGACCTCCGCCATGTATACTAGGCAATAAACGAACACGTGGTTTGCGACGAACATATAAACCACCGATTCCTTTTGGTCCATATACCTTATGCGCAGAAAAAGACATTAAGTCTATAGATAATGTTTTTAAATTAATAGGTATTTTTCCTACACTTTGTGTTGCATCTACATGAAAAAGAATACCGTGAATTTTACAAATTTTTGATATAATCTCAATATCTTGTATAATACCAATTTCGTTATTAACATGCATTATAGAAATAAGAATGGTATCTTTTTTAATATTTTTTTTAAGATCATTAAAATCGATAACACCATTATTTTTCGGGGTTAAGTAAGTGACACTAAATCCCTGCGTTTCAAGATATCTACAAGTATCTAAAACAGATTTATGTTCTGTTTTGCTAGTAATAATATGTTTGCCTTTGTATTTATAAAAAAATGCAACACCTTTTATAGCTAAATTATTGGATTCAGTAGCACCTGAAGTAAATACAATTTCACGAGAATCAGCTCCGATTAATTCAGCAATTTGGTTTCTTGAAATATCAACGATTTCTTCTGCATTCCAACCAAATTTATGAGAACGAGACGCAGGGTTGCCAAAAATTCCATCTATTGTAAAATAATGCATCATTTTTTTTAAAACTTCTTTTTCCACTGGAGTGGTTGCTGCATAATCTAAATAAACAGGAGTTTTCATAATCAATATTTTCCTTAAAAAAATATATACAAGAAATATACATTCTATCATTTTAATAAGATTTTATATGCAAAAATCACTAAAATATAATGCATTAAAATTTCTAACAATACTTACTAGACTTTTTTAATTATTGATAATATAATTATTGAAAATCTCATATATTCAATATAGGGGTGTAGTTCAATTTGGTAGAGCATCGGTCTCCAAAACCGAAAGTTGTAGGTTCAAATCCTTCCACCCCTGCCAAGATTTCAATTGATAATTGTTATCAATTTTCTTAAAATATACATCAATATAAATCAATATCATTTAACATTTTACACAACACTAATCTATATAGTTTTAGATAACTATCTAAACAATCTATTTTTTATCTCAATGAAAAATCTGCTAAACATAAAAAAATAAATAAAAAGATACTGTTGTCCTTTTGGAGTTATTTTAAAATGCCTAAATATCGTTCTTTTACAACTACACATGGTAATAATATGTCTGGAGCAAGATCTTTGTGGCGTGCTACAGGCATGAATGATGAAGATTTTAAAAAACCTATTATCGCAATAGTAAATTCTTTTTCACAATTTGTACCGGGACATATTCACCTACAAAAGGTTGGCAAACTTATTTCTAAAGAAATTCAAGCATCAGGAGGTGTTCCAAAAGAATTTAATTCTATTGCAATCGATGATGGTATCGCGATGGGTCATTCTGGAATGTTGTACTCTTTGCCATCAAGAGAATTAATTGCAGATTCAATAGAATATGTTATTAATGCTCATTGTGCAGACGCTATGATTTGTGTGTCCAATTGTGATAAAATTACTCCAGGCATGCTGATGGCTGCATTACGACTCAATATACCATGTGTATTTGTTTCTGGTGGACCTATGGAAGCCGGTAAAATACAAAAAAACAATAAAGCAATTAAAATCGATTTAGTAGATGCTATTATGGTTGGAGGTAAACCGAATGAATCTCAAGATTTTATTAAACAAGTTGAAAATGCAGCATGTCCTACATGCGGATCCTGTTCAGGAATGTTTACTGCAAATTCGATGAACTGTTTAACAGAAGTTATGGGATTATCTTTACCAGGAAATGGTACATTGTTAGCTACTCATGTTGATCGAAAAAAGTTATTCATCAAATCGGCTAAAATTATTGTTAAAATTACACAAGAATACTATAAAAATAATAATCTAAATGTCTTACCAAGAAATATTCTCAATAAAAAATCATTTGAAAATGCGATCACACTAGATATTGCAATGGGTGGTTCAACTAATACGGTTTTACATTTATTAGCTGCAGCGCAAGAAGCAAACATTGACTTTAAAATGTCTGATATTAATTCTTTTTCTAAAAAAGTACCTCACATCTGTAAAGTTGCCCCAAGTACTTCTTTATATCATATTGAAGACGTGCATAGAGCAGGCGGTGTAATGGGCATTTTAGGAGAATTAAACCGATCTAATTTAATAAACACAACAACGAAAAATATATTACAGTTAGATTTAGAAACAATTTTAAATCAATATGACATAATGTTAACTAAAGATAACACTGTACTTCAAATGTTCAAAGCGAAACCGGGAGGAATCAAAACAACACAACCATATTCTCAAAAATCTAGATGGTTAACATTGGATAATGACCGTAAAAGTGGCTGTATTCGTTCATGTGAACATGCTTATAATCAAGATGGAGGATTGGCTGTTTTATATGGAAATTTAGCAAAAAATGGTTGTATAATAAAAACTGCTGGAATAGATAAAACAAATCATATTTTTTCCGGAATCGCTAAAGTATATGATAGTCAAGAAGATGCCATTGATGCAATATTAAATAACAAGATAACAGCAGGTCATGTTATTGTTATTCGCTATGAAGGACCGAAAGGTGGTCCAGGAATGCAAGAAATGTTATATCCTACTACATATTTAAAATCCATGAATTTAGATAAAACGTGTGCTTTAATTACTGATGGCAGATTTTCAGGAGGCACATCTGGAATATCTGTCGGACATATTTCACCGGAAGCAGCTGACAAAGGTTTGATCGCGTTAGTACAAAATGGAGATATCATTAATATCAATATTCCTGAAAGAACTATACATCTTGATATTACTGAAACAATATTACATAAACGTATTAAAAAGGAAGCATCTAAAGGGCATTTGTCTTATCATCCAGCAAATCGTCAAAGACATATTTCATTAGCATTAAAAACATATGCTTTTTTTGCAACTAGTGCTGATAAGGGCGCTGCTAGAGATCAAAAAAAAATATCTAATCTTTAAACATTTTTTTTTATATATTAAAGGAACAATTGTTAATGAATTATTTTAATACTCTCAATTTTAGAGAAAAAATTAATCAAATAAAAAAATGTCGTTTTATGAAAAGAGAAGAATTTAATAAAGAAAACGACATCTTAAAAAACAAAAATATAGTCATTGTAGGTTGTGGTTCTCAAGGTTTAAATCAAGGTTTAAATATGAGAGAATCAGGTTTAAAAATTTCTTATGCTCTAAAAAAAGATAGTATTTTAAAAAAAAACCATTCTTGGCAAAATGCAACAAATCATCATTTTCAAGTAGATGATTATGAAACATTAATACCTAATGCTGATTTAGTAATAAACCTAACTCCTGATAAACAACATGCTAATGTTGTACAAGAACTACAAAAATTAATGAAAAAAGATTCTTGTTTAGGTTATTCACATGGTTTTAATATTGTAGAAAAAGGAGAAAAAATAAGAAAAGATATTACAGTTGTAATGGTTGCACCAAAATGTCCTGGAACAGAAGTTAGAGAAGAATATAAAAGAGGTTTTGGAGTACCTACATTGATTGCAGTGCATAATGAAAATGATCCTAATAATATAGGATTAGATATTGCAAAAGCATGGGCATTTTCTACCGGAGGACATCATGCAGGTGTTCTTGAATCTTCATTTATAGCTGAAGTTAAATCAGATCTCATGGGTGAACAAACTATTTTGTGTGGCATGCTCCAAACTGCGTCCTTAATATGTTATGAAATGCTGATTGCAAATAAATACAATCCAGGTTATGCAGGAAAACTAATACAATATGGTTGGGAAACGATTACAGAATCTCTGAAACATGGTGGCATCACTTTAATGATGAATCGATTATCCAATCCATCAAAAATCAGAGCTTTTTATCTTTCTCAAACAATGAAAAGAATTTTATCAAAATTATTTCAAAAACATATGGATGATATTATTTCAGGAAAATTTTCTTTAGAAATGATGCAAGACTGGAAAAATAAAGATAAGAATTTATTAAATTGGCGTAATAAAGTTAAAAACACATCGTTTGAACAGGCTCCTTTTTATGACACAAAAATACCAGAACAAGAATATTATGATCATGGAACTCTCATGGTTGCAATATTAAAAGCCGGCATTGAATTATCATTTGAAAACATGGTAGAAGCAGGTATTATGGAAGAGTCTGCATATTATGAATCTTTACATGAATTACCCTTGATAGCTAATACAATTGCAAGAAAAAAATTATATGAAATGAATGTAGTAATTTCAGATACTGCAGAATATGGTAGTTATCTTTTTTCTGAAAATGCATATCCTATTTTAAAAGATTTTATTATCACACTTGAAAAAACTGATTTAGGTTCTCATTCTCCTGTAAAAAATGTGAATAACATTGAATTGTTTAATATTAATGAAATGATCCAAAATCACCCAATAGAAATAATTGGGCGAAAATTAAGGTCTTATATGAAAAATATGAAGGCTATCAAAGTTGCTCAATAAAAAATAAAACACTTGTCTTTAAAAAAATCATTTATTTACTTAATAATTGTTGATATTTTATGCTACTTAACTTTGCTCAAAAAAATGCTATAAAATGTATCAAGGGTCCCTGTTTAATTTTAGCAGGGGCTGGTTCTGGAAAAACAAAAGTCATAGTAAACAAGATTATTCATCTCATTAAAAATTGTCAATATTCACCTAATAATATTGCATCAGTGACGTTTACTAATAGAGCTGCATATGAAATGAAGAGCCGTCTTGCAAAACATTTAAGCATTTCCACAACAAACCAAATTATTGTTTCTACTTTTCATGCACTAGGTTTAAAAATTATTCAACAAGAAATTGATACCTTGCATTTTAATATTAATTTCACCCTTTTAGATGAAAAAGATCAAATAATATTGTTAAAAAAAATATGCGACAAACAAATCAAAAATAATATAAAACTATTAAAAAAAATTAATGTCATGATTTCTTTTTGGAAAAATAATTTTTTTACACCTCTAAAAGTACAATCTTTAGTCAATTCTTCTTTAGAAGAATATTTTTCAAAAATTTATGAAAAATATAACACGTATCTAAATGAATCAAACATATTAGATTTTGATGATTTAATTTGCATACCTACATTATTGCTGAAAAATAATCATACGATCAAAAAACGTTGGCAAAAAAAAATCTCATATTTATTAGTCGATGAATATCAAGATACGAATAATAGTCAATATGAATTTATCAAAACATTAACGCATTTAGATTCTGATTTTACATTTGTAGGAGATGATGATCAATCAATTTATTCATGGAGAGGAGCAAATCCAAAAAACATTTTTTCATTAAAAAAAGATTTTCCTACTTTAAACATTATCAAACTTGAACATAATTATCGTTCTTCAGGAAGAATATTAAAAGTAGCGAATAGTCTCATTTCTAATAATATACATTTACTTGAAAAAAAATTATTTTCTAAATTAAAATATGGCAATTTCATACAAATTATTCCAGCTAAAAATGAAGAATCAGAAGCAGAAAAAATAGCTGAAAAAATTCTATTTGAATCTTCTAAAAAATCAAAAACATATCAAGATTACGCAATTTTATATCGTGGTAATTATCAATCTAAAATTCTTGAAAAAATATTTTTTAAAAAAAATATTCCATATAAGATTGCTGAAAATTCATCATTTTTTTCTCATCCTGAAATTAAAGATTTATTAAATTATTTACGTATTGTAATTAATCCAGATGATAATTATGCTTTTATGAGAATCATCAATATTCCTTCGCGCAAAATTGGTGTCATTACATTAAACAAATTAGAAAAATATGCAAATCAAACTAATTTTAGTCTTTTTCAAATAAGCAATAATCTTCAAAAACCATCTTTTTTAAATCAAAACACTATTAACAAGATAAAAAAATTCGTAACTTTAATAAACAAATTCCATGAGTTATCTTACTCTAATCCATCAGAAATATTAGATATAATTATTAAAGAAATAAAATATGAGTCATGGTTGTCTAAAATTTTAAAAGAACCAAAAAAAATTACAAATAGTATAAATAATATTAATACTTTATCTGAATGGTTAAAACAGATGATTGAAGGAAACGAATTTGAAAAACCCATGAATTTGTCAAAAATTGTTACAAAAATGTCATTACGTGATGTTATTAAAAAAAATCATTTGAATCAAGAGGAAACAAATAATCAAGTCCAATTAATGACATTACATGCGTCTAAAGGTTTAGAATTTTCTTCAGTATTTATAATAGGAATGTGTGAAGGAATTTTGCCGAATTATAAAAGTATTGATAACAATAATATAGAAGAAGAAAGAAGATTAACATATGTTGGTATAACTAGAGCAAAAAAACAATTATTTTTTACTTATTGCATAAGAAAAACGCAATATGGACAAATTTTAAATATGTCTCCTAGCAGGTTTTTATTTGAGCTACCTCCAGAAGATTTAGAATGGGACAAAAATATTTTATAACACAATACTTATAAATAATTTTTTAAATTTAGTTTTAAAAAATTTTTAAAAATGATATTATTAAATAATATACTTTTTACGTCTAAGTATAAAAAATGAAATTTTTTATTTTGTACACTGATTAATCTTGAGTAATAATAAAATGCATAACATAATTGAACTAAATGATGATAATTTTGAAGAACAAGTTTTACGAACAAAAGGTTTCATTTTGGTAGATTTTTGGGCTGAATGGTGTAATCCTTGTAAAATTTTAGCACCTATATTAAATGAAATATCACAAGAATATTCTAATACAATTATTGTTGGAAAATTAAACATAGAAAAAAATAAAAATACTCCTCCTCTGTATTCTATTAGAAGCATTCCTACATTACTCTTATTTTATGATAGCAAAATTCTTGCTACTAAAGTAGGAGCTATTTCTAAGTTACAGCTGAAAAATTTTTTAGATGAAAACATTAATAAAAAGCACTAATAAATTTTAAAATTATGTAATAATTTTGATTTCGAGATTTACCCCGATTTTACTAAGAACCCACCATTATGAATCTTACCGCACTTAAAAATACGCCAGTTTCTGAATTAATTACTCTTGGTGAAAAAATGGGGTTGGAAAATTTAGCGCGTATGCGTAAACAAGATATTATTTTTGCCATCCTTAAACAACATGCAAAAAGTGGAGAAGATATTTTTGGAGACGGTGTTTTAGAAATATTGCAAGACGGATTTGGTTTTTTACGATCCGCTGATAGTTCTTATTTAGCTGGTCCTGACGATATTTATGTTTCACCAAGTCAGATTCGAAGATTTAATTTACGTACAGGTGATACAATTTCTGGAAAAATCAGACCTCCTAAAGAAGGTGAAAGATATTTTGCTTTACTAAAAGTAAACGAAGTAAACTATGATAAACCTGAGAATGCAAGAAGCAAAATTTTATTTGAAAACCTAACGCCATTGCATGCTAATTCTAGATTGAGAATGGAACGTGGAAACGGTTCTACTGAAGATTTAACTGCAAGAGTTTTAGATTTAGCATCACCGATTGGAAGAGGACAAAGAGGCTTAATTGTAGCACCTCCAAAAGCTGGTAAAACAATATTACTTCAAAATATAGCTCAAAGTATTGCTTATAATCATCCAGATTGTGTTTTAATGGTTTTGTTGATTGATGAAAGACCAGAAGAAGTTACTGAAATGCAACGATTGGTTAAAGGGGAAGTGGTAGCGTCTACTTTTGACGAACCAGCATCGAGACATGTTCAAGTTGCTGAAATGGTTATTGAAAAAGCCAAAAGATTAGTAGAACATAAAAAAGATGTAATTATTTTATTAGATTCTATTACTCGTTTAGCTCGCGCTTACAATACCGTTGTACCAGCATCAGGAAAAGTTTTAACAGGCGGTGTGGATGCTAATGCTTTGCATAGACCTAAACGTTTTTTTGGAGCTGCACGTAATGTAGAAGAAGGAGGAAGTTTAACTATTATTGCTACAGCATTAGTTGATACAGGTTCAAAAATGGATGAAGTGATTTATGAAGAATTTAAAGGAACCGGAAATATGGAATTACCGTTATCTAGAAAAATTGCTGAAAAACGTGTATTTCCAGCAATTGATTATAATCGATCTGGAACTCGAAAAGAGGAACTACTAACTTTCCCAGAAGAATTGCAAAAAATGTGGATTTTAAGAAAAATAATGCATCCTATGAGTGAAATAGATGCAATGGAATTTTTAATCAATAAACTTTCAATGACAAAAACTAATGATGAATTTTTTGATATGATGAAACGTTCTTAAATATTAAAAGTTTTTTGTTTTTCTACAAAAAAAAGCTGGACATTAAAGTCGATTAATTTTAGAATCTAAATAGGTTTGCATCGATGCGCTCGTAGCTCATTTGGATAGAGCGCTACCTTCCGAAGGTAGAGGTGTCAGGTTCAAATCCTGTCGAGCGCACTTTTTCAAAAAATAAAATATAATCTGTTATTTTTTTCAATTGGTGGCTATAGCTCAGTTGGTAGAGTTCTGGATTGTGATTCCAGTGGTCATGGGTTCAAATCCCATTAGCCACCCAAAAAAAGAAATTTTTTAAAAAACGGCGAATAGCGCAGCTTGGTAGCGCAACTGGTTTGGGACCAGTAGGTCAGAGGTTCAAATCCTCTTTCGCCGACCAAAAATTAAATTATTTTTTTAAAATTTAGTTTCTTGTATAATTTTTAACAAAAAATGATTACTAGCATAACGAGAAACTGTTATATTATTCCATCCTAAGCATTCAGCTATTTTCGATAATCTTTTACTCACCACAAATAGTTTACACTGAAATAACCAGTTATTTTTAGAAAAAACTTTTTTTAAGCAAAACAAAACTTCACTACTTGTTATTACTAAAGCATTAATATGATATAAACGCCATGTTTTTTCTTGTTGTTTAATATCTGAAATTCTTAATTTTCGTTTATAACATTCTATTACAGAGACTTGAAAACCGTTTTTTGTTAATATTTTTTGTACTAATGTACGTCCATTTTCGCCTTGCAATAACACGATCTTATTTTTTTTATGAAGATGTTTATTTAATAAATGTAATAAATTTTCGCTATTCTCATTATTTTTAGGAAAAAAAATTTTTTTTTGGACGTGTTTATGAAGAAAAAAAGCAGTACTTTGACCAATAGTAAAATACTTAACAGAAAAAGGCCATTTTAAATTTTTTTGTTTTAAAAACAAATCTGTATAATAAATTGATGTTTTCGAAAAAAAAACAATCACATCTGATTGATATAATTCATCTACTTTATTAGACAAATTTATCTTAGTAAAACTAGGATAAAAATCATAAAAAGAAAAATGATAGGATAAAATGCCGTTTTCATTTAAATTTTTTACCAGTTCTTCTCCTGTCGGAGAAGGACGTATCACTAATATTGTCATATATAATAAGATTTTTTAAAAAATAAACTCTTAAGAATTTTTTTGGCACCGTTTTTGAGTAATTCATCAGCTAAAGAATACCCCATCTTTTCCCCTGTAGTATACCAACCAATTCTTTCTCCTTTTAATATTGTTTCACCATTAGGTGAACCCACTAATCCTCGTAACCATAACTTATTTTTTCTTAAAATTGCGTAACTGCCTATGGGAATTTGACATCCTGCATTTAGTTTTCTGCAAAATGCTCTTTCCGCATTAATTTCTATGAATGTATTGGTATGATTTAGTTGGGATAAAAAAAGTATTACTTTTTTATCTTTTTTTCTAGATTGAATGCCAATAGCGCCTTGACCGCACGAAGGAAGAGATAATTCTGCTGGTATAATTTGAGTAATTCGATTTTGTAAATTTAGTCTATTTAAACCTTCAGCTGCTAAAATTAGACCATCATATTTTCCTTGATCTAGTTTTGAAATTCTAGTTTCGACATTACCCCTTAAAGGAGAAATAATTAAATCAGGTCTGTAAGTAATTAATTGACACTGTCTTCGTAAACTAGACGTTCCAATGACAGCTCCTTTAGGAAGTTGATTGATTGATTGATAATGGTTAGAGACTAATGTATCTAACGGATTTCCTCTTTTACATATACTGACTAAACACAAGTCTTTTGCAATATTCATGGGAAGATCTTTCATCGAATGAATAGCAATATCTGCTTTATTTTCAAGCAATGCAACTTCTAGTTCTTTTATAAATAATCCTTTTCCACCGATTTTAGAAAGAGATTTATTTATAATATTATCTCCATGCGTGACAATAGGCACTAATTTTATATTTAAATTAGGATATAAAGATAATATTTTTTCTTGAACATATTTAGTTTGTTGTAATGCTAATGGACTTTTTCTAGTAGCAATTCTTAATGTTTGATTTTGCATATTGTGATTGATATTAATGATAAGTACATGTTTTTATAAGTTTTATTTGAGATACTTGATATTTAAATATATATATGCAAAAAATTATTAATTTGTGTAAATATGTTCATTAGAAATTATTTTATAAAAAATATAATTTTTTTATTCGATTGAATAGAACAAGAATGTTCAAATATTTCCCAAAAGTTTTTTTTGCTACGGTTACAAACCCATGTATCATCTTCATAGTTAAAATGATATGCATTAAATTTAGTCGCGAGCCAAATTTGATTTAAAAATTCTTGTTTGTTGATAATAATTACGCTTTTATCTGAAAAAGTAATTGTTATAACATAATCTTGTATATCATAATCTATGTCAATTTTGTCATCATATATATTTAAATTATTTTCAATTTTTGCAAACAAATCGTCAACTAGATCATAAAAATTATTTTTTGTATTTAAATCTATTTTTTTCATACTGTTATCCTTATATTTTAAATACATTATAACAAATTTTAAAAAATAAAATCATTATATTAATATATTTTCAAGATACTATTCTAGTAGTATTGACATAAATCTTTGACTTTTATAAATTAATTTTATACAAATATCTTTTTTATAATTACTTAAAATTTTATTGGGAACAAAAAATGATTGCACATTTTAATAACAAAAAAAAAGTTCACTTTTCAAAAATGCACGGTTTAGGTAACGATTTTATGGTGGTTAATTGCATTAATCAAAATTTTCTTCTATCATCGTCTATAATAAAAACATTATCTCATCGACATACAGGAATCGGTTTTGATCAATTACTACTTGTAGAAAACGCAAATAATCATTTAATTGATTTTCACTATCGGATTTTTAATGCTAATGGCAACGAAGTCGAACAATGCGGCAATGGTGCACGATGTTTTGGTTTATTTTTATTAATAAAGGGCTTGACTTATAAAAAAAAAATTTCTGTTAGCACAAAAAAAAGAAATCTATTTATTGAATTTTTATCCAATAATATGATTAAAGTAAATATGGATGAACCAGATTTTAGATTGTGCAGTTTTACTTCTTGTAAAAAATCATTATATGATGATTGTTTAACAACATTAACCATACAACATGTTATTTGTAATGTAGTTTCTATGGGAAACCCACATTGCGTTATTCAAGTTCAAAATATTAAAAATGCTCCTGTAAATAAATTAGGTGTTAAAATAGAAAAAGATAGTTTATTTCCTAAAGGTGTTAATGTAGGATTTATGGAAATTATAAATAAGAAACATATTAAATTGCGAGTATATGAACGAGATGTAGGTGAAACCTATGCTTGTGGCAGTGGTGCTTGTGCAGCGGTATCTATAGGCATTATAAAAAAACTACTTCATCATACTGTACAAGTCGATTTATTAGGAGGTCAATTAATTATAAAATGGAAAGGTGTTGGACATGCTCTTTATATGATAGGCTCTGCAACACATGTTTATGATGGATATATATATATGTAAAATTGAGTTGTTTTTTTTGATAAAAAAAGAAGGATTACATTTTGATGTTATCACATGATACAAAAACAATATTAAAAAAAAAAGAATATATAAAAAAAAATACAAAAGAGTTTAATCAAGTTATTTTAGCTTTGTTCTCGGGTGGTTTTGCAACCTTTTCTATTTTATACTGTGTGCAATCTATTCTACCTATTTTTTCTAAACAGTTTAATTTAACCCCTGCTGAAAGTAGCTTATCTTTGTCTGCTGCAACCGGTATGATGGCATTAGGAATGTTATTTACCGCTTCTTTGTCTGATGTAATAGGTAGAAAATTACTCATGTCTACTTGTTTATTTATTGCAGCAATGTTAACTATTATATGTTCTATGATGTCTAGTTGGACGGCTATTGTGTTGTGTCGTGCTTTAACAGGTTTAGCATTAAGCGGTGTTGTTGCGGTAGCTATGACATATATTAGTGAAGAAATACATCCTAATTCTTTATCCTTTTGTATGGGTTTGTATATTAGCGGTAATACTATAGGTGGTTTTACAGGAAGATTTTTAAGTAGTATTTTAGTCGAACAATTTTCTTGGAACATTGCGCTAGTAGTAGTTGGAATATTTTCATTCATTTCTTCTTGTTTTTTTTTGTATTTTCTGCCTTCCTCTAAAAATTTTTATTCTATTTCCATTAATTTTCAAAAATTTTTTAATCGTTTTTATTTAAATCTAAAAAATTGTCAATTGTTTATTCTTTTTGTTATTGGTTTTATCATTATGGGTAGTTTTGTAACCATTTTTAATTATATTGGATATCGTCTTATGTTAGAACCATTTTTTTTATGTCAATCCAATATTGGATTATTATCTAGTATTTATTTAACTGGAGTCTATAGTTCGCCTAAAGCAGGTATTTTAATCAAAAAATATTATCGAAAAAGCATTCTTATTATGTCATTAATATTAATGTTATTTGGTTTATCCATCACACAATACGATCAACTATGGATAATTATTGTCGGTTTGATAGTTTTCTCCAGTGGTTTTTTTGCATCTCATTCTATTGCTAGCAGTTGGATTGGTGCTCATACAAAAATTGCTAAAGCCCAAGCTACTTCTTTATATTTGTTTTTTTACTATTTAGGATCGAGCATATTTGGCACATTTGGTGGTGTATTTTGGATGTATTCAAAATGGTATGGGATTTCAATGTTTATAACAACAGTATTATTACTAGGAATACTGCTATCTTGTAGATTAAAAAACAATAATCTCACATAAATAAGCGTGTTATGATAATAACGCATAAAATATTTTTATGAATAAAATTAATATTTTACTTTCCTCAAACATAGTTTCTCACAGATAATAAACTTAGTGCAATTCATTAAAAAAAACGGCTTAAAGATTATGCTACATTTATTTGCTTATTCCGATTTGAATCATAGTTTATTTGTTTTTTTAGCATTATTTTTTGTTTTATTTTATGAAGCTATTAATGGTTTTCATGATACCGCTAATGCAGTATCAACTTTAATATATACTCGAGCTCTACCTTCCAATATTGCAGTCATTACATCTGGTATATTCAATTTTTTAGGCGTCATATTTGGAGGTTTAACTGTTGCCTATGCGATTGTACATTTGTTACCAAATGAACTGCTCTTAAATAGTACATCAAATCAAGCTCTTGCTATGATTTTTTCTATTTTATTAGCATCTATAATATGGAATTTATCTACTTGGTATTTCTGTCTTCCTGCATCTAGTTCACATTCGTTGATTGGAGCTATTATCGGAATAGGACTGACTCATGCAATAACTACGGATACATCTTTAATTCATGCATTGAATATACCAAAAATGACAAATATTTTTATGTCTCTTGTTCTCTCGCCAATTATTGGTTTAATTATAGCTGGAAGTTTGGTTTTTTTATTAAGATATTATGCAAATAACATCAATAAAAAACTTCATCGTCTTCATATGACACCTTTAGAACGAGAAAAAGTTGATGGCAAAAGAAAACCACCATTTTTAATTCGAACGGCATTAATTTTATCATCTATTGGCGTTAGTTATGCACATGGTGCAAACGATGGACAGAAAGGCATCGGATTAATTATGTTAGTATTAATAGGTATACTTCCTTCTGCTTTTTTAATAAATTTGAATTCTAATCAATATGAAATTATTACCACAAAAAATGCAATTAATAATTTAGAAAAATACTATTTAAAGCATCACGAACACATCGCTGATCATAGTAACCACAACA
Source organism: Buchnera aphidicola (Hyadaphis tataricae) (assembly GCF_005081445.1). Lineage (NCBI taxonomy): Bacteria > Pseudomonadati > Pseudomonadota > Gammaproteobacteria > Enterobacterales > Erwiniaceae > Buchnera > Buchnera aphidicola. The sequence continues at coordinate 613,713 of NZ_CP034873.1, read as the reverse complement.
AAATCATTAATACTTCTATTTGCTCTACTTACTTATATGATTTTAAAAAAAATATTAAAAAAACCAAAACGTTATTGAATAATGTATTAGATTACAATGTATTAAATACCCAAAAAAAAATAGAATTACGTCATTTATTATTGTATTTTTCAGATTCAATTGATCAAATCATTAATACTGATCATATCAGTTTACAAGAAAAATATTTTTTATTGAATAATAAACAAGATATATTAAAAACTATTGAATATGCACCAATATGGATTATTTTAATTGTCGCCATTGCTTTATCAATGGGAACAATGATAGGTTGGAAAAGAATAGTTATTACTATTGGTGAAAAAATAGGGAAAAAACGAATGACATACGCACAAGCTATGTCAGCACAAATCACAGCTTCATGTTCTATTGGTATAGCAAGTTATACAGGCATACCAGTGTCTACTACGCACATTCTTGCATCTTCTGTAGCTGGTACCATGTTGATTGATGGCGATGGTATTCAAATAAATACTATAAAGAACATTATATTAGCATGGCTTTTAACTCTACCTGTATCTATTTTTTTATCAAGTTTTTTATATTGGATAATATTATCCTTTATATAAAATATATATTGTAAAATGTGATTTATAGGAGTACATTGTTCAATTGGTACTCCTATTTTTATATTAAACAGGATTGTATATATCAAAACGATGAGTTTTTCCTGAAATTGTAAAATTTATTTGATTTTCAAGAAAACACTTTGCATAATGAGGACGTTTTACAACTACTCTATTTTTTGCTACTCTTCTAGAAATAATTAATAATTTTTCAAAATTATTATCATGTTTGATTAATTTTCTAAATATTTGCATATTTTTTTTCGGCAAAGCCGTTTTCGTATTGATAGGATACATAGGATCTAAATAAATGACATCCGGTTTAAAGTTTTTTAAAACATTACAACTATCATGAAAAATTAGATATAATCTTTTTTTCAACCAATGCCCTATGTTTTTATCTTGACATCCTCTGTATAATCCATCTTGCAATAAAGCAGCAATGACAGGATGTCGTTCTATCATGCAAACACGACAACCTAAGAATGCAAGCAAAAAAGCATCATTTCCTAATCCCGCAGTTGCATCTACAACAAATGGAAAATAAGATTGTTTTATTCCTATTGCTTTAGACAACATTTCTTTTTTCTTGTTTTTGTTTAAATATCTGTAATGATGTATTTTTGAAGTAAAATCAATTATTATAGCTTTTTGTATCGGATGTTCTCGATCATATAATGCTAGTGTATCATCATTAACAATTAAAGATATAGCACTATTACTATTATGTTGTAATTTATATGAATTAATTAATTTATATAACCTTTGGTTATAAGATTGCAATGATAAATAGATTTTCATAGTTTTATATTTTTTTAAATTAATAATTGACTTTTTAAAAAATGTATTTAAAATATAAATTGGTATTTTTATTATACGTATCAGTTTTTTAAAATATAAAAATATACTAACAAAAAATAACAATATAATAAATTGCGTTTATTAACTTCAAACAGGACAAAACACTATGTTTTCTAATTTTCTCAGTAATGTAGATGTAATAAGAAAAAAATGTCCAAATAAAATAAATAATGCTACGAATGAATTTGTGTTAAACAAAAATAAATTTAAATCAGTCAATCAAGTGTTAAATGTTACTGTTGGTCATAGCAAAAAAAAAAATATAGTACATTTAGAAAAGCAATATGAAGATTCATTAAATACGCTAATTCTTTTAAAAAAAGAATCAGAAAAAAATATGAAAAATACATTTAACAAAAATGTTTTTTCTTCAAAAAATAAAGCACAAGAAGTAATCGATGTTTATAATCAATCTTCTGCATTAATGAAAAAAAAATTCTGAATTACTCACATTCTAATTTTATCAAAGATGAAACATATCTTTCTCAAAACAAATCTGTCGGTTTTAACATTCTTGATATCGCTCAAGATATTTTAGAACAAATTTCAGAAACTGTAGTCCAAACTTGTACAACCATAAAAAATGCCACTCAAAAATTTTTTGATGTTATACATATTAAAGATGTATTTTCTAATTCAAATGATCCACATGCAAACGATGATGATCCAATAGTGCGATTATCTAAAACTATTGAAGAACTGAAAAGCACAATTAAATCGTCAAAAAATTTTATGAAGGCTGTTTTTGATAAAGTCCGTCGTGAAGGAAAAATTAAAGTTGTTAATAAATTTAACAACAATCCAACACATCCTGGATCTCATAGCACTTTTCCTGATCTTTTTGATTTCGCTCCTAAAAATCGTCATTATCAAGATAAAATGTATGATGCAATAAGAATAGATGACAATTTAAATTTAGACTCAAACAATCATATTATTCCAAAAAATAAAAAATTCCAATCAAGAACACAAAAAAGCCTTGAGAAATCTTACTATGAAGATTTCATTGCTAAAAATGGTTCATGGACAGTTTCTACTCAATTCAATTCATCAAAAAATATTAAGAATGCGATTAATATTTTTAAAGAACAATATCAAGATGAAAAATCTAAAGAAACATTAGATAAAAATTTTATGAGTGATTATTATTCATCTTTATTCATTATTAATAATCATTTAATTTTTTCTGCAGATAAACAATCAATGATGGCGGATTTTAAACGTATTGTACCAAATATAGATCATCAAAAATTGATTTCTTTATATGCTAATCCAAATATCGTACATCAAGCTTACCTGCAATTAATTGCCGAACATTCAGAAATAACCCAATATCAAGTAAATAATTCTAGAAGTATTTATAAAGTAGATATTTTAGATGATGGTGCGATTAAATTAATTGCAACTAATTTATCTGATTTAGAAAATAACAATATAAGCGATAACGATATTAATAAATATCATTCTTTTGGCATACGAGCAACTGTAATCATTTATCCAAATGCTTTACCAATAATTAAATATTCACATTTTATAAAATAAAATTATATCTGAACGTTTTTTTAAATAGTGAGGAAATTATTAAATAATAGGGTACATGTTGTACCCTATTCTATTTAATTCCTCTTATCGAAATTTTTTATATAGGAATTATGTCGCATATTTAAGTTTTTTTAATAATGCATAATGCACCTCTTTAGGAAGATATGGTTTTGTATCACCCTTATATTTGGCAATTTCTTTAACAAAAGATGAAGATATGAAAGATACTTCTTTAGAAGAAAGAAAAAAAACGCTATCTAATTCTGGATAAATTTGTTTATTTATTTCTGCTAATTTTGTTTCATGATCAAAATCAAATATTGTACGAACTCCTCTGATTAAAATATTTGTTTTTTCTTTTTTTGCTAAATTTGCAAGTAGATTATTAAATCCAAGTATTTTTTTTACATTTTTCAGGTGCAACGTAGCAACGCGAGTTAATTCTATTCGTTCTTTTAAATCAAAGACAGGTTTTTTTATTAAATTATTAGAAATAGCAATAATTATGTTATCAAATATTTTTGTCGATCGTGTTATAATATCTAAGTGACCATAAGTAATCGGGTCGAACGTACCGGGGTAGATTGCAGTTTTATTCATATTTTTAATTGTATAAATAACTTAGTTTAACTGTGATTGAAACAAGATAACATTATTTTAGAACAAGTAAGACACATTTTTTAGTTTTGTGTTTTTAAATAGGAATTTTTAAATCAATTAATATGAACAAAAAAATGTCATGGAAACCTAACGCATCTATTAAAAATCTCATTGCACGATCAAAAATTATTTCTCAAATTCGTTTGTTTTTTCTGCAAAAAAATGTTATGGAAGTAGAAACACCGATGTTATCTAAATCTACTGTGACCGATGTAAATTTATCTCCATTTCAAACAGACTTTCTGTCATTAAACCAAAATGACATGTTAAAATTATGGCTAATTACAAGTCCAGAGTATCATATGAAACGTTTATTAGCATCAACAAGTGGACCAATATATCAAATTTGCCATTGTTTTAGAAATCAAGAAGTGGGTCGATATCATAATCCAGAATTCACTATGTTAGAATGGTATCAACCGTTTTTTTCAATGAAAAAATTTATCAAAGAAATAGATCATTTTCTTCAAACTATTTTTGATTTTCATGAATCAGAACAAATGTCTTATCAAGATATATTTTTAAAAGTATTTGATATAGATCCTCTATGTACTAATATATTAGAATTGCGCACAATTTTTAAAAAATTAAAATTAGATTATTTAATACATAACGAACATCATGTAAACGAATTAATACAAACATTATTTACCTTAGAAATAGAACCTAATCTTGGAAAAAAAAAGCCTATATTTATTTATCATTTTCCTGCAGAACAAGCATGTCTTGCGAATATTAATTCAAAAGATTCACGTATTTCAGAGCGATTTGAGTTTTTTTTTAAAGGAATAGAATTAGGAAATGGATTTTATGAACTGACTGATGTTGATGAACAAAAAAAACGCTTTATGCAAGATAACAAAAAACGTGCTTCCATGAATTTACCGGTGCGAAAAATAGATAATTTGCTTCTTGATGCGTTATCATCTGGGCTTCCTTATTGTTCTGGTGTTGCCATAGGTTTAGATAGGTTAATGATGTTATTGTTAAAAGAAAAAAACATCAATGAAGTGATCTCTTTTGCAATCGATCGTTGTTAAAAAAAATAAAATTTACCAGTAATTTTCTATTGTAATGTTTCCTGCTTTACGACGAAAATGTTTTTGCATATTTTTATGATTTTTTAGAAAAAAATATGTATCTTTAATCATCAATGGATTGCCGCATAGCATTATGTGCGAATTTTCAGTACTTATTGTTAAGTTGAGAGATTGTTCTAATGTTTTATGCATCAATAGCATTGGAATTCTACCATAAAGAGAATATTGATTTTTTTCTCTACTGGTAATAGTTTGAATTTTTAATTTTCCATTGTATTGTTTATGCAGTCGTTGCATTAAAGGAAGATAAATTAATTCATGTTGGTACCGTACAGCATGTATTAATACGATATTTTTGAATTTTTCTAGATTTTTTCCTTCTTGTAAGATGGATAAATATGGACCTATTCCTGTTCCTGTTGCAAACATCCATAATATTTCATTACTCGGTACTTCATCCATTGTAAAAAAACCAAATGCATTTTTTTTGATCAGTATTGTATCTTCTTTTTTTAAATTGTATAACATATTACTTAAATATCCATTTTCTATACGAACAATATAGAATTCTAAGTTTTTTTGATTAGGAGAATTAAGATATGAATACGCTCTTTGAATCTTTTTCTTATTGATCTTATCATATACGGCTAATTTAGTAAATTGTCCTGCACGAAAAGAACTGATAGGAGCTTGTAAAACAAGACTAAATAAATTTTTAGTCCATTTTTTAATTGTTAATACTTTTGCATCAATCCATGGGTTCATACTGTATTCTCAATGTTATCAACAAAAAATTTTTTAAACCATTGCACTGTTTTTCAGTACAATGGATTATATTTTAAGTTCTTTTTAATCTGATTTATACGATGATATTTATTGATTGTCAATTTTTTTAGTTTCGTTTGAAATATTTATAAAAACTTTTTGAGGTTGTTCTTCTTTTGGAATATCACATTTAAAATCTAATTTTAATAAACCTAAAGATAGTTCTGCTTTTTTTACTGTTATTTTATATTCTAAGTTAAAGCTCATAGAAAAATCGTTAAATAATATACCCTGATGTAACCGTTTTGAAATATTTTTATTGTTATTTTGAGAACGTTTTTTTCCTTGAATAGAGAGTTGATTATTGTGTACAGCGATATCTAATTCTTCTTCTTTATATCCAGGCACACTAACTATTAATTGATATTCTATTTCATTTTTTTGAAATAGATTGTAAGAAGGAGTATCAGATATTGGTTTTTCTCCTGTTAATGTGCTGAACATTTTATCGATTTGATTAAATCTATTTGAAAAAATATTATGATCATTAAAATTAGGGATGAATGAAAGTGAACGATAAGACATAATACACTCCTTTCATAACGTGAAAATGTTTTTTTAATTAACTATTTATTTCTCTCTTTTCAATATGAGGACATATTTTTTTTTTTCAATAGCATTTAATAAATTTATAATGTATTATTAAAAATTAATTAATGTAATATAAAAATATTTATCCATTTAACATTAATATTATAGGATAAATATTTTATATTTCATTATAAGTATTATAAAATAAAACGACTCAGGTCTTCATTGGATATTAATTGATTTAAATGTTTTCCTACGTAATCCGCATTAATTTCAATGGTTTTACCTGTATTTTTATTCGCATTAAAAGATATATCTTCCATAAGTTTTTCTAATATAGTATGTAATCGACGAGCCCCAATATTTTCCATGGATTCGTTTACTTTCCAAGCTGCTTCCGCAATATTTCGTATTCCTTCTTGAGTAAAATTAATATTGACGCCCTCAGTTGCCATCAGTGCTTTATATTGTGCGGTAATAGATGCTCTTGGTTCAGTTAAAATTTTTTCAAAATCATCAATTGTAAGCGCTTGTAATTCGACTTTTATTGGAAGGCGTCCTTGCAATTCAGGAATTAAATCGGAAGGAGTAGAAGTTTGAAATGCTCCAGATGCAACAAATAAAATATGATCTGTTTTAACCATACCATGTTTGGTAGATACTGTACAGCCTTCTATTAATGGCAGTAAATCTCTTTGAACTCCTTCTCGAGAAACATCTGGTCCTGAAGTATCGCCTCGTTTACATATTTTATCAATTTCATCAATAAATACTATTCCATTTTGTTCGACTGCGTGTATAGCTTCTTTTTTGATTTCTTCTTGATTGATTAATTTTGCAGCTTCTTCTTCTTTTAATAATATGATTGCATCTTTAATTTTTAACCTTCTGCTATTTTTCTTTTGTCCTCCTAAATTTTGAAACAATGATTGTAATTGACTAGTTAACTCTTCCATTCCGGGAGGAGCCATAATTTCAATGCCCATTGTAGTAGTTAATACATTGATTTCTATTTCTTTGTCATCTAAAACACCTTCTCTTAATTTTTTTCGAAATTTTTGAATGGTATTTAAGAGACTTTCATTTTTTTCTTTTTCTGTCCAATTTTCTTTAGGTCTTGGAACTAGTACATCTAGTATTTTTTCTTCTACAATTTCTTCAACTCGCGTTTTATTTTTTTCAATATTTTTAATACGAATCATTTTTATTGCAGCATCAGTTAAATCTCGAATAATTGAATCAACTTCTTTTCCTACATATCCTACTTCAGTAAATTTTGTTGCTTCTACTTTAATAAAAGGAGAATCAGCTAATTTAGCCAAACGTCTAGCAATTTCTGTTTTACCCACTCCAGTAGGACCAATCATTAAAATATTTTTAGGAGTAATTTCGTGACGTAGTTCAGTGCTTAATTGCATACGACGCCAACGATTTCTTAATGCGATAGATACTGCTCTTTTTGCTTTTTCTTGACCTATGATGAATTTGTCAAGTTCAGAAACAATTTGAGGAGGAGTCATTGCAGACATAAACAGAATCCTTATTTTTCTGAAAATAATTCTTTAATAGTAAATACATGATTGGTGTAAATACAAATATTTGCAGCAATAGTTAATGATTTTTCTACAATTTGATTTGCATTTAAATCAGTATTATTGATCAATGCTCGAGCAGAAGATTGTGCATAAGATCCTCCTGATCCTATAGCTATTAAATCATCTTCAGGTTGTATTACATCGCCATTTCCTGTAATTATTAATGAGGTTTCTTTATCAGCAACCGCCAATAATGCTTCTAGCTTTCTTAGATTTCTATCAGATCTCCAATCTTTGGCTAATTCAATAGCAGCTCTTTGTAATTGACCCTGATATAAAGCTAATTTTTTTTCAAACATTTCAAATAAAGTAAAAGCATCAGCTGTGCCTCCTGCAAAACCAGCAATTACTTTTTCATGATAAAGAGATCTAATCTTTTTAACATTACTTTTCATAATCGTATTGCCTAAAGTTGCTTGTCCATCACCTCCGATCACTACTTTATCTTTTAGTCTTACACTTAATATTGTGGTCACCAGAAAAACCTCTTAAACATAACGTTTCTATTTTTTACACTATTGGAGTAGTATAAAAGATTATTATAAAAAATATAATTTTTATATTTTGAATTTTATTATATTAATAATACTCTATTTTTTTTATTTTGCTCAATTTATATTATAATCACAGTTATTTTTTTGTAAAAATTGTATATATACAATATTATTCATGTAATGATACTTTATTATTAGTATTATTAATAACCATGATTGTTTATATGTTTATGAAAATGATTTAAAGATATTTTAGTTTTTCATAGAATATGTACTTTTCATAACTTTACTTAAAATGTCTATATTTTTATAAAATATTTATTTGTACTGAAAAAATATTTTTTATGCGATATTTAAATAATTAAAATATTATTTTTTTCTATTAACACGATGGCAATCATATAATTGAATATATTTTATTTTTGAATTATTATAGGACGTTCTTATGAAAAAGAAAATTCATCCTCGTTACTCTAAAATAATGGCTACTTGTTCTTGTGGAAATAAAATTGAAATTTTTTCCACGATTAGTCATGATCTAAATTTAGACATATGTTCTAAATGTCACCCATTTTATACAGGAACTCAAAGAATTATTGATACCGGAGGACGCGTTGAAAGATTTAAAAAACGTTTTAATTTTTAAATAATTAAAAAAATATCGTTTTTTTAAGTTAAGCACTTTAAATCGTTATCACGTGTGTTTACATTTAAGTGCTTAATGTGTAATTATATTTCATCAGTTAAACTTTTTCTTATTTAATTTCCATTGGTTAATAAAATAGTTTTTTAAAGCTATATAAATAGCTCTAGCAATTTTTTTTTGATAAGCAGTGGTGCTTAATTTTTTTTCCTCGACAAGATTTGTAATAAAACCAGTCTCAATTAATATAGAAGGAATATGAATACAACTTAATATTCCTAAACTGGCATAGTTTAAGTCTATTTTTTTTGTTTTGATCTGTTTGTTTAATTCCTCAGATAGATGTTTAGATAAATCTAATTCAATTTTTTTTAAGTTATTAAATTGTAAATCTAGAATAGTTTTTTTGAGAAATAAATCATTTTTGTTTGCATTAAAAATATTTTGAAGATTATTGCAAAGTAAATTACTTGATTGATTTTTTTTTAAATAATTTGAAATTTCACGATTCATTCTATTATTTGAAATAATCCATAAAGATGCTCCTGATACACCTTTTTTTTTTGAGGAATTAGCATGAATAGATACTAGTAAATGTATACGATGCTTTTGGATGAACTCTCTTCTTTTATTTACTGAAATATAGGAGTCGTTTTTTCTTGTTAGAATCGTACGAAACATTTTATCATTATTTAGTAGTTTTTTAAGTTCATTTGCTATTGCAAGATTAACTGTTTTTTCTTGTAACCCTCTATGACCAATAGCTCCGGGATCTTTTCCGCCGTGTCCTGCATCGATTGCTATAGTAATTTTTTGATTAATACTTTGAGTGATATGTTTTGTATATTTTATTGTATGTAAATAATTTGTATTTAGATAACTTGTATTTAGATAACTTACGTATAATTTTTTGTTTTGGCAATATTTTTTTTTATATTTGCATTGGGATGTTGAACTTGAAATAAAATTAAAAAAATAAATAACATCAACCATTTAGAATAAAAAATCATATTGGATCCCTTAATTTTTTATTTTAATTTTTTGCAATGTCACACAATATTATTAAAAATATTTCGATAGATTGATGCGTCATGATTTTTTTAGAGAAATAGAGCAACAGAGCAATAGTAATAACATTTTTAATAGAATGATTATTGGAGCGGGAAACGAGATTTGAACTCGCGACCTCAACCTTGGCAAGGTTGCGCTCTACCAATTGAGCTATTCCCGCCTAGTAGATTAAATAAAATGCTATAAAAGGTATTTTATAGATATAAATTATCTTTTTCAAGCTTTCTTTTTTAGAAAAAGGATTTTTATTAAAATTTAAAAAAGTTTTCTCGATAAAATTTTAGTTCTCTGATAGATTCAAGAAGATCTTCTAATGCTTTATGATTATATTTTTTTTTGATTTGATTATATATTTTAACGTTCCAACGTTTCGAAAGTTCTTTAATCGTACTGACATCTATAGATCTATAGTGAAAATAATTTTCTAATTTTGGCATATATTTAAATAAAAATTTTCGATCTTGAGCAATGCTGTTACCACACATTGGAGAAGTGCTCATAGGAACCCATTTTTTTAAAAATTTTATTGTGTCAATTTCAGCTGTTTTTTCATTGTGCAAACTATTTTGAACGCGTTGTATTAATCCATTTTTTTTGTGAATTGCGCTGTTCCATTGATCCATAATAAAAAGATTTTCGTTTTTTTGATATATAGGAATTACTGGTCCTGCTGAAATTATTTTTAAATGACTATCTGTGATTAATGTTGCAATTTCAATAATTCGATGTATTTTAGGATTGAGACCGGTCATTTCTAAATCAATCCAAATTAGATTATCTTTGCTAATTTTCATTTTTGTTTAATTGAGTTTTAATAAATATATTATCGATTGTATTAGAATTTAGAATTATTTATTTTTAATATAAATGATTTATCAATATTAGGGAAATCTTTTTAAGAATATATGATAAATTAATTGTATAACTTTGTTAAATTAAAACTATATTATACTACTGTAGTATTCATTATGTTTTTAACTAGAGAATACGAATTTTATTATGAAAAACATTAATTTTAGTCATACTAAATCTTACCAAGATTTAAGAAATCATTTTACGAAAATAAAAAATGTCCATTTAAAAGATTTGTTTTTAAAAGACATTAACAGATTCAAAAAATTTTCAATTTTTTTTGAAAATGAGATGTTAATTGACTTTTCAAAAAATCGAATTGATGAGAATACTATTAGACATTTATTAAATTTAGCTGAAGAAACTGATGTAAAATCTGCAATTCATTTGATGTTTTCTGGATCTCTAATAAATCATACAGAAAATCGTTGCGTGTTACATACTGCACTACGCAATAGAAGCAATACTCCTATTATGATAAACAATTGTAATATTATGTCAGACATTAATGCCGTACTTGACAAAATGAAACATTTTTCCGAGCTCGTCATTAACGGATCATGGAAAGGTTATACTGGAAAAACTATTTCTGATGTATTAAATATTGGTATCGGTGGATCTGATTTAGGACCATATATGGTAACTGAAGCATTACGTCCATATAAAAATCACTTAAATATGCATTTTATTTCAAATATTGATGGCACACATCTTTGTGAAGTGTTAAAAAAAGTTAATCCTGAAAAAACTATTATTTTAATAGCCTCTAAAACATTTACAACAGATGAAACAATAACTAATGCATGTAGTGTAAAAGATTGGTTTTTGAGTGTTTCCGGAAATTCAAAAGACGTATTAAAGAAGCATTTTTTTGCCTTATCTGCCAATGTTAGTAATGCTTTAAATTTTGGGATTAGCAAGAATAATATTTTTGAATTTTGGGACTGGATAGGGGGTCGTTTTTCGTTGTGGTCTTCAGTAGGATTATCAATTGTTTTATCAATTGGATTTGAAAATTTTAAAAAATTTTTGAATGGTGCTCATGCAATGGATAAACATTTTTATGATACTGACATTCATAAAAATATTCCTATATTATTGGCTTTAATAAGTATTTGGTATGCTAATTTTTTTGGTTCTGAAACAGAAGCGATATTACCATATGATCAATATATGCATCGTTTTTCAGCGTATTTGCAGCAATCTAATATGGAATCTAATGGTAAATCAGTCGATAGAAACGGCAAAAAAATATTTTATCAAACTGGTCCTATTATTTGGGGCGAACCAGGTACTAATGGACAACATGCTTTTTATCAGTTAATACATCAGGGTACTAAGTTAATTCCGTCTGATTTTATTGCTTCTGCCTTGTCGCATAATGATATAGGTGAGCATCATTTAAAATTAATATCTAATTTTTTTGCGCAAACACGCGCGCTAGCTTTTGGAAGATCTAAAAGTGATCTTTTAGATGATTTGTTGTTTTCTAAAAAACATAATGATGATATAAAAAAAGTTTTACCATTCAAAATATGCAAAGGAAATCAACCTACAAATTCGATTTTGATTCGAAAAATTAATCCTTACAATTTAGGAGCATTAATTGCTTTATATGAACATAAAATATTTGTACAAGGATACATATTAAATATATTTAGTTTCGATCAATGGGGTGTAGAAATAGGTAAAGACTTATCTAAAGATATTTATAATCATCTAAAAAATGATGGAACTAAAAAAAATTATGATTCTTCTACTAATGGATTAATTCAGTTTTATAAATCTTTTACAAAAAATAATTTTTAATGATATTTTATTAATAATAATTTAAAGAATTTAATTAAAACAATATACAACAATGTTTGTTTTATTTAATATTCATTTTTATTAAAAAATAATTTTTTTAAATCATCATTTTATTACATATATGTGTGGTTTATTATGTTTACGTTAATTAAATTAAAATTACAAAATCTTGGTCAATTTCTCAGTAGCATGATGATGCCTAACATAAGTATTTTTATAACATGGGGGATTATGACTGCTTTATTTATACCTTCAGGATGGCAACCTAATAAATCTTTAGAACGCTTAATATCACCAATAATTATTTATCTTTTACCTATTTTGATTGGGTATACAGGGGGTCGTTTAATTGCAAGAGAAAGAGGTGCATTAGTTGGTTGCATCAGCACTGTTGGAGTGATTACTAGTAGTAATACACCAATGTTATTAGGCGCTATGATTGTAGGACCATTAGGCGGTTTGGTTATAAAATATTTTGACAAAACAGTGGAAAATAAGATAAAAAACGGTTTTGAAATGTTAGTTAATAATTTTTCTATTGCAACAATAAGTATCTTGTTATCTATTTTTTCATTTTTTTTGATTGGTCCATTGATTCAGTATTTTTTTTATTTTTTATCTAATGCAATCAAAACAGTAATATCTTATCACTTGTTGCCATTAGTGGCGATTATTATAGAACCTGCAAAAGTGTTTTTTTTAAATAATGCTATTAATCATGGAATTTTTTCACCTTTAGGTATTCAAGATGTTTCAGAACATCAAAAATCTTTATTCTTTCTCATAGAATCTAATCCAGGTCCAGGGTTAGGAGTATTGATAGCATGGTTATTATTTGGAAAAGGAGAATTATCTAAATCAGCAGGAGGAGCTGCAATCATTGAATTTTTTGGAGGTGTACACGAAATTTATTTTCCTTACGTTTTAATTAAACCGAAGTTAATTATAGCTCTTATTATAGGCGCTATGACAGGAATTTTTGCGCTGATGTTATTCAATGGTGGATTAATCTCTGCGATATCACCAGGTTCTATTTTATCTATTTTAGCAATGACTCCTAGAGGTTTATATTTTGTTAACTGTTCTGCTATTTTTGTATCTTTTATTTCTTCTTTAATTACTGCTTCTGTATTATTAAAATACAATTGTTGCGACATGTATAAGAAAAAAACAAAAATATTACAAAAAAATCAAAATATACTAACTCAAGAGAAAGAAACATTAAAACAAAACTATTCTAGTAATAGTGTTAAAAATAAGAACTTTAGAAATATCAAAACTATTATAATTGCTTGTGATGCTGGCATGGGATCTAGTGCAATAGGAGCTACTATTCTTAGAAAAAAAATAAACACTGCTAATTTGAATCATATTTCAGTCTTTAATATGGCGATTAATTCATTACCTAAAAATACAGATTTAGTAATTACTCATCAAAGTTTAACTGATCGTGCTAAAAAATATGCTCCTGATGCTCATCATCTTTCTTTAAAAAACTTTATCAACAACAATTTTTATGATAATTTAGTGAATAAAATAATAGACAGTGTTTCTACTCCTATCAGTAATAATTTTACTTTATCTATAAGTAATAAAAATAATGTTGAAAATCCATCACATCATTCTGTATTTCACTTAACTGAAAGAAACATTTTACTAAATCAATATGCCAAAGATAAAGAAGAAGCTATTCATATCATTGGAAAACATTTAGTAAAACAGGGTTATGTTAAAATTAATTACATTCAATCAATGTTAGAACGAGAAAAGATAGCGTCAACTTGGCTAGGGGAATCAATAGCGTTACCACATGGAACTATAGAAGGAAAAGATTTTGTTTTAAAAACAGGTATCATGTTTTGCCAATTTCCTAAAGGCGTTCGATTTGGTGATGATGAAGAAGATATTGCTTATCTTGTAATTGGTATTGCGGCTAAAAATGATGAACATATTATGGTTGTGAGTAATATTACTAATGCTTTAGATGATGAAAAAATAATTAAAAAATTACGTCAAACTAATGATATTCAAGAAGTATTGTTATTGTTAAATAGATAATATAAGGTTAAATAAATATTTTTTTATATACATTTTTATTACTGGAATTATTTATGCAAGCACTTCATTTTGGTTCTGGAAACATTGGATTAGGATTTATTGGAAGAACACTATCAGAGTCAGGTTTTAAAGTGATATTTTCCGATATTAATCAAGATATAGTGAATTACATTAATCGGCATCAAAATTATTCAGTTATAGTCGCAGGGAAAAATCAAAAACAAGCATATAATATTATTAATATCAGCGCTATTAATGCAAATAATTCTCAAATTAATAAAGTTATAGCTGAAGTAGATTTAATTACCACTGCATCTGGACCTGCTGCATTAGAGTTGATCGCATTAACTATCGCAAATGGTATAATATTTAAATGTCAGATTAAATCTGTAACGTTTTTAAATATTATTGCTTGCGAGAATAAAATTAAAGCTAGTTCGTATTTAAAAAACACAGTTCTTAAAAAGCTTCCCAAACAATATCATGATTATTTAAAAAAATATATTGGTTTTGTAGATTGTACGATTGATACAATTATACCTAAAAAAATTGATTTTAATCAATCACCTTTAAATATTATAGCAGAAAATTTTCAGGAATGGATTGCTAATCCCACTCAATTTAAAGGTAATATACCAAAAATAAATAGCTTAAGGTTGAGCAATAACTTAGATTCTTTTATAGAAAGAAAATTATTCACATTAAATACTGGACATGTGATAGCAGCATATTTAGGATTGATTAAAAAATATAAAACAATACAACAAGTGATGTCGGATTACAAAATTTGTAATATAGTAAAATTAGCCATGCAAGAAAGTGGAGCGTTTTTAGTAAAACATTTTAATTTTCATCAAAAAGAACATGATTCTTATATCAATCAAATTTTTTTTCGTTTTAATAATCCTTTTTTATCAGATGATTTGGAACGCATTGGGCGCAATCCAATTCAAAAATTAGGAACTCAAGAACGATTAATTAAACCGTTTTTAAGTTGTATCAAACATCAATTGCCTTGTAAAAACTTAGCCATAGGTATTGCGTCAGCGTTTTATTTTTTTGATAAAAATGATTTAGAATCAGTAAAAATTTCTTATTTGATAAAACAGAAAGGTATTGAAACAGCTATATCAGAAATTTGCGATTTAAATGATAGTAATGCAAAACATCTTATTGTATCAGAATATCAATCTATTTTAAAAACAATTTTTTAATTTTTCAAAAAATTTTTGTTAATTCATCCAAGTGAGATTAGAGCATAAAATAATATCTATTTGTGTATTATCATCTAACTGGTCATTTTAACTTTTTTTTGAAGAAGTTATTGATTAAACATATTCAATTGCTCAAGCAATGATAAAAATAATATGGATGCAAGTGTATAACATATAAATATTGAAATGTTTAATAATCGATTTTATTCAACATTTTTGAAAGATGATAAACATGGTATTAATAAAAAACAATTTGTTGCGATTTCTAATGCAATTACCAAAAAAAATTAATTTATTATCGCATTTTAGACTTGATCAAAAATTTTAATTTTTGAAGTGTAGCTGTATAAAAGATTAGAGATATTTCTAGATTAAATATAATTTTCTTACATATAAGTAATTGATATTGATTAGGAATATACTTAAAAGGTTTTATCAAAAACGATTTAATCAGTATAAAATTTATAGCGCATTTTAACAAAACTACTTTATTATAGTAGAAAATGTACTTTTTAATATTCTAGTGCAACTAAAATTTATAAAAAATCAAAGATGAGAATTTGTAAAAATTTTCGATATATTTAAAATGATAACGTTGTTACATTTTTTCATAAATACCTCTCTTAAAAATAATAATACATTAGTGTTTTGATTAAATACAGTAAATATTATCGATAATACAATTGACAGATTAGGGTATATTTTTTTAGATTTAATAAATTTTCATGCCTTGCAAAAAATTAAATCTAATAATGTTACATTATTTTATTAATATAAATATCATATTTTAAAATAGTATGTGCGATCTTTAAAATCATTCAAACACGTTATATTAAAAGTTCTTATATTTATTGTAATATTTTTATAATTAATGCTGTTAAAAACGTTTATATCAAGATATCAGAAAAATGAATATATCTTTTTTATTTAAATATTCTATATCATATTTACCTTGCAAAAAATTAAATATCATTCAAAAGTTCTCATATAATTTATTTAGTTTATTCGTTTATTTACGGATCTGTTTTAGAAATTGCACGAAAAATATAATCAAGAAATATCTATTTGAATCTTGTTTTTACGTACATAGAATGTTTATAGTTCAAAATAGATCTTTAAAAAAAATATTATTTTTTTAGGTTCGGAAAGAATTAATAATTATATGAAAATACTACAGTTTAATTTATGACAATTATCATATTTTTTGATTTTTCTATAGAATAGATAGAAACATATAGAAAAAGATGAATTAAACATGCATATTGAACAAGAAATGATACTAAAATGCATTTTTGTATAATTATTCACAATGTACTTTAAAAAAGAATGATCTTTTGTCTTTTAAAAACATTAAAAGTGTTATTGTAATTTAAATTGTAGTTATATTTGAAAAAAATTTATTATACTAAATATAGTTCCTCATTTTTGAAAAACAAAAATGTTTAATCAATAAATATTAAAGTTATATTATTATAAAAATGCATCGGATGTAGATATAATAAAGTACTTTTTTATATCAATTTTTCTGTAGAAAAGCAAAGTAGAATTATATTGATGAAATATCTATTTTTTAAAAATAAAACACAATCATCTACTGATATTCAAAAAACAACTTTAATTATTACAACAAGTAGATTTTTTATTCAGCATTATACTGTAAAAATATGATTTTAAAACATAAAAATTCTAAACCGATAGTATTTTTTTTAATGGGTCCGACTGCATGTGGAAAAACTCAAACTGCTATTAGCCTTAGAAACTATTTACCGATAGAAATAATTAGTGTGGATTCTGCTTTAATCTATCGATATATGAATATTGGAACAGCTAAACCCAGTTCTGTCGATTTATTGCATCATCCTCATCGTTTATTAAACATTAAAGATCCAAGTGAGCATTATTCAGCAGCAGAATTTTATCACGATGCATTGAAAGAAATTCACCATATTATCAAATTAGGAAAAATACCCTTTCTTGTTGGTGGAACCATGTTTTATTATCATGTATTATTAAATGGATTACCTAATTTGCCAGCTTCCAGTATAAATATTCGTGAATTCTTATTGCACCATCGAAAAGAAATATTACATAAAAAATTAGAATCAATAGATCCAGTTTCCGCTAAAAGAATTCATAAAAATGACGTGCAAAGGTTATTGCGAGCTTTAGAAATATTTTATCTGTCTGGAAAAAATTTAACCGAACTGAAAAAAAATAATCATAGAAAATTACCCTATAATATTCTGCAATTTTCAATTATGCCACCGAATAAAGAATTGTTAAATCGTCGTATTGAGTTACGTATAAAAAATATGTTTCAGATAGGATTTCAAAAAGAAGTAGAGTCATTATTTCTTAGAGGAGACTTGCATATAAATTTGCCAGCTATTAGATGTATAGGATATCGTCAAATGTGGGAATATCTTGAATATAAAATTAGTTATGAAGACATGTTTAATAAAATTATTTATTCTACAAAAAAGTTAGCTAAACATCAGATGACATGGTTAAAAAAATGGAAAAATTTAAACAAACTATTATACAGTACAAATACTCAAGATATAGTAGAACAATTTTTAAATAGAATTAAAATCATTAATTAAAACTAAAAATATATAAAATACATAGAAAAGATAGATGTTTATTCCTTTCAAACATAAAACTTTTTAAGTGTTATAATAAATAACAATATTTTTATAATAACAGTTTTTGATTTATAAGACTAATAAAATGAGATACAACATGACCTGGAATCAACAAAATCATCACCAATCCGAATTAGATCCTTGGAGGGATAAAAAGCATGATCATCAAGAAAATAAAAATAATAAATATCAAAAAAATTATATTTTGGAAATAAAAAATTTTTTTTATGATATGAAAAAGTTTATTATTACGAACGGTTATTCTCCAAGTTCATCTAAAAAAACTCTTCATCCTTTATTAACTATAATGTTTGTCAGTATTTTAATTTGGTCTTTTAGTGGATTTTATACCATTAAAGCAACAGAACGTGGTGTAATTACGCATTTTGGAAAATTTACTCATCTAGTAGAACCAGGATTGCATTGGCGACCAGTTTTTATTAATGAAGTAAGCATTGTAAATGTTGAAACTGTACGAGATATTGCTACTTCTGGAACTATGTTAACTGCAGATCAAAATGTCGTACATGTAGAAATGAATGTTCAATATAAAATTACTGATCCGAAAAATTATTTGTTTTCTCTTTCTTATCCTGATGATAGTTTACGTCAAGCAACAGATAGCGCTTTGCGTGGTGTCATTGGTCGTTCTAATATGGATCGAGTCTTAACAGAAGGACGTACTTTAGTACGCAGTGATACTCAAAAAGAAATAGAACAAATCATAAAACCATATCATACAGGAATTACTATACTAGACGTGAATTTTCAAACAGCAAGACCTCCAGAAGAAGTAAAAGCATCGTTTGACGATGCGATTGCAGCGCGTGAAAATCGCGAGCAATATGTGCGTGAAGCTGAAGCATATTCAAATGAAGTACAACCTAAAGCTCATGGTAAAGCACAAAGAATTCTAGAAGAAGCTCGAGCATATGCATCACGTATAATTTTAGAAGCTCAAGGCGAAGTTGCACGTTTTAGAAAAATATTACCCGAATATAAAATCGCTAAAAAAATAACTTTAAGACGTCTTTACATCGAATCTATGGAAAGACTATTAAGTCACAATAAAAAAATTTTTGTTGATAAAAATAATAATTCCACGTTTTTTCTATATTTAAATGATTGCTTTACTGATAAGAAAATTCTCAATAAAGATGTTTTAAAAAAGATTGATGATAAAAAAAGCCCACTTAATGTTGTTAAAAAAAATAGTAATATTAATTATTTTTCTTCATTATCTACTAAAAACATCTTAGAACAACGTCGTATCAACTCAATACGAACTCATGTTGGAAGTTTAGGGGTAGAATAAACATGAATAAACTTATATTTTGTTTTGTGGGTGTGTTTCTTTTTTTATTATCTTCTTCTTTTTTTATCATAAAAGAAGGTGAAAGTGGTATTGTCTTACAATTTGGAAAAGTTTTGCGTAATAATAAACAAGAAGCTTTGATTTATAGTCCTGGACTGCATTTTAAATTCCCATTTCTAGAAACAGTAAAAATATTAGACGCACGCATTCATACTTTGAATAATCAAGCTGATCGTTTTGTCACAAAAGAAAAAAAAGATCTTATTATTGATTCATATATAAAATGGCGTATTAATAACTTCAGTCGCTATTATCTTGCAACAGGAGGTGGAAATATTTTGCAAGCAGAAGTGTTGCTAAAAAGAAAATTTAGCGATCGTTTACGCTCTGAAATAGGCTGTCTTGGTATAAAAGAAATTGTTACTGATTCTAGAAGCAAGTTAACTAAAAATGTACTCAGCACTTTAAATCAAGGCAGTATTAATTTAGAACATGCGTCATTAATAAATGCAAATAGTATGAATGCATTAGGTATAGAAGTAGTCGATGTGCGTATAAAACAGATTAATTTACCCGTTGAAGTTTCTGAAGCTATATACGATAGAATGAGAGCAGAAAGAGAATCTGCAGCTAGAAGTCAACGATCTCAAGGACAAGAAAAAGCTGAAAAATTACGTGCGACAGCAGATCATCAAGTTTCTATAACATTAGCGCAAGCAGAAAAAGAAGCGTTAATTATTAAAGGTCGAGGAGAAGCTGAGGTAACAAAACTATTTGCACAAAATTTTAGTCAAGAACCAGAATTTTATTTTTTTATTCGTAGTTTACGAGCCTATGAAAACAGTTTTAAAAACACTGGAAATATTATGTTAATTAATTCAGATAGTGAATTTTTTCAATATATTAATAAAACTATTAGAATAGCACAATAATATTTTTTCACATCAAGATGTTAAAATATCAAGAGTATATAAAATATGAACAAAAATATTGTAATATTAGGCACGCAATGGGGTGATGAAGGAAAAGGAAAAATAGTAGATTGTTTATCTGCAGATGCTGCATATGTTGTAAGATATCAAGGGGGCCACAATGCAGGACATACTTTAATGGTAAATGATGAAAAAATCATTCTTCATTTAATTCCCTCTGGCATATTATATAATGATGTCATTGGTGTCATTACTAATGGCGTTGTTGTTTCTCCATTTGAGTTAATAAAAGAAATTCATATGTTAGAAAAACACAAATGTTTTGTAAAAAAACGTTTATTTGTTTCTCATGCTGCTACATTGATTTTGCCATACCACATTGAAATGGATCTTGCGCGTGAAAAAAAATTAGGTAAGCAATCAATTGGCACTACTGGAAGAGGCATTGGTCCTGCTTATGAAGACAAAATAGCTCGCAGAGCTTTAAGAATGGAAGATTTAAAAAATGAACACATGTTATCGATGCGTTTAGAAGAAATAGTAGAATATTATAATCATCAATTAGTTTCTTACTATAAACAAAAATCAATTAATTATAAAAAGATTTTACAAGATTTAATTCCAAAAATTGATTTTATTCATGATATGATTCGAGATACAACCAATATTTTAAATGAGGGTATTAAGCAGAACAAAAAAATTATTTTTGAAGGTGCTCAAGGAAGTTTTTTAGATATAGATCATGGGACATATCCATATGTCACTTCATCTAATACTACTATTGGTGGTGTTATTACAGGAACTGGTCTTGGTCCTAAACATTTTAACTGTATTCTTGGTATAACTAAAGCATATTCAACAAGAGTTGGTCATGGACCATTTCCTACTGAATTATTTAATCATGTAGATAAACATCTTTCAAAAATAGGTCATGAATTCGGTTCTACAACAGGAAGAAAAAGACGTACTGGTTGGTTAGATGCTGTATATTTACGTAAAGCAGTTAAAATGAATTCTTTGTCTAGTTTATGCATAACAAAATTAGATGTTTTAGATGGATTGGATGAAATAAAAATTTGCACATCATATAAAAAAAATACTCATGGTTTAAAGAATACATTACATTCAAATATAAGCAATCAGCACGATTTTTTAAGACCTGTATATGAAACTCATTGTGGATGGAAAGAAAAAACGTTGGGCATAAAAAAAATAGAAGATTTACCTTATGAAGCACAGAATTATATTAAACGTATAGAGGAAATTACAGAGATACCTGTAGATATTATTTCTACTGGACCAAAACGTTCTGATATAATTTTTGTCAGAAATTTATCATATAACAAATAAATATTAACAATCATTTTTTATTAACTAACAATAATTTTTTTCATATTAACTAAAAAAATATGTTTTTGTAAATCAAAAATTTATTATTCTTTATAAATTAAAGAATAATATTAATGGAGAAGTAAATATGGTAGTAGATCCCTACCAAAAAAGAGAAGCTAAAAAATATCAAAATCCGATTCCAAGTCGAGAATATATTTTTTCGTGGCTTAAAAAATGTCGTAATTTAGTTAGTCAAAAAAATTTAGAAAAAAAATTTGGTATCACTGATCAAGAAACAAAAAAAGCATTACGTCGACGATTGAGAGCCATGGAAAGAGATGGTCAAGTAATATATATTAGAAATCGTTTTTATATTACTCCTGATACTTTGAAAATAGTGCAAGGCAAAGTGATAGGCCATAAAGATGGTTATGGTTTTCTTAGAACAGAAACGTTAAAAGATGATCTCTGGATGTCTTCAGAGCAAATGAAATTATGCATTCATGGTGATATTATTTTAGCACAGGTAATTATTTCGAAGGAAACTAAAAGAAGTTCAGCCAGATTTTTGAAAATATTACAACCTAATAATGTTTCAATTGTTGGTAGATATTACATTCAGAATGAAAAAAAAATTGTAATTCCAAATGATTCTCGTTTTAATTTTAAAATTTTTATTCTTTCGTCTTTTAAAGAAAGAATTTTAATCGGATCTATTGTCGTTGTCAAATTAAAAGAATGTTTTGTTAGAAAACACCGAATAGAAGGATTTATAATAGAAGTTCTTGGCAATAAAATGGGTACAAAGTTAGCTATAGAAATAGCATTACGGACGTATTCTATTCCTTCTATTTGGTCTGAAGAAGCGCAAAAACAATTATATCAAATGAATAAAAAATTTAATAAAAATGATTTAAAACATCGTATTGATTTAAGACATCTTCCATTTTTTACAATAGATGATGAAGATGCTCGCGATTTTGACGATGCTGTTTTTTGCAAAAAGAAAATTAATCTAGAAGAAGGATGGGATTTATGGGTTGCCATTGCAGATGTGAGTTATTATGTTAAACCTAACACGCCATTAGATAAATCAGCCTTTGAAAGGGGTACATCTATATATTTTCCAGCATCAGTAATACCAATGTTACCAGAAAAAATATCTATAGATTTATGTTCTTTAAAGCCTAACGTAGAACGTTTATGTTTGATATGTGAAATGAGTTTATCTACTGATGGAACTTTAATCAGCTATAAACATTATGAAGCCATAATATGTTCTCATGCACGATTCACATATAATGAAATTTTTAAAATTTGGAGTGGCGACTATTTTTTGCGTTTGAAGTACAAAAAATTTTTAAAGGATATTGAGAATTTATCAAGCTTACAAAAAATTTTGCATAAAAATAATTATGCTAAAAAAGGCATTTATTTTGAAAAAATAGATGCTAAATTTATTTTAGATTCGAATTTAAAAATTACACATATTTATCAAAATATTCGCAATGATGCACATAAATTTATTGAATCGTGTATGATATTGGCAAATATAGCTTCCGCTTCTTTTTTAGAAAAATATAAATATCCTGTATTATTTCGTAACCATGATTCTCCTAAAAAAGAAAAAGTGTCTAATTTTCGTTTATTTTTAAGAGAATTAGGATTAACATTATCAGGGGGAGATTCGCCAGATTCAATTCATTATGCCAACTTATTAAAAAATATTTGCACACTTCCTGAATATGAAATGATACAAACTGTTTTGTTACGTTCTATGAAACAAGCTGTATATTCTCCAGAAAATTGCGGTCATTTTGGTCTTTCTTTAGATAGTTATGTTCATTTTACCTCTCCTATTCGGCGTTATCCAGATTTAATAATACATAGAATGATTAAATCTTTATTAAATAATCATAAAAACAACATGTCTTGTCAGCATAAAACTGTGTTTAATGCTGATTTATATAATATGAATGATTTAAAAAAAATAGGACTGCATTGTTCTATGACAGAAAGACGTGCAGATGAAGCAAGTAGGGATGTAATCGATTGGTTGAAATGTGATTTTATGCAGAACAAAATAGGAGATATATTAACAGGTGTTATTTCCAATGTCACAGCTTTTGGATTTTTTGTTCGATTGCATAATGTTTTTATCGATGGATTAGTACATATAACATCTTTAAAAGATGATTATTATTATTTTGATTCTTTAGGTTTTAAACTCATTGGCAAATCTAAAAAAAATATTTATCGTCTTGGTGATGTTTTGCAGGTAAAAGTTATTGCTGTAAATTTAAATGATAAAAAAATAGAATTATCCTTGTATTAGTGCTGTATATTTAGAATGTTAAAAATATAAATTATATTGATTTTTTTATAATATTACAATAACATGTATATTCATCGATCATTTTCATCACGTTCCTTGCTTTCTTTAAAAATTTAAAAAAAATATCAAGAAAGCTGCAAAACCAAAAGGATCATGTATTTATGCGTCATTATGAAGTTATATTTATGATTCACCCTGATTATAGTGAAAAGGTTCTCTTAATTATTGAAACATGCAAAAAAATTATTCACGAAAATGCAGGCATCATACATCGTTTAGAAGATTGGGGGAGACGTCAATTATCTTATTCTATTAAAAAATTACAAAAAGCACATTATGTTTTAATGAATATAGAGGTTGTACCGCAAACTATTGATCTTTTAGAAACAGAGTTTCGATTTAATGCTTTCATTCTTCGAAATATGATTATATGTATGAAAAAAGCAATCATAATACCATCCCCTATTATGAAATTAAAAGATGAAAAAAAAGATAAAAAATAAAGAATATTGTTAATAAAAAATATTTTTTATGACCAATTTGTATATTACCACACAATTTTTATTAATTATTTTTTTTAAAAGTAATTTTTGGAGAACGAAATGGCACGTTACTTTCGTCGTAGAAAATTTTGCCGTTTTACTGCAGAAGGTATTAAAGAAATAGATTACAAAGACATTAATATTTTAAAAAATTATATTACAGAAAGTGGTAAAATAGTTCCTAGTAGAATCACTGGAACAAGAGCAAAATATCAACGACAATTATCGCGAGCAATTAAAAGAGCGCGCTATCTTGCTTTATTACCCTATACTGATCAGCATCATTAAAACATCAAAACTGTATTTATTTTATGATATACGTGAGTGCAAATAAATGGAAGTAATTCTTTTATCTAAAATACATAAATTAGGCAATGCTGGGATAGTTGTAAAAGTAAAATCTGGTTACGCAAGAAATTTTTTGCTTCCAAAAGGTAAAGCTATCTTGGCTAATAAAAAAAATATTGAATCTTTTGAAGCTCAACGGATTGCATTAGAGCAAGAAAATATCAGTAAATTTCTTGCAGCACAGTCGCGTGCTGAAAAAATAAAAGCAATTAAATCTCTTACAATTTTTTCTAAAGTTGGAAAAGAAGAAAAAATATTTGGTTCTGTTGGTATTAGAAATATTATTAAAGAGCTCGGATTATTAGGAGTAAAAATTAATAAAAAAGAAATTCGTTTGCCTCATGGTTTACTGAAAAAGATTGGAGAACATAAGGTTATTTTGCAATTACATAAAAAAATATCGCTTGAATTTATAGTAAATATTTTACCAAAATATTAAAACAATTGTCATGTTTTGTCGTTATCATTCTAAAATACATAATATTATGTTAGAAAAAGTTAAAAGTTTAGCTCGTTATGCAGGAAGTATCATTATGAACCTTTATAATTCTCAAGAGAGCATGAATATATATTATAAGTCAGATAATACACCAGTCACTCATGTAGATTATAAGATTAATGATATAATAAAAGAAGGTTTGTTAAAAATTAATCCGACAATGCCCATTATTTCTGAAGAAGAATCATATACTCTAAATAATTGTTATGCTTGGAAAGATTATTGGTTAATTGATCCATTAGATGGAACAAAAGAATTTTTGAATAAAAATGGTGAATTTACTGTTAATATTAGTTTAATCAAAAACGGTTGTCCTATATTAGGTGTTATATATGCACCTTGTTTTGATATTTTATATTCTGCTTTTGAAAAATCAGCATGGAAAGAAGTAAAATCACGATCTTTTAAAGAAAAAATTCATACGTTTTCTTCAAATCATCATATTCCTGTATTAGTTACTAGTCGATCACATCCTGACCAGGAATTACCAAATTATTTAAAAAATATAAAACAATATCATATAAAAAAAATTGGTTCTTCATTAAAATTTTGCTTAATTGCAGAAGGTTCTGCTCAAATTTATCCCCGTTTTGGAAATACTTATATTTGGGATACTGCTGCTGGTCAAGCAATTGTTACTGCATCTGGAGGGAAAATGACAACATGGAAAGGAGAGAGTTTAAATTATTCCTTATCTTCCCGATCTAATTTTCTTAACCCTGGATTTATTGTTGTTTCATCATGATTATTATTAAACAAGAATTATCTTTCTCATGAATAACATTAAAATAGAAATTATTAATTATAGTGGAAAAAAAGATTTTTTAATACCGACGTATGCTACTCCAGGATCATCTGGTTTAGATCTTCGAGCTTGTTTAAGTAAAACAGTAACGATAGCATCTCAACAAACGATTTTAATTCCTAGTGGAATAGCAGTATATATCAAGAATCCTAATGTTGCAGCGCTTGTATTGCCTAGATCTGGATTAGGTCATAAAAATGGGATTGTATTAGGAAACTTAGTTGGCCTAATTGATTCTGATTATCAAGGTCAACTAATGATTTCTCTTTGGAATCGTAGTGAAAAAGAATTTAATATTTATCCAAATGATAGAATAGCTCAAATAATATTTATCCCTGTTATCAAACCAAATTTTTCTTTAGTAAAACAGTTTCAAACCACTTCTCGTTCTAAAAAAGGTTTTGGACATACTGGAATCGTTTAAATATTTTTAATAGATTCCATATTGTTTTCGATATTGAATTAGTGCTGGAACGTATCTTTTTAAGATATTATCTTTTAAAAGATAATTAATAAGATCTTGAATTGTAATAATTGAAGTAATATTATATTTTTTTTTATCATTTAAACAATTAATAGTTGATAATTCTCTTTTTCCTTGCTCTTGTCTATCTAAGAGCACAAAAATAGAAGAGATCTGCGCTTCATTTTTCTCTATAGTTTTAATAGAATAATGTATTGCTTTTCCTGATGTGATTACATCATCTAAAATAATAATTTTTTTGTTTTTAATATTATTTCCTATGATATCTCCTTTTTCTCCATGTTTTTTATATTCTTTTCTATTAAAAGCATAAGGAATGTTTAAATAATAATCTTTTTTTAGCGCCATAGCAGTAGATACAACAATTGGAATACCCTTGTATGCTGGACCAAATAATACATCAAATTCGATTTTTGAATTTATTATAGACTGTGCATACAGTAAACCAATTTTAGTGATTTCTATTCCGCTAGACAATACACCTGAATTAAAAAAATATGGACTTATTCGTCCTGATTTTAGTTTAAAAAATCCAAATTTTAAAGCTTTTTTTTTAATACAAAAATCAATAAATTCATTTTTCCAATCCATAAAAAGTACATCCTAATTTTTTATCAAAGTTATTAAATTTTCAAAAATGTATAAATATTTTACTTTTATGAATAGTTGAAATTAAATTGATATTAAGAAAATAATTATTTGTATTAGATAATGTGATAAAGACAATATAAGAGTAGTTTTTTATTTATGGCCCCTGCTGGATTTGAACCAGCGACCAAGCGATTATGAGTCGCCTGCTCTTACCACTGAGCTAAAGGGCCGTTTTGATTTTACATCTATACTATAAATCAATTTTTTCTAATAATCTAGATGTCTTTTCAAAATTTTAGCATTTTATATAAAAAAAATTATACTTATGTTTGACAGAGATGCAATTTTTTGATATATATAATGAAATTCCTCTGTAGTTCAGTTGGTAGAACGGCGGACTGTTAATCCGTATGTCACTGGTTCGAATCCAGTCAGGGGAGAAAATATAAATACAAAAAGAACAGTAAATTTATATTAGCATTAATCAACAATAAATTTTAGTTCTTTGGATAATGCTCGTTTTTCTTTTGAAAGTTCTGCATTTTTTACGATATAATCATCAATCCTATCTTCGTAATCGTTTTTCATCATAAAAATTATTTTCTTAATTTCGGTATAATTCATATCTGATGTAATGTATTGATGAAGATTATCTAGTAGCAATATTCTTGTTTGATTATCCCTAATTTTTTTCTCAATTTCAGATATTTCTCTTTTAATTTTATTTTTTCTTCTAAATTTATGAACGCAGTCTAGTACATTTTTAAATGATTTTTTTGTGTCTGGCATTTTTTATAACTCTCTTATATTTTTTAATTTCGTTATTAACAACATCTAATTTTTTAATGTGATATTGAATTTAATTATTATGGTTTAGAATATGATATCTTTATTACCTAAAAAACCGACTTTTTTATTTTATGATTATGAAACTTTTGGAGTGCATACATTTTTAGATAGACCTGCTCAATTTGCTTGTGTTAGAACAGATATGGATTTAAACATTATTGGAATTCCAGAATGTTTTTATTGTCGCATTGTGGATGATTATTTACCTGATCCTCATGCTGTTTTAATAACAAAGATTACTCCTCAATATACAGAAAAACACGGCATTGATGAACATAATTTTTCTAAAAAAATATTTAATATTTTTAAAGAACCGTACACTTGCATTATTGGATATAATAATATTTATTTTGATGACGAAATCACAAGAAATATGTTTTATAGAAATTTTTTTGACCCTTATGAATGGAGTTGGAAGAACGGCAATTCTCGTTGGGACATCTTGCCTTTATTAAGAGCTTGTTATGCATTAAGACCTACAGGTATCAAATGGCCGAAAAATAATTTAGGATTAGTTAGCTTTAAACTTGAAGATTTAACTGAAATTAATAATATTCATCATACTAAAACACATGATGCTATGTCAGATGTTTATGCAACTATTGCAATGGCGCGATTAATTAAAAAAAATCATCCTAAATTATTTGATTTTTTTTTTTACAATAGGAAAAAAAACCATTTATATAAATTAGTTAATTGTGAATCATATATACCTATGATTTATATTTCTAGTTTTTTTGGTGCTGCTCGTTATAACGCGACTTGTATACTTCCTATAATATGGCATAAACATAACAAAAATATACTGATTGCGATTGATTTGTCTAAAGATATAGAAAAATTAATTGTTTTATGTAACACGTCTTCTGTAGACGAAGAGTATGCTAAAATATTACTTATATCAGGAGTAATATTGTTATATTTTAATCGCTGCCCCATTTTAGCGCCAATGCAAGTTTTAACATCAAAAGACTTAAAAAGATTAAAATTTGATATGGTTCTGTATCAGAAAAACATAATGTTATTAAAAAAAAATCTTCACGTGTATAAAATTATACAAAATATTTTTTCTCAACAAACCAATATAAAAAAATCTTCTAATGTAGACGTACAACTTTATAACGCTTTTTTTGACTGTCATGATAAAAAAATTATCACAAGTATTAGAAATACAAAACCATCATTATTGAAAAATATTGATTGTAATTTTCATGATATGAGATTAAAACAGTTATTGTTTCGTTATCGTGCTCGTAATTTTTTTTATAGTTTAAATCAAGATGAAAAAAAAATTTGGTACAAACATTGTTTGAACTGTTTTGAACCAATTATATTCAATCAATATATATCGACAATTCAAGATATGTTGATACAACAGAATGTTGATAAAAAAAAATCAGAACTACTCAAGAGTGTATTAACATATGCTCTGAAGAAATATAAAACATTGTTTTACCTTCATTTTAACGTACATTAATATTTTTTATCTGTTGAAAATTATATTCTTTTAGGTAACAAAATAGTTGTTGTACTGTTTTATTTTTTTTTGAATATAAAAAAATATTTTTTTGATTTTTTTGATTTAGTTGTAATTGGTATAACCAGTCTTTTCCTTCAGATAGAATTTGTTCTTTTGAATCAATAAAAAAAATAGATTGATTAAATATTCTTTGAATTTCTTTTTTTAATGATAAAAAATGTGTACATCCTAATATAATTGTGTCAGGTTTAATTGAAAGATTCATCCAGTCTTTAAAAATATATTCTAAATCGATTCGTGGAATATTAAAACCTCTGATTTTTTTTTCAGCTATTAAAGCTAAGTGGTTGGTAGCAATTGTTTTTATATTTGTGTGAATGCATTTTTGATTTAATTGTTTTTGAATATAAGATGAATAAATTGTTGTACTAGTTGCTACCAATCCAATTATATTATTTTTTGTTACTTTTTCAGCTTTTTGAATTTCTGGAAAGATTCCAATAATAGGCAATTTAAACTGTTTTCTCAAATAATACAAAGCTGTAGTACTTGCTGTATTGCATGCTATGACTACTACATTGATCGGATAGTTTTTTTTTACTATATTAATAATTTTTATACTTCTTTCGATAATAAAAAGTTCTGTTTTATTTCCATAAGGAAAAGCTTCATTATCTAACATATATATATAATGTACGTTTTTTATCTTATCTTTTATATATTTTAATATAGACAAACCGCCTATTCCAGAATCAAATATTAGCACTGTTATAATTTTTTATGAGATTGATAATGTTGAGTATACAAGATTTAGAAGTGTTAATAATATTAGTTCAATATTGTTTTTTTGTTAATTGGATTCATTAAACAAAAAAAATTTCATTTCTTTTTCTATTTCTTTTTGATGCATAATATCAAACATATTAAGTTTTTTTTCATTAATTAATATAGTTTGTTTTGTAATCCATTTGTGCCATGCTTTTTTAGAGATTTGGTTATATATTTTTTTTCCTAACTTACCTGGATAAACTTGATAATCTTGACCTTCATGGTTTTTTTTTAAAAATGTACAAAAAATTATGCGAGACATAATTGCGTGGTACTCCATATTAAAAAAATGTTTAAAATAATGTAAATATTTTTTTTACAGGTTGTGGTAATCCCACATGTTGTGGTTTTTTTAAATTGTACCAAATACTGTTGTTGTTTTGATCGTAAAACGGTAAAAAATCAGGAATTTCCACTAAAATAGGATAAATATGTAAAATATAATGACTAAATTTATGGATAAATGATATCAGTTTTTTTATCTTATTTGAATGTATTTTTTTTTCTTTTAACCATTCTAGTGCTGTATTTTCATTATCAAATTGCGGGAAACAAAATAAATTTTTCCAAAGATTTTTTTTTGTGTTTTTGATCATCCAAATATGATTATAAAATTTAATTATAATAAACCAAGATATTTTTTTAGGTTTAATAGTTTTGATACTTTGTAAGGAACATTGTTTTAATATGTTTTTTTTGTATGCGATACATGTTTGTTTTAATGGACAAATATAACATTTAGTCATTTTAATAGTACAAATTAATGCTCCGATATCCATCATCGCTTGATTAAACTGTCTAGTATTATGTATTGGTGTAATGGACTCAATTAAATTCCATAATTTTTTTTCTGTTATCCGATTTTTTAAAGGTGATATTATACCATAATAACGAACTAAAATTCTTTTTACATTACCATCTAAAATAGAATAAAAATAATTTAATGATAAAGATAAAATTGCTCCTGCTGTAGATTTTCCAATTCCTGGTAATTGAATGATATCTAAAAATTGATCAGGAAACTTTCCATGATGTTTTTCATAAATGATTTGAACAGCTTTGTGAATATTTTTTGCTCTGTGATAATAACCAAGACCACTCCATAAATATAAGATATCGTCTAATGTAGCCTTTTGTAATGCTTGTAAGTTTGGAAAACGTAATATAAATTTTTTAAAAAATGGAATTGCAGATTCTACTTGAGTTTGTTGCAACATTACCTCTGATATCCAAACTGTATATAAAGTTTGATTTTTTTGCCATGGTAAATGTTTTCTGCCATATTCATGGTACCAATTTAAAACTAATTGTGAAATAGTATATTTTGCCATTATAATAAAACCATGTTTTACATATAAACAATTAAAAAACGATATGAAAAAAAATATTTTAATTCCTGAATATAATAATAAAGGTATTTTTTTGAGAAAAGTTCGTAGTTTTGTGCGTCGCCAAGGTCGTATTACTCGGAGTCAATTGAATGCAATTAAACAATTTTGGCCATCAATGGGAATTGATATTCAAGAAAATCGATTAAATTTTTCTTCTATATTTGATCGTCCTGCTCCTATTGTTTTAGAAATTGGATTTGGTTCTGGAAAGTCTTTAGTTAAAACTGCCATAAGCTTTCCTGATATAAATTTTTTAGGCATAGAAGTTTATAAATCAGGCATAGGTTCTTGTTTGCGTTTTGCACACATCTCTAACATTCAAAATTTAAAAATTATTTATCATGATGCAAATGAAGTTTTGAATACAATGATTGATAACGATACTTTATCAACTGTACAAGTTTTTTTTCCGGATCCTTGGAACAAAAAACGTCATCACAAAAGAAGAATGTTAAATCGCGATTTTTTGCAAGTGATTTCTAAAAAATTAAAAATTTCTGGTATATTACATATTATCACTGATTCTAAAGAATATGCCCATTACATTTTAGAAAATATTAAATCTATTAAAAATTATAAAAATATATCACAATTAGATCATTTGACAATGTATCCTTTTTTTAATATAACGACCAAGTTTGAAAAAAAAGCATGTCTTCATGGCAATGCTATTTTCCGTTTGATATTTCGATCAAATTAAAATAATATTTCATAGTCTTATAAAAAAATTTTTAATAGTGAATTTAAAAATAATTTACCCTGTTTTGTTGTTTTCCAATAATCTAAGTAATCGATTAAAAATCCCTTTTTTATTGCAATTTGAATATCTTTTTCAATTTTTGTTATTTCTATGTTAGTTTTTTTTGTGAAATGTTGCTTAAAAACAGGTTCGTATAATCTAAAAACATTCATAAAATATTCAAAAATTTTATCTTTTTTAGAAACCATATTAATAGAATGAAGATAATTTCCATTTAAGAAACAATTGATGTTTTTATTTTTTAGAGTTCGAATAATTTTTCCGTTTTTTTGTGTAATTTTTCCATGTGCTCCACAACCCAAACCGATGTAATCTCCATAATGCCAGTAATTAAGATTATGTTTGCATTGTTTATTGAATTTTGCGTATGATGATATTTCATATTTTTTATAACCAGATTTTTTTAATAGCTTATCTCCTTGAGTAAACATTTTAAAGATTAAATCTTCATGAGGTGTTATAATTTTTTTTGAGTAAAAAATAGTGTTTGGCTCTAAAGTGAATTGATACCATGATATATGATTTGGATTCCATTGAATAGCGCATTGCAAATCTAATAGAGCCTCTTCTAAAGATTGATTCGGTAGACCATACATTAAATCGATGTTAATATTATTGTTGACTTGTTTTAATATTTTAATCGATTGAATAGCTTCTTTTTTATTATATGTACGTTCTATTTTTTTTAAACCAGCTTCGTTGAATGTTTGAATGCCTAGAGAAAAACGATTAATACCTGCCATTTGATAATTTAAAAAACGTTTGCTTTCTATCGTGGTTGGATTTGCTTCTATGCTAATTTCTGTATTTTTAGAAATAACAGCTCTTTTTTTTATGCCATTAATTAATTTCTTGATAGAAGAACTTTTTAATAAACTAGGAGTACCTCCTCCAATAAAAATAGTTTTAATGTTTTTATGATGTATTAAATGTAAATCTTTTTCAAAATCTTTTAATAAATGTTCAATATATTGTTCTTCAGGAATTTTTTCTTTGCTCACATATGAATAAAAATCACAGTATCCACATTTTTTTAAGCACCAAGGGATATGAATGTATAAACTAATAGTATCTAATTGAAACATAATAATATTTTTTAAAATGAATTGTTATGTGAAAATATTTTTTCTATTAAAAATGTCTTGTCCAATTCGAAGCATATTACTTTCAGCTAGTAAAGATTCCGATATATCAATACTAGTACCTAATGATAATGTATCTACTGATTCATATTTTTGTTTCAATACATTAAATATAGTATTTATTTTTACATATTGATCATGATTATCAAGTATGTTATTTTTTATTTGAGGCATGCTCATTACTCCCCTGAAAATAAGATTCGGCATCATTGAAATAGTTTTAGCTAACTTGAGATATTCTTCTATACTGACTCCATTTTTATTAGTTTCTCTTGAAATATTTATTTGCATTAATACGTTCATTGGAGATAGATTGGTGGGTCTATTTTTATTTAATAAGAAAGCTATTTTTTCTCGATCAACTGTTTGACACCAATGAAAATTCTCAGAGATTAATTTAGTTTTTTTTGATTGTACCTTACCAATAAAATGCCAAACAATATTTTTATGTTTTTTTAATTTATGTATTTTGGATATACCTTCTTGTATATAATTTTCTCCAAAATCTGTCATCCCTAATGCGATTAATTCTTTTATTAAATGAGTTTTTTGTTTTTTAGTTACCACTACAATTTGCACAGTTTTTGAAGAATTAGAAGAACCGTCGATTAACATCTGTATTTTTTTTTTTAAGATTTTAAGATTATCATGTATATATTTCATAATTTTTTGTATCTTTTATTTTGAAATATTAAATATTTGCTTGATTAAGCCAACTTTCTAATATAATTAAAGCTGATAAAGAGTGAATATTATTTTTTAATTTTTTAGAATTTTTATTTTCAAAAAACTTGGATCTTGCTTCTGCAGTCGTAAGCCGTTCGTCATGCATGGCTACTAAAATGTTAAATTTATTTTTTAATAAAACAGCGAATTTTTCTGATCTTTTAGTTATATCTTGTTTTGTGCCATTCATATTTAATGGTAGACCTACAACGATTATTTCAGGTTTCCAATATTGAAGTAATTTTTTTATGTTATTCCAATTAGGAGTTCCACAATGCGCATTTAAACAATTTAGCGGTTTTCCTGTTTTAGTAATATTTTCTCCTACGGCTATCCCTATTTTTTTTATGCCAAAATCAAATGCTATTATGGTCATTTTTCTGATCTCTTCTGTATTGTTTTTTCAATATAATCTAATAATATACCTGTAATAGAAATATTTTTTTTAGATTCAATTTCACAAATTCCTGTAGGGCTGGTGACATTAATTTCACTTAATTTATCTCCTATAACATCTAAACCTACAAAAATGAGACCTTTTTTTATTAAATGAGGAGATATATAATTAGCAATTTGCCAATCGGTTTTAGTAAGTTTTTGTATTTGACCGATGCCTCCAGCTGCTAAATTTGCTCGTGTTTCTCCAATTTTTGGAATTCTGGCTAAACACCACGGTATAGGTTGACCGTTAACAACTAAGATTCTTTTATCTCCAAATTTTATTTCAGGTAAATAATTTTGCACCATGCAGAATTTTGTTTCATTTTTAGTCATATGCTCAATTATTACTGAAACATTGGAATCGTTTTTTTGAATACGGAATATATTAAATCCCCCCATAGCATCTAGTGGTTTGATGATAATATCTTTATGTTTGCTCAAAAATGCATATATTTGTGATTTATTTCTTGTTACTAAAGTGTCTGTTGTAAGCTCAGAAAACCAAGAGATGAATATTTTTTCGTTACAATCGCGTAAACTTTGAGGTTTATTAATTATCAATACACCTTTTTTTTCTGCTCTTTCTAATATATATGTTGAGTAAATAAACTCTATATTGAAAGGAGGATCTTTTCTCATTAAAATAACATCTAATACAGTTAAAGAAATATTTTTTTCAACAATTGTTTTAAACCATTGTTTTGTATTTTTCTCTAGTTGAATTAAACGAACTCGTGCATATGGGTGACCATTTTGCAAATATAAATCACTTATTTCCATGTAATAAATTTTGTAATGTCTTTTTTGAGCTTCTATTAAAATAGCAAAACTTGAATCTTTCTTTATATTAATAGATTCAATAGGATCCATGATTATTCCAATTTTTATATTTTTTCTATTATGCATGTTGTGTTCTTGTAATTTAAAAGATGTTTAAGACAATTAAAATTGTATTTTTATTTTAAATATTTTTTATAATTCTATATCTAAAACCAAAACAATATTATTTTAATTATTCTATTATTTTTTTAAAATATATTGAAGAGCTGGTGTTATAAAATTTTTTTTTATTATTTAAATGATGTTTTAAAAAAATTAATTTTTTTGTTAAATAATTAAAAAAATATTTTTTGATAATTTGTTTAATGATATAAAAATTTAAATATAACTGCAGCTATATTAAATAATTAATCATATTTTGCACCAGAGTAATTATCAAATCTTGACCAATTTCCATTAAAAGTTAAACATACTGTTCCAATCGGACCATTTCTTTGTTTACCTATTATTATTTCAGCTATTCCTTTTAAATCACTATTTTCATGATAAACCTCATCACGATATATAAACATAATTAGATCTGCATCCTGTTCTAATGAACCAGATTCACGCAAATCTGAATTTACTGGTCTTTTGTCTGATCTTTGTTCTAAAGAACGGTTAAGCTGAGATAGTGCAATTACTGGAACTTGAAGTTCTTTCGCTAATGCTTTTAAAGTTCTAGAAATTTCTGCAATTTCAAGAGTGCGATTATCTGATAAAGCAGGTACTCTCATTAATTGTAAATAATCAACCATAATTAAAGTTAGACCATTGTTTTCTCGATAAATTCTTCTTGCTCTTGAACGAACTTCACTTGGAGTTAATGCCGAAGAATCATCAATATAAATGTTCTTTTTTTTGAGTAATACATTAATAGTACCAGACATACGCGCCCAATCTTCATCATTTAATTGTCCAGTTCGAATGCTAGCTTGACTTACTCTAGATAATGAAGCTAACATTCGCATCATAATTTGTTCTCCTGGCATTTCTAAACTAAAAATTAGAACAGGTTTATCGTAAAGCATTGCAGCATTTTCGCATAAATTCATTGCAAATGTTGTTTTACCCATAGAAGGTCTTGCTGCAATAATGATTAATTCAGAACGTTGTAGTCCTGATGTTTTTTTGTTTAAATCTTGATATCCTGTGTTAATTCCTGTGACACCATCATGAGGTGATAAAAATAATTTTTCAATATTAGAAACAGTTTCATCAAGAATTTGTTCTACATTTTTTGGACCTGAGTCTTTTTTAAAGCGTTTTTCAGCTATCTTAAAAACACTAGATTCTGCATAATCTAACAATTCTTCACTTTTTCTACCTTGTGTATCATATCCAGCATTAGCTATTTTATTAGCAACTAATATCATTTCTCTAACTATTGCACGTTCTCTGACGATATCAGCATATGCAATGATATTAGCCGTGCTAGGCGTATTTTTTGACAGTTCAGCTAAATAAGAAAATCTACCTACGCTTTCTAATTTACCTTTTTGCTCTAAAGATTCAGATAAAGTAATTAAATCAATAGGATATCCTAAATCTAGCAGTTTTTGCATTTCCTGAAAGATCAATCGATGGGGTTTGCTAAAAAAATCATCTGCGACGACATGTTCAGAAACTGTGTCCCATTGTTCATTATCTAACATTAGCCCACCTAAAACTGATTGTTCTGCTTCTAAAGAGTGAGGCGGAATTTTTAATCTATTAATCTGATGTAAATATAATTTATTTTTAGCCATATTTATTGCATATACCATTATTTAGTAAATTACTATGAAATTATATTTTAAGATCGCAATAACACATGATTTGATAATTAATTTATTTAAGTCATGTTTTAAAATTTTCGATATTTTTATATAGTATAAACTTAATGAGCGTGTTAAAGATGTATCAGTAATATTTCATATATTTAAAAAAAATTTGCTTGTATTTTGCATGATAAAATATTTTTATATTTAAAAGTGTTTTAAAGATATTTAATAATTTTTTATATCTTGTGATTTTTTTGAACAAAAACAAAATTGTATTAATAAATTATTTTAGAAGGGTGTTGAATATTTTTTAATTTATTTTGTGATTTATATAAAAAATATATTAATAAAAACATTATTGTTTTAAACATCAAAAAAAATAATATATCACTTTTATAAATGTGATCATACTAAATAAAACATTTACGATGTATAATTAAAATTTATATTTATAAAAATATTTCGTGCTGAATTCAATTTAAAAAAGTGGAGTTTTCATTATGGCAAGTAGAGGTGTAAATAAAGTAATTCTTGTAGGTCATTTAGGTCAAGATCCTGAGGTGCGTTATATGCCTAATGGTAATGCAGTAGTGAATATGACATTAGCCACTTCAGAAAATTGGAAGGATAAGAGTACTGGAGAAAATAAAGAAAAAACAGAATGGCATCGAGTAGTATTATTTGGTAAATTAGCAGAAATTGCTGGCGAATATTTGAGAAAGGGTTCGCAAGTGTATATTGAAGGTTCCTTGCAAACTAGAAAATGGCAAGATCAAAATGGTTTTGAACGATATACTACAGAGGTTATTGTGAATATTGGTGGAACTATGCAAATGTTAGGAAGTAGAAGTTCTAATGTTCAAGCTACTGCTATCAATAACAACAAAAATAATTTTTCTAAAGACAAAAATACTGAAAAAGTTGATTTAGAAGAAAAGAATCCAGAAAAATATAAATTAAATAAAGATTCTTTGAATCCTGAAGAAATTGATTTTGATGATGAAATACCTTTTTAAAGATAACGTGAAAAAATATATGTATTTAGCCCCGGTTTATTGGGGCTGTTAATGTTTATTAAATTATAAACGTAATGAACGTATAAACTGTAATAATATGAAACAAAATTCTTTTTTGTGTGATAAAAATGGAATATGAGCAGCTTTTTTGATTATCTTAGAATATGTATTAGGCCATTTTATATCAAGTATTGTAATGATTTTTTTTGGTACTAAGCTATCTAAGTGACCATATACACGCAAAAGCGGAACTTTGAGAAACATCATTTCTAAACGAATGTCTGTTGAAGAAATTATATCTAATCCATTTTTTAAAGATTTTAAATTAGGATCTGGATCGATAGATAATATATTTTTAAAAACTTTCCAATCTTGCATTGACTTATTTGAATCAGTCATTTGTAAATATATAAAATTTTTTATTGTTTTTTGATAATTTGTTTTTAAATTGATATAAAATTGTTTAATAACATTTTTTTCTAGTCCTGGCCAGTTGTCTTTTTTTATAAAACATGGAGAAGATGCTACACTCACAATAGCTAAAGTATCATTTGGATAAGATAACGCAAATCGACTTGCAATTAATCCTCCCATTGACCATCCTAACCAAATAGATTTTTTTGGCATAAAACAATGCAACATGTAAATAATTTGATCTATTTTCATTGGATCCAATTCTTTGTTTTTTCCTAATCCAGGAAGATCTATCAAGTGAAATTTAAAACACGGTGGAAGTTGTTTTATGATAAATAACCAGATTTTTACATTAATTCCCCATCCACTTAACAAAACAATATTGATTTTTCCTTTTCCTATCGTATTCCAATAAAAATTTTGCATTTTTTCTCTTTACATTATTTGTATATGATATAATTGATTTTTATCATCATTAATTAAATATATTGTTTGATTTAAATGTTCTTGTATTTATTAGAATAAAACACTAAAATCTTTAATATATTAAAATTTATTATAATAACTATTATGATTAATGTTTCTAAAAATGCACAAAAACATTTTCAATCACTACTACTCAAAGAACCTTTAGGAACTCAAATACGTATTTTTATCATAAATCCTGGCACGCCTCATGCAGAATGTGGACTTTCTTATTGTTTAGAAGATGAAATAGAGACGTCAGATATTCAATTAAAATATGATGGATTTTTTATCTATGTCAATAAAAATATTATTTCGTATTTAAAAAACTCTGAGATCGATCTTGTACATGATAACTTAGGTTCACAGTTAACCTTAAAAGCACCATATTCTAAATTTAATATTTTGAAAAGAAAATTTTCATTATTAGAAGATAAAGTAAAATATTTTTTGCATTCCGAAATTAATCCTCAGCTATCTATGCATGGAGGATCGGTTGAATTAATCGAAATTAATTCGAGAGGTATTGCAATAATAAAGTTTCAAGGTGGTTGTAATGGATGTTCAATGATTGGATTGACGTTAAAAGAAACTGTTGAAAAAAAAATGTTACGTTTGTTTCCTGAAATACAAGAAGTCCGTGATGAAACAAAACACTTACATGGAAAACATTCTTTTTATTAGCTGTCTTGCATTTTTTTGAATGTAAAAATATGTTTATATGCAACGAATAGATAACACTATTGATTCATTGTTTTTAAAAAGCATATTAATATTATCAACAATGAATACTAATTGTATATTTAAAAATATGTTTTTTTAGATCTATTCACATTTTACTCTTCTAGATTGAAACTACATTTATTTCATCACAAGCATCTTTCACGTAATTTAAATAAATAGATGTAAAAATCTCCATACATTTTAAGAGATAACAATCTACTGGAATTTTAAGTATTCTTAACTTATAACTATCATCCATGATTCTATAATAAAAACATAGTTTTAAAAATATTTTTAAAGATAAATTGCCTAAAAAATGACTGTATTAAATTAATATTTTTTAGATTTTTATGATTTTATCTTTTTTTTAAAATTTTTGTGTTTTTTTTAAAAACGATAACACTTTAAAAATATCAAACAATACAACCATATTTAATTTTTTTAAAATATTAAACAATTTTTTATAATGTAAATTTTTTTTAATAAAGAACAATTGTTTTAAGTTTATTGCAATCATATCTAATATTATAGATAAATAACTATAATTTATTACTTATGCTTTCGGTGCAATATAATAGATATTTTTATAAAAAATTAAAGATAATTCAAAATGTAATTATGAATAATTTTTTATAAAAACGGCATAATTTTATTATCAATTTTTTCATTCTATGTTTTTATTAAATCGTTAATGATTTGCATTTGTAATGCGATTTAAATAACAAAAACTTGAATTTTATTTTTTTGAATATATACATCAAATACTAAATACACTAAAATTATTTAAAAATGTTTCAAGAAAACATCATGAATTTTTTGTGTTTCGATAAACATTTCTAACAACACAACTTAAAAAAATATAAAAGATGTTGCATTTAATATTAATGAAACAATTTTTGCTGTGTGCATGTTGATGTATTAATTGTTTTAAATTAAATATTTTATAATGAGCACTTGCATATTATGTTGAATTCAAATTATGAAAAAGAATTAAACAAAAGAAGAACATTCGCGATTATTTCTCATCCTGATGCTGGAAAAACTACTATTACTGAGAAAATGTTGTTACTTGGCAAAGTAATTCGTACTTCTGGAGTAGTAAAGGGTAGAGGAAATAAAAAATATGCAAAATCAGATTGGATGGATATTGAAAAACAAAGAGGTATTTCTGTTACTACTTCAGTAATACAATTTCAATATAAAAATATTTTAGTTAATTTATTAGATACTCCAGGTCATCAAGATTTTTCAGAAGATACTTATCGTATTTTGACCGCTGTCGATTGTTGTTTGATCATTATTGATGCAGCAAAAGGCATTGAAGATAGAACAAAGAAATTAATAGAAGTAACGCGTATTCATAATACTCCTGTTATCACATTTATTAATAAGTTAGATCGTGATAGTCTTGAACCAATAGACATTTTAGATGAAATTGAAAAAGAGTTAAAACTACAATGCACTCCAATCACTTGGCCAATAAGTTGTGGAAAAAATTTTAAAGGTGTTTATCATATTCATAAGAAAATCATTGATTTGTATCAAAACAATAGATTTGATAAACAGAATTTTTTAGTTTGCAATAACATATATACCTTATCTAAAATTTTATTAGATCAAAAAATTGATATACCATCAGTTGACTATATTCTTCAAGAATTAGAGTTAATCATTAATTTATATCCTAAATTTAATCATCAGAAATTTTTGAAAGGTAAATCTAGTCCTATTTTTTTTGGCAGTGCTCTTAAAAATTTTGGCATAGATCATATATTAACGAGTTTGATAGAATGGGCTCCTGCTCCCTCGTATCGTCATACTAACAAACGTAAAGTAGCTCCTTATGAAAAAAAATTTACAGGATTTGTTTTTAAAATTCAAGCAAATATGGATTTAAAACATCGTGATCGTATAGCGTTTGTGAGAATAGTGTCAGGAAAGTATAAAAAAGGAATGCAATTAAAACATGTACAAGCAAAAAAAACTATCATAGTTTCTGATGCTTTTTGTTTTTTAGCTGGCGATAGATTCTCAATAGATAAAGCTTATCCTGGTGATATTATAGGATTTCATAATCATGGTACTATTAAAATTGGCGATACATTTACAGAAGGCGAAAACATAAAATTTATTGGCATGCCTAGTTTTGCTCCAGAAATATTTTGTAAAATTGATTTAAAAAATCCTCTTAAAAAAAAGCAATTAAAAAAAGGTCTAGCTCAATTATCAGAAGAAGGGGCGATACAGATATTTTATCGAATACATAATAATGATGTGATTTTAGGAGCTATTGGAACGTTGCAATTTGATGTAGTCATACAGCGTTTAAAAATAGAATATAACATAGAAGTAATATATGAAAAAGTCAATGTTACTCTAGCTAGATGGATTAGGTGTAAGAATAATTCTATTATTGATGATTTTAAAAAAAATAATCGTATGCATTTAGCTTATGATGCCTTCAAAACTTTAATATATTTAGCACCGAGTACTGCTAATTTAAAGATCGTTATGAACGCATATTCTGATATTGCTTTTGATTTAACAAAAATTACAGAGCAATAATTTATAAATAAATAATATAACTATTTTCTTAATTAATTGTTTTGGACACTTGATAATGAAACGAGTTTTTCTAATTGTTTTAGATTCTTTTGGAATTGGTTCTAGTATTGATGCAGGAAAATTTAACGATGTTGGTGCGGATACTTTTGGACATATAGCAAACAATTGTTTTTTAGGACAAGCAAATATACAAAGAAAAGGTCCTTTGCATATTCCAAATTTAGTAAATTTAGGCATAACTGAAGCATATAAAGAATCTACGGGTAAATATCCTTTGGGTTTTAATTATAATAAAAATATTATTGCTAATTATGGTTTTGCTAGTGAAATCTCTTCTGGAAAAGATACGACTTCAGGACATTGGGAAATAGCAGGAGTTCCTGTTTTAGATGATTGGTTTTATTTTAGTAAACTGAAAGATAGTATTCCTAAACAACTTTTACAAAAAATCATTCAAGACTGCGACTTAAAAGGTTTTATTGGAAATTGTCATGCTTCAGGTACTGAAATTATTGCTTCTTTAGGAGAAGAGCATATCACAACAAAAAAACCAATTATTTATACTTCATCGGATTCTGTTGTTCAAATAGCATGTCATGAAGTTTATTTTGGTATATCGAATCTTTATCAATTATGTGAAAATATTCGTGTTATTTTAGATCAGTGTTCATATAAAGTTGCTAGAGTTATCGCAAGACCTTTTATTGGAAAAGATAAATTAACTTTTCAACGTACAGGCAGTAGGAAAGATTTTTCAATGAAACCTTTTTCTACAACAGTAATAAAAAAACTGATAGATGAAAAAAAAGGCACGGTCATTGCCATTGGAAAAATTTCTGATATTTATGCTGGCGTTGGTATTAGCAAAAAAATTGAATCTACTGGTTTAAAAAGATTATGTAATGATACTATCAATCAAATAAAAATATCTAAAAATAATACTATTGTATTTACTAATTTAGTAGATTTTGATTCACATTGGGGGCATCGTCGTGACGTATCTGGATATGCTCGAGGTTTAGAATTTTTTGATAAACAATTAACTAATATCATGAGTTTAGTCCAAAAAAATGATTTATTAATATTGACTGCAGACCATGGATGTGATCCAACTTGGATTGGAACCGATCATACTAGAGAAAATGTTCCTATATTAATTTATTCTCCAGGAATTAAAGCGCGTTTTTTAGGGCATCGAAAAACATTTGCAGATATAGGTCAAACTATTGCTCGATATTTTTCATTATCCGAGATGTCATATGGAATCAATATGCTTTAAATTTTTGTAAGAAATTTTTGTATATCTTAAAAAGGAAAAAATTAGTGCCTACACCTCATATAAATAGTAATAAAAATGATTTTTCTGATATAGTTCTTATGCCAGGTGATCCTTTAAGAGCAAAATACATTGCTGAAAATTATTTAAATAACTCTAATCAAATAAATAATGTTCGTTTAATGTTAGCCTATACTGGATTTTATAAAAATAAGAAAGTTTCAGTTATGAGTCATGGTATAGGAATACCATCTGCTGCCCTATACATCAGAGAATTAATTGTAGAATATAATGTTAAACACATTATTCGAATAGGAACCTGTGGCGCTGTAAGAAACGATATTAAATTACGTGATATAGTAATTAGTATGGGAGCTTGTACTGATTCTAAGTTTAATCGAATTAAATTTAATAATCATGATTTTGCTGCCATTGGTAATTTTAATATGATACGTAGCGCTGTAGATGCTGCAAAAAATATTAATATTGAGGTACATGTTGGTAATTTTTTCACAACAGATTCTTTTTATAATAACGATCAAAAGATG
This sequence comes from Buchnera aphidicola (Hyadaphis tataricae), assembly GCF_005081445.1. NCBI lineage: Bacteria > Pseudomonadati > Pseudomonadota > Gammaproteobacteria > Enterobacterales > Erwiniaceae > Buchnera > Buchnera aphidicola. The sequence goes on along the minus strand of NZ_CP034873.1, from coordinate 568,879 downwards.
TTAAAGATTTTAAATCAATATAATATTCTAGGTGTGGATATGGAAACAGCAGGAATATATGGTGTTACATCTGAACTAAATGCTGAAGCATTATCAATATGTACAGTATCTGATCATCTTATTAACAAGGATAAACTATCTTCAAAAGATAGAGAATCTAGTTTTCATGATATGATGCATATAGCTTTAGAAACTGCTTTAACAATCAAATAAAAATTTTTTAAAAAAGTTGAGTGTTTTTTTGGTGAGAAAGGGATTCGAACCCTTGATACGTTACCATATACACGCTTTCCAGGCGTGTTCCTTAAGCCTCTCGGACATCTCACCTTTTTGAGAAAAGAAAAACTAAACTATAATACAGTAATGAATATTTTAATTGAATTAGCATAATCACGTCAAGTCTTTAAAATATGGTATATGTCATTATAAATCATATTTTTTATTTTTTATAGATAATAAATCTCTTTTAAAAAATATATTCGTTCTGATAGAATATATTTATTACGTTTTAATTTTTTCAACCATGACAAATAAAATATTTTTTTCTATAAAGAATGCAAGTAAAAATGATCTTTTCCGTATTTTTTGATTCAGTTTTTTATTTTTAAATAATTTTCATTGATATAAAAGAATATATATTGAAGAGTATTATATCATCTAGTTTTATTTATGTCTTTCCGGAAAATATACCGAGAAAAGATTTTATTAACGCATTATTTAGTAGTATTAAACATGGCAGAGAAAAGAAATATTTTTTTAATAGGACCTATGGGTGCTGGAAAAAGTACAATTGGTCGTCAATTATCTCAACAATTAAATATAGACTTTTTTGATTCTGATCAAGAACTTGAAAAAAGAACTGGTGCAGATATTAGCTGGGTTTTTGATGTAGAGGGTGAACATGGTTTTCGTTTAAGAGAAAAAAAAATTATTGATGAATTAACTAAAAAACAAGGCATCATTCTTGCTACTGGTGGAGGTTCAGTTTCTTTTAAGGAAACTCGTAATTTTTTATCAGCTAGAGGAATTGTAGTTTATTTAGAAACTACAATTGAAAAGCAATTAGAACGTACTAAAAGAGATAAAAAAAGACCTTTGCTAAATGTTTCTATTGATAATCGTATCATTTTAGAAGAATTAGCAAATAAAAGAAATCCATTATATGAAGAAATTGCAGATATTACAGTAAAAACTGATGAATATAGTTCAAAATCTGTTGCTTTTAACATAATCCGTTTATTAGAAAAAATTTAGTTTTTCACTTAGAATAAATAATTAATGGAGTGTAAAAAATTTGAAACAGTTGAAAGTTATTCTAGGAAAACGCACTTATCCTATTAATATCGGATCTAGAATTATTCAAAAAGATAATATTTTTTTTCCTTTAAAATCTGGCAATCAAGCAATGTTGGTTACTAATAAAACATTAGCAAATCTTTTCAAGGATAAAATACTTTTTTATTTGAGAAAAGCAGGAATAAAAATAGATCAAATTATCATTTCTGACGGAGAACAACACAAAACATTAAATGAAATGGAATTAGTTATATCTGCTTTGTTAGAAAAACAACACACTCGAGATACAACTTTAATTGCATTAGGAGGTGGTGTTATAGGTGATTTAACTGGTTTTGTAGCATCTGTTTATCAAAGAGGTGTAAGTTTTATTCAAATTCCAACCACGCTTTTAGCTCAAGTAGATGCTTCTATTGGCGGAAAAACATCTGTAAATCATTTACTCGGCAAAAACATGATAGGTTCTTTTTGGCAACCTTCTTCAGTCATTATTGATATAGATTTTTTGACAACATTACCTCGTAATCAATTGGTATCAGGAATAGCAGAAGTGATTAAATATGCTATTATTTTTGATAAAGAATTTTTCTATTGGTTAGAAGACAATATAGAAAAAATTTTATCTCTTGATCATAATTCAGTATCCTATTGCATAAAAAAATGCTGTGAATTCAAATCAAAATTAGTATCCAGTGATGAAAGAGAAAATAATTTGCGATCGTTATTAAATTTGGGTCATACATATGGACATGCTATTGAAGCTCATGCTGGTTATGGAAGTTGGTTACATGGTGAAGCAATATCAGTAGGTATGGTAATGGCCGCAAGAACTTCAAAAAAACTTGGATATCTAAAAGAATCAGATTTTATCAGAATTGTTAACCTTTTAAAAAGATCTTTCTTACCTATAACAGGACCTAAAAACATGTCTGCATCTTCATACATTCCTTACATGATGCGAGATAAAAAAGTAATTGCTGGAGATATCAGATTAGTATTGCCTTTATCTATTGGAAAAGTGAAAGTTTATAGCAATATAGACAAAAATGTTATTTTAACCGCAATTAAGGATTCGCAATAATATTTATATATAAAATATATTTATCTATAATGATATGTTGTGATTGATATGAAATCTATTTTTTTAAATTTTTTGATTGTTATTGTGATTTTTTAAAAACAATATGTTTCATATTAATCTAACAAAACAATACAAGTTAGATTTTTTGGATGAGATCAAAAATATTGATAATAAAAAATATGTATTTTATATTCTAGAATATGTTTTATAGAAGTAAATATAATTTTCTTTAAAAAAATGTAATGGCATTTTTTTAAATAGATATTACATGTTCAGTCATAGAACAAACGACATTGTATTTTTTAATGTTTAAAAATTTTCTAAACTAATTATCATGCATGGTATTGTGTCATTTAAATAATTAGTATTTTGTTTTTTTCATTTCATAAAGATTTGTTTTCTTAATTATGTATCTTTTATTTTGTATTCCTTCTTATTAAAAATTCACATGTTAATAAATATTTTATGAATTATTTTAATAACTTCTAGTAATTAATATACATTAAAAATATATAATCATCTTATTATATATAATAAAATTTAGGACAATTAATATGAAAAAATTTTTTATAGCGCCATCAATTTTGTCTGCTGATTTTGCTTGTTTAGGAAAAGATGCAAAAAAAGTGATAGATGCAGGAAGTGATTTAATACATTTTGATGTAATGGATAATCATTATGTTCCTAATTTAACTATGGGCCCTATGATTTTAGAATCTTTAAGAAATTATAAAATTGAAGTGCCTATAGATGTTCATTTAATGGTCACACCCGTAGATAATTTAATCCCACAGTTTGCTAAAGCTGGAGCTTCTTTTATTACTTTTCATCCAGAAGCTACACAGCATATTGAACGCACATTGCATTTAATTAAAGATCATGGATGCAAAGCTGGATTAGCTTTTAATCCTGCTACACCTTTACATTTTCTTGATTATGTGTTAGAAAAATTAGATGTGATTTTACTGATGTCGGTCAATCCAGGATTTGGTAATCAATCTTTTTTACCTTCTACATTTAATAAGATACGAGATGTGCGAAAAATTATTGATGATAGTGGTTTAGATATTTTTTTAGAAGTTGATGGAGGTGTAAAATTAGAAAATATATCTGAAATAGCACATTGTGGAGCAAATGTTTTTGTCATGGGAACAGGAATATTTCAATATTCTAATTATAATCTCATTATTAAAAAAATTCGTAAAACATTGCAACATACTTGCTCAACATCCATTCATTAATTTTTTACATAGAGTATATAATTATGTCTTCTAAACCTATTGTCTTCAGTGCTATACAACCTTCTGGTAACTTGACCATTGGAAATTACATAGGAACTATGCGTCATTGGTCTAAAATGCAGTCTAATTACGAATGTTTATATTGTGTGGCGGACTTACATGCACTTACTACAATACAAAACTATTCATTTTTAAAAACTAGAACTTTGGATGCTTTATCATTCTATTTAGCTTGTGGTGTTGATCCTGAAAAAAGTATTGTTTTTATTCAATCACATGTACATCAACATAGTCAGTTAAGCTGGATTTTAAATTGTTTTGCTCGGTTTTCTGAATTATTACGTATGACTCAATTTAAAGTGAAAGGGACACAAGGGGAAAAGTATATACCAAAAACTAATTTGGGTTTATTTAATTATCCTATTTTAATGGCATCGGATATTTTATTGTATCAAACAAATGTTGTTCCTGTAGGATATGATCAAAAACAGCACATCGAATTAACAAGAACGATAGCTGATCGTTTTAATTCTATATATGGTGATGTATTTGCTTTACCCACACCAATAATTAATCAGTATGGATCTAAAATTATGGCTTTGTTAGAACCAAAAAAAAAGATGTCTAAATCTGATATTAATAAAAATAATGTCATTTTTTTATTAGATGATATTTCCTCTGTTGTTTCAAAAATTAACAAGTCTGTTACTGATTCTGATAGACCATCTGCAATATATTATGATATAAAAAATAAACCAGGTATTTCGAATTTATTAGAAATTTTTTCCGCTATTAGCAATAAAGATGTGCATGTTTTATCAAAAGAATTGCAAGGAGTTATGTATACAGAATTTAAAAAGATTGTTTCAGACGCCGTATCAAAATTTTTACATAAATTACAAAGACGTTATACTGATTATCGTTGTGATGAGACTTTATTAAAAAAAATAGCTTATGAAGGTTCTATGAAAGCACAATTGAAAGCCGAAACTACGTTAAAAAAAATTTATTCTGAATTAAATTTTTTTCACCTTTTTAAATAAACCAGAAACGATTTTTTCTAGTTTATTTTCAGGATTATTATTTAAATAATAAAAAAAATTTTTAATCGATATGTTAATTTTTTATGTTTTTTTATTGAAAAAAATCAAAACAGAAATTAAAAATACTATACTATACATAATATTCGAAGTGATTAAAGCAGCATATAATCCTTGTTTTTCTACGATTGGACTGGTTATAATAAATGTCAATAATGTTCCTATTGTGCCAAATAATAAAATTAAATTAATTAATTTTGGTGATGGTTTTATAGTTTGTAACGATGTTAATGTGATGATGATTGTATAAATAGCACTAGAAAAAAAACCTAACCCAACAATCACGTATTTAAGCATCAATAAATTGTCACCATGAATAAAATAATACATTAGTAATGTAGAAATACTAGACAAAAACATAAACATATGATATAAATTGAAAAATTTTATTATAACACTAAAAAACCACATACCAATCATATAAGACATCCAAAAATTACTTACTAAAATTCCAGTTTTCTCAAGATGAATTTTTACATGTTCAGATACATATTGCGGAACCCAGGAAATAAATCCTAATTGTCCTAAAATATATAACATTGCTGAAATAGATAATAAAATAACATTCATATTCCAGATTTTTTCGGAACGATGTAAAGTTTCTATATTGTGTTTTATTTTTGGAAAATCTAAATTCATTGTTAAAATAAAAATTAATAAATAAATTCCTCCTATGTATATATAGATCCAGTACCAAATAATATTTTTTTCTAGAAGATAGGCTGCAATAATAGGAAATATCATTCCTGACATACTAAAAAATGAATCGGTCAATAATAATCTAGATCCTCTTTTTGATCCTGAGTATAAATGTGTAATAAGAAATGTACCTATTGACATAGTAATACCGCTGACTAATCCAAGTATGAACATGTTGATTGAGAAAAAAAGTATACTTTTGCAATAGATAATTCCTAATATAGCTATTATTGTTAAAAAAAATCCTGATATTAATTGTTTTTTTAATGATATAATTCCTGAGATCCATGAATTCAATAGAATTGATATTAATATGCCTGCATTTAAATACGTAAAGGTATTGCTCATTTCCGCTATAGACAAATTAAAATATTGTGCAATGTTCTTCATAATCATGCCAGTCACAACAACTAACGCACCTGTAAAAGCATATGATAGAAAACTAATCCACGTAAGACCTATTTGATTGATATTTTTCATTTTTAGTCACCTATGATGACAATTTGAAATCCATACAAGTATAGTTTTTTGTATAACTATAAATGTGTTATTCGACATAATATAATGTTTTTTTTCTTTCACATTAAGTTTGATAAATATTAAAATATTTCAGTTTAAATTTAATGAAAAATAATGTATATTTTATTGTAAAAAATAAATATTTTTAAATTAACATGATAAATTTTTTATCAAAAAATATTTTTTACGAGTAATAGTTTTCAAGATTAATTTTGATGTTTATGCATATCTTATATAGTAGAAAATATTCATGAATAACACACAATTTTGATCATTTCTGTTTTCACAATAATATTTTTATAAATCGTAAAATAATATATGAAATGTTATCAATATTATTATTAATAAATCAATTCTTAAATTAACTCAATAGTTGATTTTCTTCATCATATATTGTATTTGATGAATGTTTTTGTTTCAATTGGCTTTATTTTATGTAAATAAACTTGTATATCAGATAATATCATTTATAGTTAAAAAATCGTCTTTACAAATATAAGATATTTTACTGAAATTATAAAAAATTCTTTTAAGAGTTTTTTGATAAAATAGATTAAATGACATTTTTATCAAATGTTTTTTGAAATATAAAAATATTCTATGAAATAATACTGTATTTGTTGTCATTATATTTAAACATCGCATTAATTTGTAATTTATAAACTTACTATTTACAATTCTAAAAATATCAAAATATTTTCATAATTAATAATATTTAAAAACATCATAAATAATATAATCAATCAAAACTTATGAGACATTTTTAAAACAATTTACAAAAATTTTTCTAATAATATCGTCTATATTAAATCATTGCTCATGAAAAAATATTTTTAGTGATATATTTGGAATGTAAAATGACCCTGTTATGTAACTGTTTTTTTTAAATCAATCTAATATTTATATGTGTATTGTTTGAATATACTTTAATACGTTTTTGGGAGTAATCAACGATGTTGTTTAATTTTAAAAAAATAATATTAATATTTATGATATTACTCGTTCCAAAATCATTTTCAGAACCAATATTTTTCAATAGTGTTCATCTGACATCTTTTTCTAAAGAAACAAAAAAATTTGAAAACGATGATGATAAATCAGGTTATGCTTTAGGTGTGTCGTTAGGTCATTATATTAATGAATCTTTTGAAAAACAAAAAAAAATAGGTATTCATTTAGACAAAAATAGTCTTTTGCAGGGAGTTCAAGATGTGATTTCTGGAAATTTAAAATTATCTCATCAAGAAATTGCGTCAATTCTTACAAAATTAGAAGAAAGATTAAAAAATGCAACAAAAATAGAATTAGAAAAAAATACTAAAGAAAATTTTATCAAAGGAGCACTATACATGAAAAAATTTTCTAAAAATAAAGATGTCAAAAAAACCGCTAGTGGACTCTTGTATCTCGTAGAAAATCCAGGATCAGGAGAGACGATAACTAACGATACAAAGATTGTTTTACATTATAAAGGTTCTTTTATTAATGGTGTAGAATTTGATAATTCTTATAAAAGAGGCGAGCCCGTATCATTAATGTTAAAAGATGTTATATTAGGTTGGCAAGAAGGTTTAAAGCATATCAAAAAAGGTGGAAAAATTACATTAGTTATACCACCTCATTTAGCATATGGAGATAAATTTGTTAATGGTATTCCGGGTAATTCTACTTTAATTTTTAATATAGAATTATTAGATGTTATTTCTTCAGAATAGTTTACCCTTTCTTTATTCATGTTGATTGCATTATAAAAATATTTAAATATGAATTATACAGTATTAGTTACCGGTGCTCCTTATGGTACGCAAAATGCCAGTACTGCTTTTTTGTTTTGCAAGGCTTTAGTTAACACGGTGCATCATTTAAAAAGTATTTTTTTTTATTGTGATGGAGTGCTGAATGCTAATAGCATGACTACACCAGCGAACGATGAATTTGATTTAATTAAAGCATGGCAAAAATTAAAAAAAAAACATCATGTAAATTTATACGTTTGTAACAGCGCTGCAATGAGAAGAGGTGTTATCGCAGAAAAAAAAATATTAAATTTAGATACCCAAAATGGAAACTTGGCTATTTTTTTTGAGTTGAGCGGATTGATAGAGTTAGCTTGTGCTATAAAAAAATGTGATCGTTTAATACAATTTTAATTGGTATATTTATCTTAATGAATAGCGTTGCTGTTATTTTTACTCATGCTCCGCATGGAACTAGTTTTGGAAGAGAAGGTTTAGATGCTGTTTTAAGTATTTCATCTATCATCAATGAAATTAGTTTATTTTTTATTGGTGATGGTGTATTGCAATTAATAAAAAATTATAAATCAGAAAATATTTTAGCAAGGAATTATACTGCTTCGTTTTCTGTACTATCTTTTTATAATATTAAAACATTTTATTGCTGCAAATCATCATTATTAGCAAGAGGTTTATATAATTATAGACAATTTATATTACAGGTTAATATATTAGATCTGGATGTGTTACGTTTAAAATTAGATGATTATGATGTAATTGTTAATTTTTAAGGTATTTAAATATGTTGCATACTTTAATGAAATCTCCTTTTGAAAGTAACACTTCTCTTATTATCAGTATGTTAAAACCATCAGATGATTTTTTAGCTTTACAAGATGGCGTGTTGATTGCATTAAAAAATAGTGTTTTTTTAAAAAATATCGTTATGTCTCCAGCAAGATTATATCTTCTTAAAGAAGATGTTTATGCTCGTGGTATTGATCAATACATTTCTAATAAATTTACTCTAATTAGTTATATTCATTTCGTTTCATTGACTATTAAACACAAACAACAAATGACTTGGTAAATATGCTAAGTTATGCGGTTAATGTTATTATATCCAATCCCAATGTATGTTTTCATAACAATAATTTATTAATATAAATGTAAGTATTTTAAATAAAAATCAATCAATCATAGGAGTTTAAATGGCCACAGTAAATCAATTAGTGCGTAAACCACGTGTACGTAAGGTAATTAAAAGTAATGTTCCGGCATTAGATGGGAGCCCTCAAAAAAGAGGAGTGTGTACTAGAGTATATACAACAACACCTAAAAAACCTAACTCAGCACTTAGAAAAGTATGTCGTGTAAGGTTAACTAATGGGTTTGAAGTGACTGCGTATATTGGAGGAGAAGGGCATAATTTACAAGAACATTCTGTAATTTTGATTAGAGGTGGTAGGGTTAAAGATTTACCAGGAGTTCGATATCATATTGTTAGAGGTTCATTAGACTGTGCCGGTGTTAAAGAACGCAAAAAAGGACGCTCTAAATATGGAGTTAAAAAACCTAAAGCATGAAATAGTTCTATTATTATAAGATAACATGATTATTTTTTTATTTAAATTATATGGAGTATTTATGCCACGTCGTCGTATTATTGGTGCTAGAAAAATTTTACCTGATCCAAAATTTTCTTCCGAATTACTAGCTAAATTTATCAATATTCTTATGGTGGATGGTAAAAAATCCATCGCAGAAGTTATTGTTTATACTGCATTAAAAAATTTATCTAAACGTACCGATAAAAAAGAATTAGAAGTATTTGAAATAGCTTTAGAACATGTTCGTCCAATAGTGGAAGTCAAATCACGTCGTGTTGGCGGGTCTACTTATCAAGTTCCAGTTGAAGTGCGGCCAATTAGAAGAAACGCTTTAGCTATGCGTTGGATTGTTGAATCCGCTCGTAAAAGAACAGATAAATCAATGTCTTTGCGTTTGTCAAATGAATTATATGATGCAGTAGAAAACAGAGGCGCCGCAGTAAAAAAGAAAGAAGAAATCCATAAAATGGCAGAGGCTAATAAAGCTTTTGCTCATTATCGTTGGTAAATAGTATCGTGTAATAATTTTGCATTTTTATAGATGATGTTGAGACAATCATCTTAATTTTCCTTACAGATTTTAATTGTTCAAAAAAACTAAACATAAGAGAAAGATAATGTCTCGTATAACACCTATTGCTCGTTATCGTAACATTGGAATTAGTGCTCATATAGATGCTGGAAAAACTACTACAACTGAAAGAATTTTATTTTATACCGGTATTAATCACAAAATTGGTGAAGTACATGATGGCGCTGCCACCATGGATTGGATGGCACAAGAGCAAGAACGAGGTATCACCATTACGTCAGCGGCTACTACTGCATTTTGGAGTGGTATGGCAAAACAGTTTAAACCACATAGAATCAATATTATCGATACTCCTGGACATGTAGATTTTACTATAGAAGTAGAACGATCTATGCGTGTATTAGATGGTGCTGTTATGGTTTATTGTGCTGTTGGAGGAGTCCAACCTCAGTCAGAAACTGTTTGGCGTCAAGCAAATAAATATAATGTGCCTCGGATTGCTTTCGTTAATAAAATGGATCGTATGGGTGCAAATTTTTTAAAAGTAGTCAATCAAATTAAAATACGATTAGGCGCCAATCCTGTTCCCTTGCAATTAGCTATTGGATCAGAAGAAAATTTTATTGGTGTGATAGATTTAATTAAAATGAAAGCTATTTATTGGCAAGATAGTGATCAAGGATTAACTTTTATTTACGATAATATTCCAAAAGATATGGATATTTTAGCTCAAAAATGGCATCAAAAACTCATTGAATCTGCTGTAGAATCTGATGAACTTTTATTAGAAAAATATTTGAATGGTGAATTGTTGTCTGAAAGAGAAATTAAATCCGGTTTAAGAAAAAGAGCTTTAAATGACGAAATTGTATTGATTACATGTGGTTCAGCTTTTAAAAATAAAGGTGTTCAAGCTTTATTAGATGCAATAATCGAATATTTACCTGCTCCAAATGAAATTCAAGATATTAAAGGAAGTTCGAATAACACACCTGCTGTTAGAATTTCAAGTGACGCAGCTCCTTTTTCTGCGTTAGCCTTTAAAATTGCTAACGATCCATTTGTCGGTAATTTAACGTTTTTTAGAGTATATTCAGGAGTTGTAAAATCTGGAGACACTGTTTTTAATTCTGTAAAAAATAAAAAAGAAAGATTTGGTAGAATTGTTCAGATGCATGCGAATAAACGAGAAGAAATTAAAGAAGTATACGCAGGCGATATAGCAGCTGCTATCGGCTTAAAAGATGTGACAACTGGAGATACCTTGTGTGATTTAAATCATTCAATTATTTTAGAAAAAATGGAATTTCCAGAGCCAGTGATATCTATTTCTGTAGAACCTAAAACTAAAGTAGATCAAGAGAAAATGGGTTTAGCTTTAGGTAGATTAGCAAAAGAAGATCCATCTTTTCGAGTACGTACTGATAAAGAATCAAATCAAACTATCATTTCTGGAATGGGCGAATTACATTTAGAAATTATTATCGATCGAATGAAACGTGAATTTAGTGTAGATGCAAATATTGGACAACCTCAGGTAGCGTATCGTGAAACGATCTTGAATAAAGTTCAAGATATTGAAGGAAAACATATTAAGCAATCAGGAGGCAGAGGTCAATATGGTCATGTTGTTATAGAATTGTTTCCATTAGAACCAGGAGGTGAAGGGTATTTATTTATTAATGATATAAAAGGAGGAATAATACCCAATGAATACATTTCTGCAATTGATAAGGGTATCCAAGAACAATTAAAATATGGACCGTTAGCGGGTTATCCAGTTGTAGATATTGGAGTTCGTCTTTATTTTGGTTCATATCACGATGTTGATTCTTCTGAATTAGCATTTAAATTAGCTGCTTCTATAGCATTTAAAAATGGTTTTAAAAAAGCAAAACCAATATTGTTAGAACCTATTATGAAAGTTGAAGTGGAAACACCAGACGATTATATGGGGGATGTAATAGGCGATTTAAACCGTAGAAGAGGAATGATTGAAGGAATGATTGATTTATCAATAGGTAAAATTATTAAAGCATGCGTTCCTTTATCTGAAATGTTTGGTTATGCTACTGATTTGCGTTCACAAACTCAAGGACGGGCATCATATTCTATGGAATTTTTAAAATATACAGAAGCACCATTGAATATTGCTTCCATGATTATTGAAAAAAGAGAAAAGTAGAAGTTTTTTGCTATAACGTATACAATATTTTTTAATAAAAAATATGTTATCAAAGGAATAAATAATGTCTAAAGAAAAATTTCAACGTTTAAAACCACATATAAACGTCGGAACCATTGGTCATGTAGATCATGGTAAAACTACTTTAACTGCAGCGATTACAACTGTTTTATCTAAAAAATATGGTGGTTCTGCACGTGCTTTTGATCAAATTGATAATGCTCCAGAAGAAAAAGCTAGAGGAATAACGATTAATACTTCTCATGTAGAGTATGATACTGCATTAAGACATTACGCTCACGTGGATTGTCCCGGTCATGCTGATTATATAAAAAATATGATTACAGGCGCTGCTCAAATGGACGGTGCTATTTTAGTAGTAGCCGCAACTGATGGACCTATGCCTCAAACTCGTGAACATATTTTGTTAGGTAGACAAGTTGGAGTACCCTATATCGTTGTTTTTCTTAATAAATGTGATATGGTAGATGATGAAGAATTATTAGAGTTAGTAGAAATGGAAGTTCGTGACTTATTAACCCAATATGATTTTCCAGGAGATGATACTCCTATTGTTCGTGGATCAGCGCTTAAAGCATTAGAAGGCGATCCTGAATGGGAATCAAAAATATTAGATTTATCTGTGTTTTTGGATAGTTATATTCCTGAACCAAAAAGATCAATTGATCAACCTTTTTTATTACCTATAGAAGATGTGTTTTCTATCTCTGGAAGAGGTACAGTAGTAACTGGAAGAGTAGAAAAAGGCGTAATTAAAGTTGGTGAAGAAGTAGAGATTGTAGGTATTAAAAAAACTACTAAAACTACTTGCACCGGTGTAGAAATGTTTAGAAAATTATTAGATGAAGGTAGAGCTGGAGAAAATGTAGGTATCTTATTACGTGGTACAAAACGTGATGAAATTGAAAGAGGACAAGTTCTAGCAAAACCAGGTAGTATTCATCCGCATACAACATTTGAATCTGAGGTTTATGTGTTATCTAAAGAAGAAGGAGGTCGTCATACTCCATTTTTCAAAGGATATCGACCACAGTTCTATTTCAGAACTACTGACGTTACTGGTTCCATTGAATTGCCCGAGGGTATTGAAATGGTCATGCCAGGAGATAATATCAAAATGACTGTAACCTTGATTAATCCTATTGCGATGACCGATGGATTACGTTTTGCTATACGTGAAGGAGGTCGTACTGTCGGTGCTGGTGTAGTTTCTAAGGTTTTAAATTGATATTTTTTGTTTTAATTATTTTATACTAGATATCTAGTTGATTTTATTAAGAAAAGAGTATAAAATGCTCTTTTCTTGATTACTTTTTATTATTTACAACTCATTTTTTAATAATTTACAACAACAACTATATAATATGATTAAACATAACCTTTAAACAATTTTACATATATTTTATATATGTAATATGTTTTTGAACAATACTTCTGATATAGGAGTTATATATTTTTACAGTTAATTGCATCTACTCTTGAATATATATTTAGATATTTAGAGAAGATAAAATTTTTATTTTGTATATAAATGGAGTTCTGGATAATGCAGAACCAAAGAATTCGTATTCGTTTAAAAGCTTTTGATCATAGATTAATTGATCAATCAACTACAGAAATTGTTGAAACAGCAAAAAGAACTGGCGCGCAAGTTCGTGGACCAATTCCTCTCCCTACTCGAAAAGAGCGTTTTACTATTTTAGTTTCTCCACATGTTAACAAAGATGCTCGTGATCAATATGAAATACGTACACATAAACGTTTGATTGACATAGTAGAGCCAACTGAAAAAACTGTTGATGCACTGATGCGTCTGGATCTTGCTGCCGGTGTAGACGTGCAAATTAGTTTAGGTTAATAAAAATAGATATATATGATTAAGGTATTCATAAAATGATTGGTTTAATTGGAAAAAAACTTGGTATGACTCGTATTTTTACTGAAGAGGGTGCTTCAATTCCTGTTACAGTCATTGAACTTCAAGAAAATCGTATCACACAGGTAAAAAACATAAAAACTGATCTTTATTGTGCGATTCAAGTTACAACTGGTACAATCAAAAGAGCTAAGTTAAACAAACCAAGATCAGGTCATTTTTTTAAATCTGGTGTTGTTCCAGGAAGAGGTTTATGGGAATTCAGAATTAATCGAGATCACTGTTTTAAAGTGGGACAAAACATTAATATAAATATTTTTAAAAATATCAAAAAAGTTGATATTACAGGATTTTCTAAAGGAAAGGGTTTCAGCGGAACAGTAAAACGTTGGAATTTTTCTACTCAAGATGCTACTCATGGTAATTCTTTGTCGCATAGAGTCCCTGGATCTATTGGACAAAATCAAACTCCTGGTAGAGTATTTAAGGGAAAAAAAATGGCAGGTCAATTAGGAAATCATCGTGTTACGGTACAAAGTTTAAATATAGTAGATGTTGACGAGAAAAAAAATCTTCTTTTGGTAAAAGGCGCTGTTCCCGGTGCTACTGGTAGCAATCTTATCGTTAAGCCAGCTATTAAGGTTTGAGCAGTGAGGAGTAAAAAATGCAATTAGTAGTTAAAGACATACAGACTTTTCTTAGTGTTTCTGAAACCATTTTTAATCGTGATTTTAATAAGGCTCTAATTCATCAAGTTGTTGTTTCTTATGCAGCATCGACTCGTCAAGGTACTAGAGCTCAAAAAAGTCGTGCTGAGGTTTCAGGTTCAGGAAGAAAACCATGGCGTCAAAAAGGAACAGGTCGTGCTCGTGCAGGATCTTTTAGAAGTCCAATTTGGCGATCAGGTGGCGTGACGTTTGCTGCAAAACCACAAGAATATGGTCAGAAAGTCAATAAAAAAATGTATCGTGGTGCATTAAAAAGTATTTTTTCCGAACTAATACGTCAAAATCGATTAATAGTTTTTAACGATTTTTCTTTAAATTTACCAAAAACAAAACTATTAATAGAAAAATTAAAAGATATAAACTTTAAAAAGTTACTAATTATTAAACATAAAATCGAGCATAATTTATTTCTTGCATCTAGAAATTTGTACTCAGTGGATGTTAAAAATTTAAATGCTATTAATCCTATTAGTCTAATTGTTCCGGATCAAGTTATTATGACTGTTCAGGCAATTAAACAATTAGAGGAGATGCTTGCATGATTTTAGAAGAACGTTTGTTAAAAATATTACTTGCTCCACATGTTTCTGAAAAATCTTCTATATCCGCAGAAAAACGTAATACTATAGTATTAAAAGTTTTAAAAAATGCAACCAAGTATGAAATTAAATGTGCGGTTAAAAAAATTTTTGATGTGGAAGTAGATAACGTCAAAACATTAAAAGTAAAAGGGAAAAAAAAACGTCAATCTAATCGTATTGTCCAAAAAAGTGACTGGAAAAAAGCCTATATTAAAATAAAAAAAGGGTATAATTTAGACTTTATAGGAAATATAGAGTAATTGAAGGAAAAAAAAAGTGTCAATTGTGAAATGTAAACCAACGTCTCCAGGTCGTCGTCACGTTATTAAGATCATCAATAAAGATTTGCATAAAGGAAAACCGCATTCTTCTCTATTAAAAAAGAAGAGCAAGACTGGAGGGCGTAATAATAATGGAAGAATTACAACCCGTCATATTGGTGGTGGACACAAAAGAGCATATCGTATTGTAGATTTTAAAAGAATTAGAGATGGTATAGAAGCTATTGTTCAAAGATTTGAATATGATCCTAATCGTTCTTCTAATATTGCTCTAATATTATATAAAGATGGGCAAAGAAATTATATTTTAGCTCCAAAAAATTTGAAGCTAGGAGATAGTGTCATGTCTGGAATTCATGCTCCTATTAAAATAGGAAATTGTTTGCCTGTAGAAAATATTCCTGCGGGAACATTCATTCATAATGTAGAAATGAAACCAGGTAAAGGAGGACAAATTGCCCGTGCAGCAGGAAGTTATGTGCAATTAGTAGCATGTGAAAAACAGTATGCTACCTTAAGATTACGTTCTGGAGAAATTAGAAAAATACGATCTAATTGTAGAGCCACTATCGGTGAAGTAGGAAACTCAGAAAATATGTTAAAAGTATTGGGCAAAGCAGGTGCTTCACGTTGGATAGGAGTTCGCCCAACTGTTCGTGGTACAGCAATGAATCCTGTTGATCACCCTCATGGAGGCGGAGAGGGGAGAAATTTTGGTAAACATCCTGTAACTCCTTGGGGTGTGCAAACTAAAGGCAAAAAAACTCGTAAAAATAAGCGTACTGAAAGGTTTATTCTACGTCATCGTGTTAAATAACAATGTCAAAAGAGGATCATTTTCACATGCCACGTTCTCTTAAAAAAGGGCCTTATATTGATTTGAGTTTGTTTAAAAAAGTAGAAAAATCTATTAAAACAAACGATAAAAAACCTATAAAAACTTGGTCAAGACGTTCAACAATTTTTCCTAATATGGTCGGTTTAACAATATCTGTTCATAATGGTAGAAATCATATACCTATATTTGTTACCGAAGAAATGGTCGGTCATAAACTAGGTGAATTTGCTTTAACGCGTACTTACAGAGGGCATACCGCTGATAAAAAAGTAAAAAAACGTTAAAGCAGAGGAAATATAAATGGAAACATTAGCTCAACATCGACAAGCGAAATCTTCAGCTCAAAAACTGCGTTTGATTGTAAATTTAATTCGTGGTAAAAATGTGACAACAGCATTAGATATTCTAACATATACTAAAAAAAAAGCAGCATTGTTAGTAAAAAAAGTTCTAGAGTCTGCTATAGCGAATGCAGAACACAATAATGGTGCTGATATTGATCAATTAATTATTAAAAAAATTTTCGTTAATGAAGGTTCAACAATGAAAAGAATGATGCCGCGTGCGAAAGGACGTGCAGATCGTATTTTAAAACGTACTAGTCATATAACGGTAATCGTATCTGATCGTTAATATTGGAGAGAAATAATAATGGGTCAGAAAGTACATCCTAATGGTATGAGACTAGGTATAATAAAAAAATGGAATTCGGTTTGGTTTTCAGGTACTAAAGATTTTGCTAATAATTTAGATAGTGATTATAAAGTTCGTCAATTTTTAATGCAAGAATTGTCCAAAGCATCTATTTCTAGGATTATTATTGAAAGGCCTGCAAAAAGTATTCGTGTTACTATTTATACTGCGAGACCAGGCATTGTTATTGGAAAAAAAGGAGAGGATGTAGAAAAATTGCGAGTAGCTATCGCTAAAATTACTAACGTACCAGTGCAAATCAATATTTCTGAAATTCGAAAACCTGAACTTGATGCCAAGCTTGTTTCAGACAGCATTACTTCGCAATTAGAAAGAAGAGTCATGTTTCGACGCGCAATGAAAAGATCAGTTCAAAACGCTATGAGACAGGGAGCACAAGGAATTAAAGTTGAAGTTAGTGGTCGTTTAGGTGGCGCGGAAATAGCTCGTAGAGAATGGTATAGAGAAGGTAGGGTGCCACTACATACTTTACGTGCAAATATTGATTATAGTACTTCCGAAGCTCATACAACATATGGTGTGATAGGTGTAAAAGTATGGATTTTTAAAGGTGAAATATTAGGTGGTATGGAAGCGATTGACAAGTTAGAAAAACCTTCTGTTCAAACAAAAAAGCAGCATCGCAAAAATCGAAAATAATGTAAGATAGGAGAGTTTCTGATGTTGCAACCAAAACGTACTAAATTTCGAAAAATGCATAAAGGACGAAATCGTGGTTTAGCTTCTGGTGCCAGTATTAATTTTGGTATTTTTGGTTTACAGGCTATTGATAGAGGACGGTTAACTGCACGTCAAATTGAATCAGCTAGACGTGCTATTACTCGTTGTATTAAGCGACAAGGTAAAATGTGGATACGTATTTTTCCTGATAAACCTATTACTCAAAAGCCATTAGAAGTTCGAATGGGTAAAGGAAAAGGAAATGTAGAATATTGGGTAGCTTTAGTACAGCCTGGAAAGATTCTTTATGAATTAGATGGAGTCACAGAAGAAGAATCACGAGAAGCCTTTAAATTAGCAGCTGCTAAGTTACCTGTGAAAACAATTTTTGTGTCAAAAATGGTGGTGCGATGAAAGAAATCTTTAAATTGCGAACAAAAAACAAAAGAGATCTTAACATAGAACTTATACAACTATTTAGAGAGCAATTTAATCTTCGTATGCAGTCTGTATCTGGAAAATTAAAACAACCCCATTTGCTAAGAAAAGTTCGCAGAAATATTGCACAAGTAAAAACTGTATTACATGAGATGAGAAGGATTACATAATGGATAAAACACGAACTTTAAAGGGATTTGTGTTAAGTAACAAGATGCAAAAGTCTGCTATTGTTTCTATCGAGCGTGTTGTAAAACATGCTATTTATGAAAAATTTATCAAACGTACTACAAAGTTACACATTCATGATGAAAAAAATGAATGTTCTGTAGGTGATTTTGTAGAAATTAAAGCATCTCGTCCAATTTCTAAAACAAAATCTTGGATCTTATTTCGAATTATTAAAAAACATGTTTCATAGTTAAAATACAATTAAAAAATTTAAGTCATATCATGTTTTCTATTAATACCGTATAACTGATGTTATAATAAAATTATTTTTTTCATCATTCTATTTATTGAAAACATTGGGGAGCATAAAAACATGATTCAAGAACAAACAATTTTAAATGTAGCAGATAATTCTGGGGCACGTTCTGCAATGTGTATTAAAGTGTTGGGTGGTTCCCATCGTCGATATGCAAATATCGGCGATATTGTTAAAATTACAATTAAAGAAGCTATACCAAGAGGTAAAGTCAAAAAGGGAGAAGTATTAAAAGCTGTAATAGTTAGGACTAAAAAAGGAGTAAGACGTTCTGATGGCTCTATTGTTCGTTTCGATACTAATTCTTGCGTTGTTTTAAATAATAATGAACAACCTATAGGCACTCGTGTATTTGGTCCTGTTACCCGTGAACTAAGAACAGAAAAGTTTATGAAAATTATTTCATTAGCTCCAGAAGTACTTTAGTTAGAATCAAATGTTTATTTAAAAGGAATGAACGCATGGCATCAAAATTACGTCGTAATGATGAAGTGATCATATTAACAGGAAAAGAAAAAGGCAAAAAAGGTATCATTAAACACATGTTATCTTCACAAAAAGCGATTATAAATGGTTTAAATTTAGTTAAAAAACATCAAAAACCTATACCATCTCAAAATAAAATTGGCGGAATAGTAGAAAAAGAAGCACCTATTCAAATATCAAATATTGCTATTTTTAACCCTGAATCTAACAAGGCAGATCGTGTGGGTTTTAGATTTGAAGAAGGTAAAAAAATTCGTTTTTTTAAATCTAATGGTAAGATTATTAAATGATTTTGATTTCTATAAAAGGGGGATAACATAAACATAATGACAACATTATATGATTATTATAAAACAACAATAATTCACAAATTAATGTTAGAATTAAAGTTTAGTTCTGTTATGCAAGTTCCTAAAATTGATAAAATTACTTTAAATATGGGTGTTGGAGCTGCTGCTGTCGATAAAAAAGTCTTAGATCATGCTATTTTAGATTTAACTGCCATATCAGGACAAAAACCCTTAGTAACTAAAGCTCATAAGTCTGTAGCTGGCTTTAAAATTCGTCAGGGTTATCCTATTGGGTGTAAGGTGACGTTAAGAAAAAAAAGAAAATGGGATTTTTTCGAGCGCTTGATTGTGATTGCTATTCCTAGAATTCGTGATTTTCGAGGATTATCAAATACTGCTTTTGATGGTCAAGGTAATTATAGTTTAGGAATACGAGAACAGATTATTTTTCCAGAAATTGATTATGACAAGGTTGATCGTCTTCGTGGTTTAGATATTACTATTACTACAACAGCTAGAAATGATTTTGAGGGTAAAGCGTTGTTATCTGCCTTCAATTTCCCCTTTCGTAAATAAAAATTGAGGTTGTTATATGGCGAAACAATCTATGAAAGCCAGAGAAGTAAAACGTATAAAGTTAGCAAAAAAATTTTATACTCAACGTATTGAACTAAAAAAAATTATTTCTAATAGTGTATTATCTGATAAAGATCGTTGGGATGCTATGTTTAAATTGCAATCTTTTCCACGTGATTCTAGTCCATCGCGTCAAAGAAATAGATGTCGTCAAACTGGACGACCACATGCATTTTTGCGAAAATTTGGATTAAGCCGAATTAAAGTCAGAGAAGCTGCTATGAAAGGTGAAATACCTGGATTAAAAAAATCTAGTTGGTAAAACTTATTTGAGTAATTTTGGAGTTTTAAAATGAGCATGCAAGATCCAGTAGCAGATATGTTAACTCGCATTAGAAATGGTCATTCAGCTAATAAATATTCTGTAAAAATACCTGCATCTAAATTAAAAAAATCAATTGTTACACTGCTACAAAAAGAAGGTTATATTACAACATTTAAAGTGATAGGACAATCTAAGCTAGAACTAGAAATTATATTAAAATATTTTAATGGCAAACCTGTTGTAGAAATGATAAAACGTGTTAGTCGTCCCAGTTTAAGAATATATAAAAAAAAGAACAAACTGCCTGAAGTAATGGATGGACTTGGAATTGCAATAATCTCTACTTCTAAGGGTATTATGACAGACCGAGAAGCTCGTAAAATCGGTCTTGGCGGTGAGATTGTTTGTTATGTAGCTTAATGGAGGAAGAATGTCTCGTATAGCTAAACGTCCTATTATAGTTCCTTCTGATATTGATGTACAACTGAATTTGCAAAATATATCTATTAAAGGAAAATATGGACATCTTTCGCGTGTTATTAATGATGCTGTTGAAGTGCGTTTGTTAAATAATACAATAACATTTTTTCCACGTTTAGGTTGTGATAACGGTTGGGCACAAGCAGGAACTGCTAGATCTCTTGTAAATTCAATGATTCTTGGTGTTTCTAAAAAATTTATTAAAAAATTACAGTTATCTGGAGTTGGATATCGAGTCTCTGTAACTAAAGAAAATGTAGTTAATATGTCATTAGGATATTCACATCCTATTGTTTATTCTTTGCCTCAAGGTATTAGTGCAGAAAATACATCACCAACAGAAATTGTTATTCAAGGGATAGATAAGCAATTAGTTGGACAAATTGCAGCTAATTTACGTTCTTATAGACTTCCAGAACCGTACAAAGGAAAAGGCGTTCGTTATTCAGAAGAACAAATTCGTATAAAAGAGGCTAAAAAGAAATAATATGATTAACGCAATCAAAAATAAAATTGCTTCTCGCATACGTCGTTCTATGAAAACACGTTTTAAATTTAAAGAACTAGAATCTATTAGGTTAGTAGTACATCGTACTTCTCGACACGTGTATGCACAAATTCTTTCTTCTAAAGAATCTAAAGTTTTAGTATTTGCCTCGACTTTAGAAAAAAAAATTAAATGTCATTTAAAATATACAGGAAACAAAAAAGCTGCAGAAAAAATCGGAAAAATAATTGCAGAAAGAGCTCTGTCAAAGGGAATAAAAAATGTTTCTTTTGATCGATCTGGTTTTAAGTACCATGGTCGTATAAAAGCATTAGCTGAATCTGCACGTGCATTTGGGCTTAAGTTTTAGGGTGAACATTTCATAATGGCTAACATTGAAAAAAAAAATAATAGTGATTTACAAGAAAAACTGATCACAGTTAATCGTGTTTCAAAAACTGTAAAAGGTGGTAGAATTTTTTCTTTTACCGCTTTAACTGTAGTAGGAAATGGTAATGGAAGAGTTGGTTTTGGTTATGGAAAAGCTCGAGAAGTACCTGCTGCTATTCAAAAAGCCATGGAAAAAGCAAGAAGAAATATGATTACTATTCCATTAATTAATAAAACTTTACAACATGCATTGCAAGGCTCTCATACTGGATCAAAAATTTTTATGAAACCCGCTTCAGATGGAACGGGTATTATTGCAGGCGGAGCAATGCGCGCGGTTTTAGAGGTAGCAGGAGTGCAAAATGTCTTGGCTAAAACTTATGGTTCTACCAATCCAATCAACGTAGTACGAGCTACTATGAATGGTCTAATGAATATGAAATCTCCAGAAATGATCGCTGCCAAAAGAAATAAGTGCATTGAAGAAATAACAGGATAAATTCTATTATATGAAAAATATCAAAATTACTCAAATCAAAAGTTCTATAGGAAGACTTCCTAAACATAAAAAAACATTATCTGGTCTAGGACTGCGTTATATCGGACATACAGTAATACGAAAAAATACTCCTGCTATTCAAGGTATGATTAATAAAATTTCTTATATTTTAAAAACACAAGAGGAATAAAATATGTATTTAAATACGCTTGCTCCAGCTTATGGCTCTGTTACTAATCGAAAAAGATTAGGCCGGGGTATTGGATCAGGTTTTGGTAAAACTGCGGGTCGGGGTCACAAAGGTCAAAAATCTAGATCTGGTAGTAGTGTTCGTAGAGGTTTTGAAGGAGGTCAAATGCCTTTGTATAGACGTCTTCCTAAATTTGGTTTTAATTCTAGAAAAAAAAAGATTACTGCAGAAGTAAGATTAACCAGTTTATCAAATTTGTCTACTAATATTGTTGATTTAAATTTATTAAAAAAAGAAAACATTATTAATAAAAATATTAAGTACGCTAAAATTATTTTTAAAGGAAAGGTTACTTCTTCTTTGATAATACGAGGATTATCTATAACTAAAGGTGCGCGTACTGTGATAGAACACTATGGCGGCAAAATTGAAGGATAATCAATAAAAATATGCTAAAGAAATTAGAATTAAACTTTAAAAATACTAAAAACAATATCATTGAAATTAAACATAGAGTAATTTTTGTAATTGTAGCTTTAATTGTTTTTCGTATTGGTTCATTTATTCCTATTCCTGGAATTGATACTACAATTTTATCTAAAATATTAAATGAACAACAAGGTACTATTGTTGACATGTTGAATATGTTTTCTGGTGGTGCTCTAAGTCGCGCTTCTATCTTTTCTTTAGGTATTATGCCTTATATATCAGCTTCTATTATTATTCAATTACTAACTTTAGTGCATCCGGCTTTATCTGAAATGAAAAAAGAAGGAGAATCTGGGAAGCAAAAAATTAATCAATATACTAGGTATGCTACCTTGTTGTTATCGTTATTGCAATCAATTGGTATTGCAACCAGTTTACCTAATATATCAGGAATGCACTCATTTGTAATTCATCCTGGTTTAGTGTTCTATTGTACTGCGATTATAAGTTTAGTCACCGGAACCATGTTTTTGATGTGGTTAGGAGAATTAATTACAGAATGTGGAATTGGAAATGGTATCTCTATCATTATTTTTGCAGGAATTATAGCAGGTTTACCATCAGCGATTGGAAGCACCATTGAACAAACGAGACAAGGAAATTTAAATTTTTTTTTATTTTTGTTTATTTTGTTTTTGATGTTTGCAGTGATTTGTATTGTCGTGTTCGTTGAACGTGCACAGAGGAAAATTGTTGTGAATTATGCACAGCATCAAAGAGGTCGACGTCTTTATGCTGCGCAAAGCACTCATTTACCGCTTAAAATTAATATGTCTGGTGTCATGCCTGCTATTTTTGCATCGAGTGTAGTTCTCTTTCCTATAACCATTTTTTCATGGTTACAAATTGGTCATCAATCGAAAATATTAGAGAATATTGCTTTTTATTTGCATCCTAATCAACCCATATATTTAATTTTATACGTATCGGCTATAGTATTTTTTTGTTTTTTTTATACAGGTTTAGTGTTTAATCCTCGCGAAACTGCTGATAATTTAAAAAAGTCAGGAGCTTTTGTTTCAGGCATTCGACCTGGTGAGCAAACAGCAAAATATATTAATAAAGTCATGTTGAAATTAACTTTTTTAGGTTCGATTTATATTACTTTTATTTGCCTCATACCAGAATTTATGAAGAATTTTATGAATGTTCCTTTTTATTTTGGTGGTACTTCTTTACTGATTGTTGTAGTAGTTATTATAGACTTGATCAGTCAGGTTCAAACATTAATTATGTCACATCAATATGATTCTATTTTAAAAAAATCAAATCAATAAAAATATGTGTAATAGAAATATTTAAGGATATTATTATGAAAGTCAAAGCTTCAGTAAAAACATTATGTCGGAATTGCAAAGTGGTCAGAAGAAATAATGTTATAAGAATTATTTGTAGTAATGATCCAAAACATAAACAACGTCAGGGTTAATGATTTTTAAATAACTATATTGTTTAAATTTTTTGAAAAAAATAATATTTTGCATGATATGTTTTATTGAATTACAAATTACATAAAGGTTAAAAATATGCCACGCATTGCAGGAATTAACATTCCCGAGAACAAACACACTATCATTGCATTGACATCAATTTATGGAATTGGCAGAAAACGTGCTAAATATATTTGCTTTGCAACAAATATTCCTGAAAATTGTAAAATTTTAGATTTAAATGAAGAGCAAATTGAACTGTTGAGAAAAAATATTCTAAACTATGTTGTCGAAGGTGATTTAAGAAGAGAAAAAACTTTAAATATTAAAAGGTTAATTGATTTGAGCTGTTATCGTGGTTTGCGTCATCGACGTAATCTTCCAGTACATGGACAAAGAACTAAAACTAATGCTAGGACTTGTAAGGGCCCTCGAAAACCAATAAAAAAATAATTTTAGGTGATTTTGATAATGGTAAAAAATGCAAAAATTCGTACACGAAAAAAATTAAAAAAACAAATCTTAGATGGTATAGCTCATATTCACGCATCTTTTAACAACACTATTGTAACTATTACTGATAGACAAGGTAATGCTTTAGGTTGGGCTACCTCTGGAGGTTCTGGTTTTAGAGGTTCTCGAAAATCTACTCCTTTTGCGGCTCAAATTGCTGCTGAACGTTGCGCAGAAATTGTTAAAGATTATGGTATAAAAAATTTAGAAGTTATGGTAAAAGGTCCTGGACCAGGAAGAGAATCTACCATTAGAGCTCTAAATGCGGCTGGATTTCGTATTACTAATATTACTGATGTTACACCAATTCCTCATAATGGTTGCCGCCCTCCTAAAAAACGTCGTGTATAATTTTTTAGAAAATATTGGAGAATAAAATGGCAAAATATTTAGGTCCCAAACTAAAGTTAAGTAGACGTGAAGGAACAGATTTATTTTTAAAATCAGGAATTCGTTCTATAGAATCCAAATGTAAATTAGATCAACCTCCTGGTCATCATGGTATTCGAAAACCAAGATTATCTGATTATGCTGTACAATTGCGTGAAAAGCAAAAAGTACGTCGTTTGTATGGTATTTTAGAACGTCAGTTTAAAATATATTATAAACGTGCTGCAAGATTAAAAGGAAATACTGGAGCTAATTTATTACAATTATTAGAAAGACGATTAGATAACGTTGTTTATCGTATGGGATTTGGTTGTACACGTTCTGAGTCGAGACAGCTGGTAAATCATAAATCTGTTCTAGTCAATAATACAATTGTAAACATCGCTTCATATCAAATTTGTCCTAATGATTTAATTTCTATCAGACAAAAATCTAGAAACCAATCGCGCATAAAAGCCGCATTAGAACTTGTCGAACAACGTGAAAAGCCAACTTGGTTGGAAGTAGATGTAACAAAAATGGAAGGATTTTTTAAAAGATTTCCTGAGCGTTCTGATTTATCTGCAGAGATCAATGAACACTTAATTGTTGAACTTTATTCTAAGTAGTAAAGTTTAATATTCAAGAGAGGATTACATGCAGAATTCTATTATAGGTTTTTTAAAACCAAGATTAGTAGATATTGAACAAATTAGCGCTACTCATGCTAAAGTCACTTTAGAACCCTTAGAAAGAGGTTTTGGTCATACTCTTGGTAATGCATTGCGTAGAATTCTTCTTTCTTCTATGCCTGGTTGCGCTGTTACTGAAGTTGAAATAGATGGTGTTCTTCATGAGTATAGTACTAAAGAAGGGATACAAGAAGATATTTTAGAAATTTTGTTAAATTTAAAGGGATTGGCAGTAAAAGTGCATGGCAAAGATGAAGTCTTCCTTAGATTAAATAAATCGGGAATTAGTTGCGTTACTGCAGCAGATATTATACATGATGGTGATGTTGATATTATTAAACCAGAACACGTTATTTGTAATTTAACTTGTGAAGAAGCTTCTATTTCTATGAGAATCAAGGTTGAACGTGGAAGAGGTTACATTCCTGCGGCTTATCGAGTTCATTCCGAAGATAATTCTAGACCAATAGGTTGTTTATTAGTGGATGCATGCTATAGCCCAATAGATCGAATTTCTTATAATGTTGAGGCTGCTCGTGTAGAAAAAAGAACAGATTTAGATAAGTTAATAATTGAAATGGAGACTAACGGCACTATCGATCCTGAAGAAGCTATTCGTCGTGCCGCGACTATATTGGCTGAGCAATTAGAAGCTTTTGTTGATTTAAGAGATGTTCGTGAACCTGAAATTAAAGAAGAAAAACCAGAATTTGAACCAATTTTATTACGTCCTGTAGATGATTTAGAACTTACAGTTCGTTCTGCGAATTGTCTTAAAGCAGAAGCTATACACTATATTGGAGATTTGGTACAAAGAACTGAAGTTGAGCTTTTAAAAACTCCTAATTTAGGAAAAAAGTCTTTAACTGAGATTAAAGATATTTTAGCTTCTAGAAATTTATCTCTTGGCATGAAATTAGAGAATTGGCCTCCGTCAAATATTTTAGATGAATAATTAATATCTTGTTAAAGACAGGACTTGGAGAACATACATTTATGCGTCATAGAAAAATTGGTCGTCAATTAAATCGCAACAGCAGCCATCTTAGTGCGATGTTAAAAAATATGACTTGTTCACTACTAGATCATGAGATCATAAAAACTACTCTTGCAAAAGCAAAAGAATTGAGACGAGTTGTAGAACCAATTATAACTCGTTCTAAAATAGACACTGTATCAAATCGAAGATTAGTTTTTTCTTGCATTCGAAATAATCTAATAGTAGCAAAACTATTTAAAACATTAGGTCCTGGTTTTTTAAGTAGACCAGGAGGTTATACAAGAATTTTGAAATGTGGTTTTCGGGCAGGCGATAAAGCTCCTATGGCTTATATAGAATTAGTTGATCGTATTAAAAAAAGTAAAACAGCAATGACGAAACAAAAATAATTTTTTATAAAGCAAACGGAAATATACCGTTTGCTTGTTTATATCCATGAAATTTTTGAATGACAGAATTATGTTTTATAAAATAGCGCCAATTTTAAATATATTTTCTTTAGATTTATATATATTTTTAACGGAAACAATTTTTTTTCCAGGTAGTTGTATTTTACAAATATTTAATATTTCATCTGATGTATTTATCTGTATGCCATGTTTATTAACCATTAAAATCTCTCCTACAACATCTTGCCGTTGCCATTTAGGAATGACTATTGCTTCCCAAACTTTGATCATTTTATCTTTTAAAATAAAATAACAAATTGGCCATGGGTTGAAAGCTCTAATTAAACGTTCTAATTTTGCAGCAGGTAAAGTCCAGTCTAAGAGCGCATCTTTTTTATAAATTTTTTTTGATATAGTGATGTTTTTAAAATTTTGTTTTCGTTCAAAAACAGTTTTATTGGATATTTTTTTTAAAGTTTCTAATAACGTTATAATTCCTATATGTATCAATTTTAAAGATAAACTATATGTAGTGTCTTTAGATGATATATCACATGCTTTGGAGTGGATTATACTACCAGTATCAATGTTTTCATCCATTTTTATTATACTGATACCTGTTTTTTTATCTCCATAAGCAATTGATGATTGAATAGGAGTTGGACCCCTCCATCTGGGTAATAATGAGGCGTGAACGTTAATACATCCTTTTGGGAATATAGTCAAAATTTTTTTTGGTATAATTTTGCCATAAGCAACAACAATCATCATATCTGCATTAAGTGATTTAATTACATCAAATACTGATTGATCGTTTAAATTAAATGGTTGTAAAATGGGAATTCGATGTTTGATTGATAAAATTTTTACCGGTGAAAAATGAATTTTATTTCCCCTTCCAGAAGGAAGATCAGGTTTAGTGATGACTGCGATTACAGATGTTGAATCAGAAATCAGCGCCTTGAGGTGTTCAGCAGAAAAATAAGATGTTCCAGCAAAAATAATTCTGAATTTGTTCAAATTTTTATCATTCCTGTAATAAACTATTTCTTTTTGTTATTCATTTTTTCTATTTTTTTTCTTAGTCTTTGTCTTTTAAATTTTGATAAATAATCAATAAATAATTTACCATAAAGATGATCTATTTCATGTTGAATACAAATAGATAATATAGATGTTGCCTCGAATTCTATTTCTTTTCCATATATATTCGATGTCTTAACTGTTATATATTTTGATCTAGGAACGGATGAACGATATTCTGGAATTGACAAACAACCCTCTTCTGTACTCACGCTTCCTTTTTTTTTAATGATTTCAGGATTAATGAGAATTAAATCATTTTTTTGATTTTCCATTTTTTTTACAACGATAATCTGCAATGGAATATTTACTTGTACAGCGGCTAAACCAATGCCGTTTTTTTGATACATTGTTTCAATCATATTATTTGCAATAGTTTTTATTTTTTCATTAATGTCGTTTACAGGCTTAGCTATCATCCTTAAACGTTCATCTGGATAAGATAGTATTTTTAACAAAGACATATTTTTTACGTTTAAAATTTTTGAATTTAATAAAATATTATAAACTGTTTTATCATAATTTAACATTGACTAATATAGTTTTTTGCTTTTTCTTATAAAAGAATATTATTTATTTTAAAAAATTTTTTATTTAAAAAATAGATAATTATATGGCATATTGTTATATATTATGTATTAATAAGACATATAAAAAATTTTATATAAAATTTGTTATAAAATAACAACATTTAATATGTTCGAGGATCTTATGTTTGATATAATAATATATTTATTTGAAAATTATATATATAGTGAATCTAACATATCTATTGACTATAATAGTTTAATAAATGATTTATCGAATATAGGTTTTCAAAAAAAAGATATTTTGCATGCTTTAATTTGGTTAAAAAATTTGTCTTATTACAAAAAGAATATTATTTCATCTATGAACTCTTTATCAAAAAAAATGTCTATTCGAATTTACACTACAGAAGAATCTCTTAAATTAAATTCTGATTGTCGTGGTTTTATACTGTTTTTGGAACAATTAGAAATTTTAACACTAGATACGCGTGAAATGATTATTGAAAAAATTATGGAATTAGATGTATACGAACTGAATCTGGAAGATTTAAAATGGATTATATTAATTGTATTGTTTAATCTTCCTGGGTGTACATCCGTTTATCAGAAATTAGAAAATCTGTTATTTAATTTCAAAGAAGAAGTAATTCATTAAATTGATTTAATTATCAAAAAAAATATAATAAGTTTATTTCGAGAAAAGATGTATGAATAAACATTCTTATTTAAAATCCCTGATGTATTGTATAAATATGCTGCATGAAAAAAATGTGATTGCATATCCTACAGAATCAATGTTTGGTTTAGGTTGTGATCCTAATAGCAAAAATGCAATTATGAAGTTATTATATTTAAAAAAGAGAAATATAGAAAAAGGATTCATATTAGTCGCATCAAATTTTGATCAGATAAAAATGTACATTGATGAAGACAATTTATCAAAGGAACAAAAAAAGAGAATGTTTTTGCATTGGCCTGGACCGTTTACTTTTTTGCTTCCAGCACGATCAGGAGTTCCAAAATGGTTAACTGGTAAATTTCAAACTATAGCAGTACGTATTAGTGCCCATGTTAGTATAATAGAATTATGTAATGCTTTTGGAAGTGCTTTAATTTCTACAAGCGCTAATATTACAAATATGCATCCAAGCAAGACTTATAAAGAACTGTTTAATTATTTTGGTCAAGATTTTCCAGTATTACATGGAAAAATAGGTAATGAAAAATATCCTTCTACGATTATTAATATTACTAATGGAAATTTAATTCGACATGTTTAAAAATCAAAAATACAATTATGCTGTTTTTGGAAATCCAGTAAATCACAGTAAATCACCTAATATTCATAGTTATTTTGCAAAGCAAACAGATATTTTGCATATATACAAATCTGTGCATGTCCCATTAAATAATTTTTATTTTATTTTGCGTGATTTTTTTCAAAATCAAGGTCAAGGTGCAAATATTACAGCACCTTTTAAACAAGAAGCGTTTTTTTTTGCTGATAAATTAACTGATCGCGCTAAAATTTCTCAATCCGTTAATACTTTGAAAAAAATTGATAATAAATATATTTTAGGAGATAATACAGATGGCATTGGATTATTTTCTGATTTAAAACGATTAAATTTTATAAAATGTAATGATTTAGTGTTAATATTAGGAGCGGGTGGTGGTGCAAAAGGAATATTATTTCCTTTATTATCATTCGGATGCTCTGTTTTTATTTTGAATCGTACTGTATCAAAATCTCAACAATTAATCTCACATTTTAGTCAATTTGGCAAGATTAGTATGTTTGAAAAATGTTTATTAAAAGAAAAAAAGTTTAATTTAGTTATTAATGCGACATCACAGTATGACAAAAACATGATTGATTTATCTTTATTTTCTCAAAGTACTTGTTTTTATGATATGAATTATCAAAAAAACAATACGTATTTTTTAGATGCATGTATCGCTTCTGGTATGACTAATGTGTCTAATGGAATAGGAATGTTAATTTTTCAAGCAGCTCATTCTTTTTTTTTATGGCATAATGTTTTTCCTAATACTGATGATATTATTAATACCTTTCAAAAAACTTGTTTAGTTCATCAAAATGATGTTATTAAGTAAATAGATTTTTTAATTTTTTCTTAATGAGAAAGAAAATACTTGACTCTTTTTTTGGATCTGTAATAATTAATATTATTACTTAATTGAAAGTTAAAAAATTTTTTTATTATCATCCATCATACAGTCCCCTTCGTCTAGAGGTTAGGACATCGCCCTTTCACGGCGGCAACAGGGGTTCAAATCCCCTAGGGGACGAAAAAAATTTTTTTTAAAAATAATCTATACTAATTTAAATTATTGTGTTATTCTCAATACAGATTTTAAAAAAAAGTTTTTCATTATAAAACGCTCTTTAAAAATTCGGAAAACAAGCATAATCAATTATTTTTTTTGAAACACCTGTGGGTTGTAAGGTTAAGCAAATAAGCGTACATGGTGAATGCCTTGGCAGTCAGAGGCGAAGAAGGACGTGCTAATCTGCGAAAAGCGTCGGTAAGCTGATATGAAGCGCAATAACCGTCGATATCCGAATGGGGAAACCCGATGCAATTATGTGCATCATTATTAACTGAATAAAATAAGTTAATAAAGCAAACCAAGGGAACTGAAACATCTAAGTACCTTGAGGAAAAGAAATCAACCGAGATTCCCTTAGTAGTGGCGAGCGAAAAGGGAACAGCCCAGAACTATAATCAATGTTTAATTAAAGTAGAATGACTTGGAAAATTCAGCGATACAGGGTGATAGCCCCGTATACGAAATAATTTTCATTGTGGGTTCAAAAAGTAGAGCGGGACACGAGAAATCCTGTTTGAATATGGGGGGACCATCCTCCAAGGCTAAATACTCCTGACTGACCGATAGTGAACTAGTACCGTAAGGGAAAGGCGAAAAGAACCCCGGCGAGGGGAGTGAAATAGAACCTGAAACCGTGTACGTACAAGCAGTGGAAGCATATTCAATATAATATTATGTGACTGCGTACCTTTTGTATAATGGGTCAGCGACTTGTATTCTGTAGCAAGGTTAACCGCATAGGGGAGCCGAAGGGAAACCGAGTCCTAAATAGGCGTTAAGTTTCAGGATACAGACCCGAAACCCGGTGATCTAGCCACGGGCAGGTTGAAGGTTAGGTAAAACTAACTGGAGGACCGAACCGACTGATGTTGAAAAATCAGCGGATGACCTATGGCTAGGGGTGAAAGGCCAATCAAACCGGGAGATAGCTGGTTCTCCCCGAAAGCTATTTAGGTAGCGCCTCGTGAATTCATCTACGGGGGTAGAGCACTGTTTCGGATAGGGGGCCATCCCGGCTTACCAAACCGATGCAAACTCCGAATACCGTAGAATGCTATCACGGGAGACACACAGCGGGTGCTAACGTTCGTTGTGGAAAGGGAAACAACCCAGACCGCCAGCTAAGGTCCCAAAATTATAGTTAAGTGGGAAACGATGTGGGAAGGCATAAACAGCCAGGATGTTGGCTTAGAAGCAGCCATCATTTAAAGAAAGCGTAATAGCTCACTGGTCAAGTCGTCCTGCGCGGAAGATTTAACGGGGCTAAAACTATGTACCGAAGCTGCGGCAGCATAAAAATTTTTTTTTGCTGGGTAGGGGAGCGTTCTGTAAGCCGATGAAGATATATTGTAAAATGTATTGGAGGTATCAGAAGTGCGAATGCTGACATGAGTAACGATAAAGCAGGTGAAAAACCTGCTCGCCGAAAAACTAAGGTTTCCTGTCCAACGTTAATCGGGGCAGGGTAAGCCGACCCCTAAGGCGAGGCTGAAAAGCGTAGTCGATGGACAACAGGTTAATATTCCTGTGCTTAATATTACTGCGAAGTGGGGACGAAGAAGGTTAGGTTATCCAGGTGACGGTTATCCTGGTTTAAGTGTGTAGGTATGATAACTAGGAAAATCCGGTTATCTTTAATCTGAGGCATGATGACGAGTCACTACGGTGATGAAGTAACTAATACCATGCTTCCAAGAAAAGCCTCTAAGCATCAGGTAATGTTAAATCGTACCACAAACCGACACAGGTAGTTAGGTAGAGTATACCAAGGCGCTTGAGAGAACCCAGGTGAAGGAACTAGGCAAAATAGTGCCGTAACTTCGGGAGAAGGCACGCTAGTATTAAGCAAAAGGATTTACTCCTCTAGCTGAAACTAGTCGAAGATACCAGCTGGCTGCAACTGTTTATTAAAAACACAGCACTGTGCAAACACGAAAGTGGAAGTATACGGTGTGACGCCTGCCCGGTGCCGGAAGGTTAATCGAAAGAGTCAAAGGAAACTTAAAGCTCTGAACTGAAGCCCCGGTAAACGGCGGCCGTAACTATAACGGTCCTAAGGTAGCGAAATTCCTTGTCGGGTAAGTTCCGACCTGCACGAATGGCGTAATGATGGCCAGGCTGTCTCCACCTGGGACTCAGTGAAATTGAAATTGCTGTGAAGATGCAGCATACCCGCGGCAAGACGGAAAGACCCCGTGAACCTTTACTATAGCTTGACACTGAATTCTGATTTTTGATGTGTAGGATAGGTGGGAGGCTATGAAATTAAGGCGCTAGCTTTAATAGAGCCAATCTTGAAATACCACCCTTTAAAATTTGGTATTCTAATCTAGTGCCGTTATCCGGTACAGAGACAGTGTCTGGTGGGTAGTTTGACTGGGGCGGTCTCCTCCCAAAGAGTAACGGAGGAGCACGAAGATTGGCTAATCACGGTCGGACATCGTGAGATTAGTGTAAAGGCATAAGCCAGTTTGACTGTGAGCGTGATAACGCGAGCAGGTGCGAAAGCAGGTCTTAGTGATCCGGTGGTTCTGTATGGAAGGGCCATCGCTCAACGGATAAAAGGTACTCCGGGGATAACAGGCTGATACCGCCCAAGAGTTCATATCGACGGCGGTGTTTGGCACCTCGATGTCGGCTCATCACATCCTGGGGCTGAAGCAGGTCCCAAGGGTATGGCTGTTCGCCATTTAAAGTGGTACGCGAGCTGGGTTTAGAACGTCGTGAGACAGTTCGGTCCCTATCTGCCGTGGGCGTTGGAAGATTGAGGGGGGCTGCTTCTAGTACGAGAGGACCGAAGTGGACGCATCACTGGTGTTCGGGTTGTCATGCCAATGGCATTGCCCGGTAGCTAAATGCGGAAAAGATAAGCGCTGAAAGCATATAAGCACGAAACTTGCCCCAAGATAAGTCTTCCCTGAAATAGAAATATTTACTGAAGGGACGTTGAAGACTACGACGTTGATAGGCTAGATGTGTAAGCACAGTAATGTGTTGAGCTAACTAGTACTAATGACCCAAGAGGCTTAACCTTGCAACACCAGAGGTGTTTTGTAAAAATAAAATTCACAAAATGCTTGTTTTACTGAATTAATTATTATAAGTTATAAGTTAAAAAATAACTTTAATTTTATTAAAATGCCTGGTAAAAATAGTGTAGTGGTACCACCTGAATCCATTCCGAACTCAGAAGTGAAATGCTACAACGCCAATGGTAGTACGGGGTCTCCCCGTGTAAGAGTAGGTAAAGCCAGGCAAAAAAAACCCGAAATTTTTTTCGGGTTTTTTTGTATTTAAAATAAATTACTTTCTAGATTCTAGATAAAAATAAATCTAGATGTAGTTATATTTAGAATGTAATATTTATCGTTGTTATTTTGAATGTTTACAGTTCATTCAAAAAACAACAATTAGTAGTTAGAATTCTTTTTTTAATGTAGTATATTTTTTATGTGAAGGTAATATAGATGTCCAAGATTAAAGGTAATGTTAAATGGTTTAATGAATCTAAAGGTTTTGGTTTTATTACTCCAGAAGACGGTAGTAAAGATGTTTTCGTTCATTTTTCAGCTATACAAAGTAATGGATTTAAAACTTTAGCAGAAGGTCAAAGTGTTGAGTTTGAAATCACTGAGGGAGCAAAAGGACCATCAGCCGCTAATGTTGTTAGTTTATAATGTTTTATTTACATTTTTAAACATAACTGATTAATACATTTTTTTGTAGTACGGCTCTTTGATAGGGCTGTACTATTGAATATATGTATTTTTTTTATATATGTATAAATAATTAAATTTTTGTTTTACAAAACCATTCTAACTATATTAATCTTACTTATTTCATGATATAAAATTTCAATTTGATTAAAGTTTTGAGCGCATATTGTAATAGATACAGACAGGTAATTACCTCTATTGCTAGATTTTACTTGAGGCGTATAATCGCCAGGTATTTGTATTTGAATCACTTTAATTATCTGATCAATAAGTTCAGGTTTAGCTAAACCAATAATCTTGTAAGTAAAAAAACAAGGGAATTGTAATATTTCTCGTAATTTTGTTTTCATTCTTAATTCCAAATTTGTTTTTTGTAATAAAATATTATGAATTTTTTAGATTTTTTAAAAATATCAAAATATTTTTTAATATATTCAATAAATAATAATAAATTATTTTATTATATAGATAATATTGAAAATAACATATTTTATATCATTTTCTTTAAAATATATTTTTTATAGGATACAAATTATGTTAAAAATTTTTAATACTTTCAGCAAAAAAAAAGAAGTATTTAAACCTATCAATAAAAATCAAGTAAACATATATGTTTGCGGAGTGACAGTATATGATTTTTGTCATATTGGTCATGGGCGTACTTTTATAACGTTTGATATGATTATTCGTTATCTACAATGCATAGGGTTTAACGTAAAATATGTCAGAAATATTACTGATATTGACGATAAAATTATCTTAAAAGCACTTCAAAAAAAAACTGATATTAATATTTTGACTAATTTTATGATTAATGAAATGCATAAAGATTTTAATGCATTAAAAATAGCTATTCCTGATCAAGAACCGCGTGTAACAGATTATATGGACAATATCATCAATGTCATCAGACAATTAATTAAAAATCAACATGCATACGTAAATAAATATGGCGACGTGCTTTTTTCGATAAAAAATTGTAATGATTATGGTGTTCTATCTCGTCAATCTTTGAATGCTTTAGCATCTAAATCACATGTTTTATCAGGTAGCATAAAAGAATGTTCTTTAGATTTTGTGCTTTGGAAGAATGCTAAAAAAAATGAACCTTTTTGGAATTCTCCTTGGGGCAATGGTCGACCTGGTTGGCATATTGAGTGTACAACAATGAATGATATTTTTTTTAATAATTTAATTGATATTCATGGAGGTGGTACCGATCTTCTTTTTCCTCATCATGAAAATGAAAGAGCACAATCTATTTGTTTAAATAATCAATCAATAGTAAAATATTGGATGCATATTGGCATGATTATCAAAAATAATCATAAAATGTCTAAATCCTTAGGCAATATTGATTTATTAAGAGATGTTTTAAAAAAATATGACTCAGAAGTTTTACGATATTTTTTTTTATCAACTCATTATCGTCATCCTCTATATTATTGCAGAAATTATTTACACAAATCATACATGTCTTTAAAATATCTTTATCGATCACTTTATAATACGAATCCTCTTAGAAATTGTGATGAAGGTATGGATTTTGAAATGGATTTTTATCAAGCTATGAATGACGATTTTAATACACCAAAAGTGTTTTCTGTTTTTTTTCAAATAGCCAAAAAAATAAATTTTTTTAAGAAAAAAGACTTATTAAAAGCAAACAAATTAGCCTTTAGATTGCAATCTTTAGGAAATTATTTAGGTTTATTTTTACAAAATCCTGAAGATTTTTTAAAACAAACAAGTATTTTACATATATCTACGTCTGAAAAAATAGACAATTTGATAGAAAAAAGAAACATGGCAAGAAAATTAAAATTATGGAAAGAAGCAGATGATATAAGAAATAAATTAGCCTCATTAAATATCATTATAGAAGATTTACCGGATAAAACAATATGGCATAAAAAATAAAGTTTTAATTTCTTTTAACATCATTATTTTTTTCACAAGCTTCTAATGTATTTTGTAGTAATGTAGCTACCGTCATAGGACCAACACCTCCTGGTACAGGAGTAATATAAGAAGCCTTTAAAAATGCTGTTTCAAATTCTACATCACCTACAATCTTACCAGTTTTTAAACGATTGATTCCAACATCGATGACTATAGAACCCTTTTTAATCCATTCTCCTTTTAAAAAATTTGGTTTTCCCACTGCGACAATGAGTAGATCAGCATTATTAACATGATGTATTAGGTTCTTTGTAAAACGATGGGTAACCGTAGTTGTACATCCTGCTAATAGTAATTCTAAACTCATCGGTCTACCAACTATATTAGAAGCACCAATCATGACTGCATGTAACCCATGAGTTTTGATATTATTATGTTTTAACATTGTAATAATTCCTCTTGGAGTACATGACCTTAGAGTAGGCGTTCTTTGACACAAAGAACCTGTATTATATGGGTGAAATCCATCAACATCTTTATTTGGAGCAATGCTTCTTAAAATATTTATATGATTAATATGTTTAGGAAGAGGTAGTTGTATTAAAATTCCATCAATTTCATTATTTTGATTTAATTTTTTGATTAAATTTAATATTTCTATTTCATCAACATTGATAGGAAAATGCCAACATTGAGAAATGAAACCAACATTTTTACATGCTGTTTTTTTATTGTTCACGTAAATTTGAGAAGGAATATTGTTTCCAATTATGATCATAGCTAATCCAGGAACTTTTTTACCTTTTTTTTTTCTCTCGTTAACTTTATGTAAAATATTTAATTGTATTGCTTTTGCTATTTTATTACCATCTATAATTATTGCTGGCATTATTAAGTAACTCTATCTATTTTTTTAAAATTATTTATGTATTATATATACAAATATTTTTATATAAATTTATAAAAAGACATTAATATTAATCTTAATTCAGTTGCATATATATTACTTTAATGTTAAATTTGTTTTTGAATTTAATATATTTCTGCGTTCTTAGCTCAGTTGGATAGAGCAACGGCCTTCTAAGCCGTAGGTCACAGGTTCGAATCCTGTAGAACGCAAAATATCAATCTTTTAAAACATTTTTAATGCTTTCTTGAATATCAATCATTGATGCTTTAGCATTGATTTGAAAATATTTTAATGTTTTTTTTAAAGATTGTTTTAAATAATATTGTTTTAACGGTTTTATTTGTTTTGTATATTCTTTTAATCTTGTGGTTAAAATCTCCTTTCTATCATCTTTTCTTATACTTAATGGTTCTCCGGTAATATCATCTTTATTTTTATTTTTTGGTGGATTAAATTTTATGTGATACACACGTCCTGATTTCATGTGTATTCTTCTTCCAGATATTCTTTCTAATATATCTTCATATGGCATTATAAAATCTAATACATAATCTATCATTGTTTTATTTTCATATAAATAATGCGCTTGTGGTATCGTTCTTGGAAATCCATCTAATAAAAAACCATTTTTACAGTCTTCATGTTGAATTCTGTCTTGTATTAAATTACATACAACAATATCAGATACTAATTTTCCTGATTCCATTCGATCTTGAATATTTTTTTTAACATTGTTTTCCAAGTTCATTTTTCTTCTTAATATATCTCCTATAGATATTTGAGGAATATAATATTTCTCTGTAATAAACTTTGCCTGTGTTCCTTTTCCCGTTCCAGGGGCACCAAGTAAAATAATACGCATAATGTTAATTATTAAAAATTAATGTTAATTGATCGAGATTACTACTATAATATAGTAGTAATCGTTATTTTTTATTGCAGTAATAAGTTATTCATTCTTGCAATAAATTGATGTGGATTTTCTAAACTTCCTTTTTCAGATAACAATGCTTGTTCTAATAATAATGTAATCCATTCTTTAAATTGCGTTTCATTTTGAATAGAGCAAATTTTTTTTATTAGTGCATGTTCAGGATTAATTTCGAAAATATATTTTAATTCAGGAACAGATTGACCTGCTGCAGAAAATAATTTAGCCATTTGTGTTGTCATTTCATTCGAATCACTGAGAACAACGCATGGAGTTTCTGTCAAACGATATGTTATTCTTACATCTTTTACTTGATTTCCAAGATGTTTTTTAACTTTTTTTAAAAATTCAATAATATTTTTTGGCAGATCAGTATTTTTTATTTTTTTCTCTTCTGAAAACGTCTGAATTGAAGAATCTTCTTTGCTAATGGACTGAAATTTTTTCCCTTCAAATTCAATAAGGTAATTCATCATCCATTCATCAATTCTATCTGATAGTAACAAAACATTTATATTTTTTTTATTAAACAATTCTAAATGAGGACTATTTTTTGCTGAGATATAACTATCTGCTGTAATATAATATATTTTTTCTTGTTTTTCGATCATATTATCAACATATTTTTGTAAAGATAATGTTTGCTCAGAACTATTATTTTGAGAACATGCAAAACGTAATAGATTAGAAATTTTTTTAAGATTATCATGATCTTCTGCAGGGCCTTCTTTTAAAACAATACCAAATTGGTTCCAAAATATTTGATATTTTTCTTGAGAATCGCGCGATAATTTATCTAGCATATTCAAAGATCTTTTTGTTAATGCTTTTTTTAAATTATGGGTAATAGCATTGCCCTGTAATATTTCACGAGAAACATTTAACGGTAAGTTATTGGAATCAATCAATCCTCTCACAAAACGCAAGTAGTTAGGAAGAAATTCTTGAGAATTATCCATAATATATACACGTTTTACATATAGTTTTAATCCATGTTTATTATCTCGATTCCATATATCCCAAGCAGCTTTTTCAGGAATGTATAACAAACTAATGTATTCTAGATTTCCTTCTACATGATTATGACTCCATACTAATGGATTATTTTGATCGTTTGTGAGATGTTTATAAAAATCTTTATATTCATCGTGAGTAATAGAAGACTTTTTTAATGTCCATAATGCTTTAGCTTTATTGATTTGTTCCCAAAAATATGTTTTTTTTTCTTCATCATAATTTTGTATGTTGACTGGCACAGTAATATGATCAGAATATTTACTAACAATGTTTTTAATACGCCATGTTTCTAAAAATTCTTCTTCTTCTTTTTTTAAGAACAAAGTAATTTCTGTTCCTCTATTTTTTTTAGTAATATTTGTAACATGATATTCTCCTTTTCCTGAAGATTCCCATAATGTTCCTTCTGTAGGATCATGACCAGCAAATCTAGTTCTAACAGAAACTTTATCTGAGACAATAAATGAAGAATAAAATCCGACTCCAAATTCTCCAATAAGTTCATTTTTTTTGTTTGTTTGTTCTTTTAAAGAATTAATAAATGCTTTTGTTCCAGATTTAGCAATAGTTCCAAGATTATCGATTGTTTCTTGCCGAGTCATTCCAATACCATTGTCACTAATAATTAATGTTTTTTGAGCTTTATTTACAGATATTTGAATGTTTAGATCATTTTCATTTTCATATAAATCTGAAGAAGATATAGCAGCAAAGCGTAATTTATCTATTGCGTCTGAAGCATTAGAGATTAATTCTCTTAGAAAAATCTCTTTATTAGAATATAACGAATGAATCATTAAATGTAGTAATTGTTTTACTTCTGATTGAAAAGTGTACATCTCTGTTTTTTTTATGTTCATTTAGACATCTCTTTTATAATTATGTTTGATTTTTTATAAATAATGCTTATTAAGATTCAGTAATGTTATCATTGCCTTAATTAAAAAATAATTATAATAGATATTAAAATTCATGCAATCAATCTACCAACTGATGTATTCGTTTTATTTTTTATACTGGTATGTTAAAACCTGTTGGTAATTGCATACCGCTAGATATGGAAGACATTTTCTTTTTTTGTACTTCGGAGATTCTTCTGGCTGCATCGTTAAATGCAGCGGCAGCTAAATCTTCTAACATATCTTTATCATCTTTTAATAAACTAGGATCTACTTCGACTCGGCGACAATTATGGGCTCCATTAATAGTTACCTTAACTAAACCTGCACCCGCTTCACCAGTGACTTCTATTTTAGATATTTCTTCTTGTATTTTAGCCATTTTTTCCTGCATTTGTTGTGCTTGTTTCATTAAACTTCCTAAACTATTTTTATTAAACATTATCTGTTCTCTTGATTTTTTAATAAAAAAACATTTTGTTATATTTTTATTGTAAATGTTTTATTATTTAATGAATGTACAGTATTATTTTTATATATTGCTTATAACACGTAATAGTGTCATTTCTACTCCTATTTTTGGAGTAGGAGAAAAATTTAACTCTTTTTTTCCATTAATTATAATTTGATAACATGATTGAATAATTTGTCTATTATAGATTTTTGCTAATTTTTGAATTGCAATTTTATGATTTTCTAGCATACTTTGTCCCCATGTTAATGGAAAATCTTGTAAAATAGAAATGCAATATAAAATTCTTAAAATAGCTGTTAATATTTCTTCCCATTCTATTTCCATATTACTCATTTCATTTAATAAAAACATTAGTTTTTTTGAATCTTTTTTTAATAATGCATGAGTTAATAAGAAAGAATGTTCTTCAGAAGGAATACCCAACATTTCTGTTACATGTTTTGCATCTACATATTGATGACTTAAATTAATTGCATGTTCTAATAAGTTAAGTGCATCACGTATACTACCTCTCGCATAATAAGATATTTTTTTTAATGCTTCTTCATCAAATAAAACACATTCTTTTTTTAAAATATATTTTAATAAGTTAAAAATTTTTTCTTCAGAAAGTGCTTTTAGTTTAAAACATAAACAACGAGATATGATAGTTTTAGGAATTTTTTCTATATTTGTTGTAGCTAAAATAAATTTGACATGTTCCGGTGGCTCTTCAAGTGTTTTAAGCAAAGCATTAAAACTATGACGAGAAAGCATATGCACTTCGTCTATTAAATATATTTTAAATCGACTTTTATTTGGAGAATAATAGATGTTATCTAGTATTTCTCTCATATCTTCTACTTTCGTTCTAGAAGCTGCATCTATTTCAAGAACATCTAAAGATAGCCCTTGTTCTATTTCTTTACAAACAATACATTTTCTACAAGGATTAGATGTAATATTTATTTGACAGTTTAAGCTTTTTGCAATTAATCGAGCAATAGTTGTTTTTCCAATTCCTCTTGTTCCAGATAATAGCCATGCCTGATGAATATGTCCTAAGGATAATTCATTAGATATAGCTTGTATAATATTTTTTTGACCAATCACATCTTTGAAAGATTGCGGTCTCCATTTTCTTGCTAAGATTTGATAGTTCATATATTTTTTTCAAAAGTATTTAAGAAGATTTTTTATTAATGAAAGAACTTATATCTTATCTAAAATATTTTTTAATCAAATAATTTTATTACAAATTTTAGTTGTGTTTTATAGATTTGATATATACAATAAGATTACATCTTTTAATAGATAAAAATTTTTAATTCTGTAATAATTAATATGGAGTATTCTGTTAGTCTCAAGCACTGTAAAATTGAATATTTGGTCAGATTTGGAAAGAAGCAGCCAGTTCAGCTAATACAGGTGCTTGATCTTCGCTAACAGAATCTCCTAATTTTTATTTGATTGACATTTATACATTTTATAATACACACTTTTATTTCTTAACAGTGCTTCATGCCTGCCAATTTCAACAATTTTTCCATTCTTTAAAACTACAATAGCATCAGATTCAAGAATTGTTGAAAGCCTATGTGCAATTACAACTAATGTTGACTTGTTTCTAATAGATAATAATGCTTGTTGAATTAATTTTTCTGTTTCAGAATCAATATTGGCTGTTGCTTCATCTAATATAAGTATTTTAGGAGGAATTATTAAAATTCTTGCCATAGATAACAATTGTTTTTGACCTGAAGATAAATTATTACCCTCTTCTCCTAAAATAGAATAAATTCCTTTTGGCATAGATTCTACCAAAGATGATAGATGCACAGTATCTAATATTTTCCAAACCTGTTCTTCAGAAGCTTCTCTTCCTAATGTAATATTGGCAAAAACAGTATCTGAAAGAATAATTGGATCTTGTTGTACCATTAAGATATGTTTTCTCAAAATGCAATGACTAATTGAATCAATAGGTTTATCATCTAAATATATTGTTCCATATTTTATAGGGTAATACCCCATTAATAGATTTGCTAAAGTGCTTTTTCCACTTCCTGTAGCACCTACAAAGGAGACAAAACTGTTTGAATTTATTGTCATATTAATGTTTTTGAGTGTATTTTTTGTACAATTTTTATATTTAAAGCTCACATTGTTAATTGTAATTTTTCCGCTGTTTAAAGTGCTTTTATCGTTGCCATATTTTTGTCTTGGTGAATCGATAAGAGAAAAAATTCTCTCTCCGGCAACAATAGATTTTTGTAGTAGAGATTGCTGTATAGTAATAGATATTAATGGTTCATTTAATCTTCCAAGGTAAGTGATAAATACATAAAGTAAACCTACTTCAAATGCTCCAATTTGAAAATAACTAAACAATAAAATAAAATTGCATAATACTAAAGCCGATACTAAACTCAGAAGAGGTCTCAATAAAATACCCTCTAGTTTTAATATTTTCATACGTGCAATATAATGTTGTTCACTGCTGTTTTTTATGCTATTTTCGAATCTTTTTTGTTGTCTAAATTGTTGAATAACATTCATTCCATTAATAGTTTCGTTAAATTTATTATTGATATCAGCTAAATAACTGCGTACACTTCTTAAGTGTGGTGTGCTATATTTTTGATATATAAACATAATAGTAACAATGATC
The DNA here is from genome assembly GCF_005081445.1 of Buchnera aphidicola (Hyadaphis tataricae). NCBI lineage: Bacteria > Pseudomonadati > Pseudomonadota > Gammaproteobacteria > Enterobacterales > Erwiniaceae > Buchnera > Buchnera aphidicola. The sequence continues at coordinate 525,183 of NZ_CP034873.1, read as the reverse complement.
GGTAATATGCATAGTGCAATAATTGCCATACGCCATTCTAAAGTAAACATAGTAAACAATATTATGAAAATTAATGTTACACTTTTAAATAATGTAGGCACAACAGTATCATATATTTCTTTGACTGCTTCTGTATCATTTGTGACTTTTGAAATCATTTGTCCAATGGGTTGAGAATCAAATTGACTGATTGGTTGTTTTAAGGCGGCGTCCATTACATCTTGACGTATTTTATTGATAACTTTTACAGCTATTTTATTAAAAAAAATACTTTGAAAATAATTCAAAAAAACAGAAATTATTTGCAATAAAATATATATTGTTATTATAAAAGCTATAATTTTTAAATGTAATTGATGTTTAGATAAAATATTATTAATAAAATAACTGATCAAAACAGGTCCTAAGACTTCTGCTATAGATCCGCTTAACAGCAAGAATAGAGCTATAATGAATTTCTTTTTAAAGGGTATTAGATATACTATTAAACGTTTAAAAATTGGCCAAAATGTTATTAAATGATCCATGTTATAAATTTTTCACCTGCTTTTCAATAATCTCTAGTTTTCCATTTCTATTTTTTGGTGTAAATACGTATTTTTATACCAATTATCTTCTTGAATTAATTCAATATGACTTCCCTTTTGTATAACTTTTCCATGTTGCATTACTATTATTTCATCGGATATAGATAATGTAGATAAACGATGTGCTGTTATTATTAGTGAATGTCCATTTTTTTTCCATCGAGAAATATTATATAAAATATTTTTTTCTGTTTGATTGTCTACTGCTGATAATGCATCATCTAATATCAATATTTCTAAATTTAATAACAGTGCACGTGCTATAGATATACGTTGTTTTTGACCTCCTGATAACATAACTCCGCGCTCTCCGACTTGTGTTTTATAGCCTTGAGGAAAATTTATAATGTCTTTATGTATATCAGCTAATTTAGCAGCTGCCTCGATCTCTTTTTGCGAAGTATTAGATTTACCTAAAGAAATATTATTAAAAACACTATCTGAAAATAAGAAAGAATTTTGATTGACAACTGCAATGCGTTGTCTCCAGTCATCAATTTTTAATTTGAACAACGGTATAGAATGATAAAATATTTCGCCTTTTTGAATATTAAAATGTCTTTGAATAACTTTTAGCAGTGTGCTTTTTCCAGATCCTGTAGGGCCACAAATACCTAATGTTTTTCCTGGATTTACAACAATATTGATATCTTTTAAAGATGGAATATTGGTTTTTGGATAATAAAATGAATGAATATTAATATTTATTGTTCCTGAAGTATAGGGGATATTTTGATTTCCATCTTTGATATATAATGCTTGATTTAAAATAGCATATATTCTATCCCAAGCTGCACTACCTCTTTCAACTATATTAAACATCCATGCTAATGCGAGCATTGGCCAAATCATTAATCCAAGATACATAATAAAACTAGTTAATTCTCCTATAGTAATTTTGTCATTCCATACTAAGTATCCACCGCCTATTACAGCAAGTAAGTTGGAAAAAGCTACTGATAGGTAAATAACAGGATCAAAACACGCATCTATTTTAGCAACGTCCATGTTTTTTTTTCCTGCTTCATGAACAATTTTGTTAAATTTTTTTGCTTGATTTTTTTCTAAACCAAAAGCTCTAATCATTCTGATACTAGTTAAAGTTTCTTGTGTTTGATTGTTTAATAAAGAGAACGATCTTTGAGCATGATGAAAAGTATCATGTAGTTTATTGCCATATTTTTTAATTAAAATAGCCATAATAGGCATAGGTATTAAAGATATTAATGTTAATATGAAATTAATTTGAGTACTCATGATAATTAACACAGAACAACCCATAAATAATGAATCTACAAGAGTTAATACTCCTTCTCCTGCAGCAAAAACAACTCGATCAACATCATTTGTTGCTCTAGCCATTAGATCTCCAGTTCTGTTTTTTAGAAAAAACTTTTGACTTTGTTGACTAAGATGAGAATAAAATTTTACTCTTAATTCTGTAGCTAATTGATAAGAAGCTCCGAATAATAATATTCTCCACAAATATCTTAATACGTATACAATTATGGAGATTAATACAATTATAGAAATCCAAGGTAAAATTTGAAATCCATGTATTTTTTTTTTAATTATTAAGTCTATTGAAATTCCAACGATTTTAGGTGGCAATAGTTGTAATACAGAAATTAATATCAGTAATAAAATTGCACCTAAATATCTTTTTTTTTCTCTTATAAAAAACCATTGTAATTGCTTAAACAATTTCACAAAAAAATCCTAAAAGTTAAATATCTATTAAAATTCTACAATGTGCACTATTAAAGTTACTAAAAATTTTTAATAAATAACTATTTTATGTAATAATATGCGCAATGTTTTTTTTATATAAAAAATATCAAAATTAATCTTTTAATAAAGTTTTTTATTAAATTACATCTAATATTATACCCTATTCTATTTTTATAAATATATTATATCCTACAATTATGAATGATAAAATAAACGAAAAAGTATTAATTGTCTTCAGCGGAGGACAAGATTCAACAACTTGCTTGGCCTATTACATCTACCAATGTAAACATATTTCTTGTATAACATTTAATTATAATCAATTGCATCAATCTGAAATTCAAGCTTCTAGGATAATTTTAGAAAAATTAGGTATAAAAAATCATTTGATTTTAGACATGAAATATTTACAAAACTTATCTATTAGTAGTTTGACAAATCAAAGTGTTGCGCTTGATAAAAATCATCCAATTGATAATTTATTACCTAGCACTTTTGTTCCTGGACGTAACATTTTGTTTTTAACTTTGTCTTCAATATATGCTTATAGTCATGATATTAATTCAATTGTTTTAGGTGTGAATGAAATTGATTTTTCTGGATATCCTGATTGCAGATATGAATTTATTAAAAATATGAATCATGTCATTAAAATAGGCATGTGTTGTCATATCGATTTTGAAATCCCTATCATGCATCTTAATAAATCAGAAATATGGGCTCTTTCAGACTATTGTAATGTTCTCGATATAATTTTAAATGATACAGTTACTTGTTATCAGGGTATTAAAGGATCAGGCTGTAGTAAATGTCAAGCGTGTATCATTCGAAAAAAAGGTTTTGATAAATGGAACTCAAATCGTTTTTATTATATGCACAAAATGAAACAAAAAATGAAATTGTTATAGATAATTCACATTAAATAAAATATTCTAATTGTGCATTTTCTATTTAAATAGAATTTATTTATATTTTAAAATATTACTTTATATTAAATTACATGTTTTTTATTGTCTCATATGTGATTTTTGATGTTTCATGAAGGTTTTTTAGAAGAGCACTAATTATCATTTCAGTATTATTTTTTTCTAAATATTCAATAATCATTTTTTTTTCTTTTTCATAAAAATCTTCATAATAAACTTTTTCAAGTGCTATAATAATTATATTTTTGTTTTGATCTTGATATAAAGCATATTCATGTTTTCTATTTGTTGGATGTGGCAAAGAAAAGACTATAGATGTGATAGGATTATTATCGTAACGAGACAGATTTTGTACATGTTGAAATTTGAGATTAAATCTTTTAAATAAACTTTCATCGCCTTGTTGTAAATTGAATAATATTTTTTTTGACATTTCTTTTGCTGCTTTTATTGCTTTTATAAATTTGATTTTTTTTATAATGTCATTTTTAACATCTTCAAATTTTTGCATTTTTTTATTTTTAAAATCTTGAATTTTTATTAAAAAAGATTGATTTTTATTTAAAATAATTAAATGTGAATATTGTTGTGATTTTTTAAAATATTTATTTTTTACAGATTTATTAAAAATCATTGTTTTTACAATAGGTATATTTAATTCATCAGGAATAGAATTCAAATCGAACCAATCTGTTTCTTGAAAAACAAGATTATTTTTTTTAAGAATTAAATCTAACTGATGTGGATGTTTTTTTATTGTGCTAGATATTGTATTTTGTAATTGATGATATAAAAATAAAGATTTTTGATGTTTTATTTCTTTTTCAATAGTGTTATATACTTCTTTAAGTTTTTTTTTATGACTTTTTAGAATTTTATTTAGTTTAATAATTAAAAAGCTATTTTTAAATGGAATAAGAGTAGATATTTGGTTTTCTTTGGTTAATTTAGCTTGTTTAATTTCATCTGGTATTGCATCTAAAAACATCCAACCAAGATTTCCATTATTTTTAGATGAAATAGGGTCTATCGATTTTTCTTTAGCGAGATTTGAAAAGTTAGCCTTGTTTTTATTTAATGCAGATATTATTGATAAAGCATCTTCTTTTTTTTGTACTTGAATCAGGCTGTATTGTCTTTGTTCTTTGGTAGAATATTTTTTAGTGTTTTTCAAATACCATTTGGTAATTTCATTTTTATTACATGTAGATTGAAAATTATTTAATTGAATTTTTATAAAATTTAATTTAAATTTTTCTGGAAGATAAAAATATTTTTTATTTTTTTTAAAATAATTCTCTTTTTCTAAATCAGTTACATTTTGTGTTTTTTCAAAATTATGGACGTCTAATTTTGCTTCTTTAATCATTCTTTTTTGAGACAGCAATTTTATTATTTGTATCTTTTCTTTCTCTAAAAGAATATTGTTGTCAGCAATAGCATCGATAATATATTCAGTGTTCATCTTTTTTTTAATTAAATTGACGTATTCTTGATGCGTTAAATTAACTGATGATAGATATTGAAAATATTTTTCTTTGTCAAATTTTTGATTATTTTGAAATAAATTAGAATTTAATATAATATTTTTTATTTTATTATCATTAATGTCTAATCCAATTTTTTTTGTGTATTGTTCTAAAAGAACATTATTAATTAATTGAAATAATACATATTTGTAAGTATCGTTTTTAAATTTTTTACTTTTTTGAAATGTTTTAAACTTGTTTCCTAAGATTTTTTTTTGTCTTTTTTGTTCGATAGCATACATATTTTGAAAGAGTGTTAAACTAATTTTTTCACCATTTACTGTGGCTATATATTGTTCAACATTTTGATGCATGTAACCACTCATAGTACTAAACAAAAAGCATAAAATTAAAATCGTTAAAATACATTTCACTATAATATGATTTGATCTCAATTTTAAATTTTTAGTCATAATATAATGATCCTAAATTTTAAATATCATGTAAATTTTTTTTAACATGTTCTCAAGGCTGACATTGTTGTCAGCCGAATTATACTGTATTTATTTATTCATAAAGATGATTAAATATAAGGTTTTTTTTCGAGAGATAAGTTCAAGACTTCTTGGATATTTTTTACTGGATGTATTGATAACCTTGAAATAATATTTTTTGGTATGTCTTCTATATGACGTTTATTTTCATAAGGTATTAACACTGTTTTAATACCTCCTCGATGTGCAGCCAGTAATTTTTCTTTTAATCCACCAATAGCTAGTATTTGCCCGCGTAATGTAATCTCTCCGGTCATAGCAACATCTGATTTAACAGGATTTTTTGTTAATGATGATACTATGGCTGTACACATGGCTATACCAGCACTTGGTCCATCTTTTGGAGTTGCTCCTTCAGGTACATGAACATGAATATCATGTTTTTCATAGAAACTTTTTTCGATTCCTAATTGATTTGCTTGAGAACGCACAACCGTTAAGGCAGCTTGAATGGATTCTTGCATTACTTCACCTAAAGAACCTGTATAATTTAATTTTCCTTTTCCTGCAACGCATGCTGTTTCAATATTTAACAATTCTCCACCAACTTCTGTCCAAGCCAGTCCAATCACTTGTCCAATTTCATTTTTCTGATTAGTTCGTCCATAATCATAACGTTTTATTCCTAAATATTTTTTGATATTTTTTTTGCTTATCTCGACATGTTTTAATGATTTATTTAATAATAAATCTTTTACTACTTTTCGGCAGATTTTAGCAATCTCACGCTCTAAACTACGTACACCTGCTTCTCGGGTATAATATTGAATAATATTTATTATAGCATTATCAGTAATTGTTAATTCTTTTGGTTTTAAAGCATTTCTTTCGATTTGCTTAGGATATAAATATCGTTTTGCTATATTGAGCTTTTCATTTTCAGTATAACCAGAAAGATGAATAATTTCCATGCGATCCAGCAATGGAGCAGGTATGTTCATAGAATTAGCTGTAGCAATAAACATGACATCGGAAAGATCATAATCTACTTCTAAATAATGATCATTAAATGCTACGTTTTGTTCTGGATCTAATACTTCTAGCAAAGCAGATGCTGGATCAACTCTAATATCGCAAGACATTTTATCAATTTCGTCTAATAATAATAAAGGATTTTTTACCTTTGCCTTTATCATTTTTTGAATCAGTTTTCCGGGCATAGAACCGATATATGTTCTTCTATGACCTCTAATTTCAGCTTCATCTCTAATTCCACCTAAAGCCATTCTAATATATTTTCTACCTATGCACCTGGCAATAGATTTTCCTAATGAAGTTTTTCCTACACCTGGTGGTCCAATTAAACATAAAATAGGACCTTTTACTTTATTTTTTCTATTTTGTACAGCTAAATACTCTAAAATTCTTTCTTTGATCTTTTCTAGACCGAAGTGGTCTATATCAAGAGCGTTTTTAGCTTCTTCAATATTTTTTTTTATTTTTGTTGTCGCATGCCAAGGTACTTGTATCATCCAATCAAGATAACTTCTTACCACTGTCGCTTCTGCTGACATAGGTGACATCATTTTTAATTTTTGAAGCTCTAACTCTGCCTTTTTTTTGGCTTCTTTTGGCATTTTGGATTCTTTGATTTTGCGTTGTAAAACTTTATTTTCATCTATTATTTCATCCGTATCGCCAAGTTCTTTTTGTATTGCTTTAATTTGTTCATTTAAATAGTATTCTCTTTGACTTTTTTCCATTTGTTTTTTAACGCGATTTCTGATTTTTTTTTCTAATTGTAGCAAATCGATTTCTGATTCCATGACCCCCATTAAAAATTCTAATCTTTCACTTACTTTAGATATTTCTAAAACAGATTGTTTATCATGTAACTTTAAAGGAATATGAGCAGCAATAGTGTCTGCTAATTTTTCTGAACTTGTAATATTATTTAAGGTATTTAATATCTCTGATGGGATTTTTTTATTTAGTTTTATATAAGATTCAAATTGATGAATTGTGGTTCGAACTAATACTTCTTCTTCTTTATTCAACACACTAGTTGAAATAATTAATTCTACTTCTGCAATAAAATGCTGTCCATCATTAATCAAATTGATGATGGAAGCACGTTGCAATCCTTCCACTAATACTTTTACTGTGCCATCTGGTAGTTTTAACATTTGTAAAATGGAACTAATAGTTCCTACTTTAAATAAATCATGTGTATTGGGTTCGTCTTTAGATGCTTCTTTTTGTGCTATTAACATGATTTTTTTATCATTATTCATAGATGTTTCAATACACTTAATTGACTGTTTTCTACCTACAAATAATGGAATCACCATATGAGGATATATAACTACATCTCTTAATGGTAAAACTGGAATTTTTATGCGTTCAGAACGCTCAGAATTCATAGAACTCTCTCTTGTTTTGAATTTCGGCTGGTTTTGTTTAAAAACTGACTGCAATTTAAAAAAAATATTTAGATTATGCTGGTAATTATCTTAATTATATCGGAATTATCGCTGGATATTCAATATTAAGCGTGTGATAAAATAAATAGGAATTGTTTGTTTAGATCATCAGTTTTATTATATTTAAATATCTGATGTTGTTTTTGATTTGCTTTTTCCATATATTATTTTTGGTAATGAAGTCATATGTACTACTGATTCATTAATCAATACTTTTTCTATGTTAACCATAGATGGTAATTTATACATTGTATCTAATAAAATATTTTCAATAACGGATCTTAATCCTCTTGCACCTGTTTTTTTCTTCATTGATTTTTTAGCAATAGCTATAATAGATTTTTCATCAAATTCTAATTTTACTTTTTCTAATTCAAATAAAGCAGTATATTGCTTGATTAAAGCATTTTTCGGTTCACAAAGTATTTTGATTAATGCTTTTTCGTTTAATTCGTTTAACATAGTTATTATTGGCAAACGACCAATAAATTCAGGAATTAATCCAAATTTTATCAAATCTTTAGGTTGCACTTTTTGTAGTAATCTATCTTCTGAAATCGTTTCTTGAACATTTTTAATAATAGCATTAAATCCAATTTCAGTTCTTTTATTTAATCTTTTAGAAATAATTTTTGATAATCCTAAAAATGCACCAGAACATATAAATAAAATATTAGCAGTGTTGACTTGTAAAAATTCTTGTTGTGGATGTTTTCGACCTCCTTGAGGAGGAATAGATGCTAATGTTCCTTCAATGATTTTTAATAATGCTTGCTGCACACCTTCTCCAGAAACATCTCTAGTAATAGAAGGATTATCTGATTTTCTTGCTATTTTATCTACTTCATCTATATATATAATTCCTAGTTCTGCTTTTTTAACATCATATTGACATTTTTGTAAAAGTTTTTGTATAACATTTTCAACATCTTCTCCGACGTACCCAGCTTCTGTTAAACTTGTTGCATCAGCAATGGTAAATGGAACATCTAAAAATTTAGCAAGCGTTTCTGCTAATAAAGTTTTTCCACTTCCTGTTGGACCTATTAATAGAACATTACTTTTGCTTAATTCTACAGCATTTACATTTTCATTAATGTTACGCAAACGTTTATAATGATTATATACAGCAACCGATAGTACTTTTTTTGTATGATCTTGTCCAATAACATAAGTGTCAAGATGTTTTTTTATTTCATCAGGTTTAGGTAAATAATCTAATTTTGGTTGATTTTCTGTGATTTTTTTTTGATTTGTTTCTTCAATGATAATATTGTTACATAGTTTTACGCATTCATCACATATATATACAGTTGGTCCAGCGATAAGCTTTCTTACTTCTTTTTGATTTTTTCCACAAAAAGAGCAACAAAAGAATTTTGTAGAATTGTCTTTACTCTGATTAGTCATATTTTAACCTCTTTGCAATTTTTTATTTTTTTGAGTAAATAGATTCTATGATCTTTGAATATTAAATATTTTTGCATTTTATTGGCGTTGAGTTAAAATAATATCAATCAATCCATATTGTACAGATTCATATGCTGATAAAAAACAATCACGTTCTGTATCTTTGTTGATTTTATTAATCGACTGACCAGTATGTAGTGCCATTAGATTGTTTAAATGTTTTTTAATTTGCATAATTTCACGAGCATGAATAGCAATATCTGAAGCTTGTCCTTGAAACCCTCCTAATGGTTGATGAATCATCATTTTCGCATTAGGTAGAGCAAATCTTTTTCCTTTAGTTCCAGATGTTAACAATAACGCAGCCATTGAACATGCTTGACCAATGCAAATTGTATTAATATCTGGCTTAACAAATTGCATCGTATCGTATATAGACATACCAGATGTAATAACGCCACCTGGTGAATTAATATATAAAAATATATCTTTTTCTGAATTTTCTGCTTCTAAAAATAATATTTGCGCTACAATATTATTTGCTGCGATGTCTTCTATTGTTCCTGTAACAAAAATTATTCTTTCTTTTAGTAATCTTGAATATATATCGTACGAACGTTCTCCTCTAGAGTGCTGTTCAATAACCATAGGAACAAAAGTAGAATAAGAATTATCTTGTTGTTTTGAATTATGAGTATATAACATATTTTTTCCTGAAAATATTCATTTTTTAAACGCAATGAATATTATAATTTATATTCATTTAATGAGAAATATAACAATATTATGCATATCATTCTACTCGTTTCATCGATGGTGTACAAACTGATTTAATGTATACGTTTCTTTGATGATTGTCATTGCTTGTTTTAATAACAACATAGCTTGATTTTCTATATCTATTCTGTGCACTACATTTTTAAAATTATCATTTTTATGATATAATTGTATGATTTCTAAAGGTTTTTTGTATTTTAAAGATATATTTTTAATTAATTTTTTTATATTTTCTGGTTTTGGAAGCAACTTATTTTCAGATATAATTTTATCTATAATAATTTTTAAATATAATTGTTTTTGAGCTTGTAAATTTAAATCAATATGATATTGACTTTCTAAAAAATTTTTATTTTTGTCTTCTCGATAATATTTTTTATATTGTTCAAATAATTTTTTTTTCTCTTCTTCTAATAATATTTTTGGTAGTGTGATAAGATTTTTTTCTATTACATTATTTATGATTTGATTTTCTAGATTTTCTTCCGTTATTTTTTTAATTTCATTTTTTAGATATTGACGGATCATTTGATATTTTGATTGGGTTATTTTGGTGTTTTCATGATGGATATTATTTTCTTCTATTTCTTGTAGTCGTTCAATTTTTTTAATTTTTACTTTGAAGGTAATATTTTTATTTCGTAGTGTTTTTTCTGGATAAAAGGAATGAAATTTAATTGTAAAGAAAAATATGTCATTTTTAAGATGATTGATAATTTTATTGTCTAATTCATAGATAAATGTATTTTTAGATACTATAAATTGAACTGTTTTAGTATGAAATTCTTCTATTTTTTTATTGTTTTCATATAGGTTATAATCAATTGTTACACGATCGTTTTTTTTAATTTTTTTGTTGATATTTGTCCAATTTTTTTGTTTTTGACTTTTTTGTATGTATTTTTCTATATCTTCATCTGTAATATTTACAATTATTTTTTTTATTGGATGATGTGTTATATCGTTGATTGAAAATTTTGGATATTTTTCATATATTACAAAATATTCAAAAAATTCTTTTTTTTTATCTTGATCACGTATTATATGATATTTTGGATTACCAATAATTTGAATATTATTTTTATGTATAAATTCATAAAAAAATTTTTGTGTTAGTTTTTGAAACACATCGTCATGAATGTTATGACCATATTTTTTTTGAATAATTTGAATAGGTATTTTTCCTTTTCTAAATCCATTAATGTTTGCTGTTTTTCCGATTTTTAAAATCTCTGAAACAAGAGCATTATTAACAATTTTTTTGGGGATATGAATTGTAACACGATGACTTGTGTCATTATTTTTTTCCATAAAAAATTTCATCTTATGACCTCAAACGATTTTTTTATCAGTTTATTATAAATGTTTTATGTTTGAAACAATTGTTATAAATATTTTTTTATAAACTACTAAAAAATATTTATTTTTTTATTTTTTTAATAACGTATAATAATTTTAATCACTGATAAAAAATCATTTTTTTAAACATTTAGAAGAACAAATTTTTTTGTTTTGTTTTGTCTCCCATTCAAGAGGAGAATACGTATTTAATGTGATTGAGTATATTCTTTCTTGTTTTATTTCTGATAAAAGATCAAAAATTATACGATGTCTAGTAATCATTGAGCGTTGATTAAAATTACTACTAACGATAATGATTCTTAAATGTGTAAGAGTGTTTTTTTTGTGATTATGCAGTAAGCTATCATCAAAAATTTTAATGAATGTAATCTTTAATCTAGATATTAAATATTGTTTTATTGTGTTTAAAGACATTGATTAATATTGTATTCCTATGCGTGTTTGAATTAAATAAAAACATTTTTCATTTTTTAAATTTTATCAATTTTTAAAAAATAATTCAATTATTTCGAATATTATTACTTTCTGATATAAATTACTATTTTTTTGCATGTTTCTAAAAACATTTTTGACAAAAAATTCTTTTTTAGAATTTTTTAAAATATTTAAGCTGGTTAATATTATATTGTTTTGAGGTTGTTGTATGACATATTTTAATCACAATCACTTTTTCAAAAAAGTGCTATTAATAATAATATTATTTTCCTTGCATGGATGTGAAGGTAGTTTATTAAATGCTCATGGATGGATTGCTTTACAAGAACATTCCTTAATAATAATATCTTTTTTAGTAATGTTATTGATTGTGATTCCTGTTATTTTTATGAGTATATATTTTGCTTTCAAATATCGATCAACAAATTTAAATCAAGTATACGAACCTCATTGGTCTCATTCAAAGAAAATAGAAACAATAGTATGGGGTGTTCCTGTACTTATGATTTCTTTTTTAGGGTTTTTATCTTGGAATTATACACATATATTAGAACCAAAAAAATCTATTTTATCTTGTAATAATCCTATTAGAATAAATGTAGTGTCATTAGATTGGAAGTGGTTATTTATTTATCCAGATTATCATATCGCAACAATTAATGAAATCATGTTTCCTGTTAACAGACCTATAGTTTTTAATATTACTTCTCAATCTGTTATGAATTCTTTTTTCATTCCATCTCTCGGAAGTCAAATATATGCTATGCCAGGAATGGTAACAAGATTAAATTTAATTTCTAATGAACCAGGTTTATATAAGGGAATATCATCTAATTATAGTGGAAAAGGATTTTCTAATATGAAATTTTCTGTTATTTCTGTTGCAAACGATCATATATTTAAAAAGTGGATAAAAAAAATACAACGTTCATCCAACACATTAAATACTATTAAAACATTTTATTTGATAGCAACACCAAATGAGAATTATTCAAAAAAGTATTTTTCTCATGTTAATAAGAATTTGTTCAATCATATTTTGCATCAATATTCTAAAATACAACATTAGTAATGTTAAATTAAAATCGATGAAATTTTGATAAAATAGTTTGAAAAATAATATTCATTTGGAGATTTATGAACGATGTTTGGAAAATTGACGTTTAATGATATACCTTATCATGAACCTATTATTATGGTTACATATATTGGTATTATTTTAACTGGATTATGCATTACTTCTGTGATTACATATCAAAAAAAATGGACATATTTATGGTCTGAATGGTTTACAACTGTAGATCATAAAAAAATATCTATTATGTATGGAATTTTAGCTTTTGTGATGTTGTTTCGCGGCTTTGTGGATGCGATGTTAATGCGTACTCAACAGGTTATTGCATCATCCGGTCATACCGGTTTTCTCCCTCCTCATCATTATGATCAGATCTTTACAGCTCATGGCGTGATAATGATTTTTTTTGTAGCTATGCCCTTAGTGATTGGTTTGATGAATTTAGTTGTTCCTTTGCAAATTGGAGCGAGAGATGTAGCATTTCCATTTCTTAATAATTTAAGTTTTTGGCTTAATGCAAGCAGCGCTATATTAATTACTTTGTCTTTAGGGATTGGTGAATTTGCTCAAACAGGTTGGTTGGCTTACCCTCCTTTATCAGGGATAGAATATAGCTCGGGAGTAGGAGTAGACTATTGGATTTGGAGTTTGCAGATTGCTGGAGTCGGAACAACATTAACTGGTATTAATTTTTTAGTAACTATTTTAAAAATGAGAGCTCCTGGTATGTCGTTTTTTAAAATGCCAGTATTTACTTGGACTTCCTTGTGTACTAATATTTTAATTGTTATTTCATTTCCAGTTTTAACTATTACTCTTATTTTACTAACTTTAGATCGTTATTTTGATTTTCATTTTTTTACTAACGATTTAGGTGGTAATGCCATGATATACGTTAATTTAATATGGATTTGGGGACATCCAGAAGTTTATATTTTAGTTCTTCCTGTATTTGGTGTTTTTTCTGAAGTAGTATCTACTTTTTCTCAAAAACGTTTGTTTGGATATGTTTCTTTAGTATGGGCGACACTATCTATCACGATTTTATCTTTTATAGTTTGGCTTCACCATTTTTTTACTATGGGTGCAGGAGCTAATGTTAATGCTTTTTTTGGTATTACTACCATGGTTATTGCGATTCCTACCGGAGTAAAAATTTTTAATTGGTTATTCACTATGTACAAGGGTCGTATTCATATGCATTCTTCTATGTTATGGACCTTAGGTTTTTTAATAACTTTTTCTATAGGTGGTATGACTGGTGTTCTTTTATCAGTTCCTCCAGCAGATTTTATTTTGCATAATAGTTTATTTTTAGTTGCTCATTTTCATAATGTTATTATTGGAGGAGTTGTTTTTGGATGTTTTGCAGGAATCAACTATTGGTTTCCAAAAATTTTTGGATTTACTTTAAACGAAATTTGGGGAAAACGTGCTTTTTGGTTTTGGATAATAGGGTTTTTTATGGCTTTTATGCCTTTATATTTTTTAGGCTTAATGGGAATGACTCGTCGATTAAGTCAGAATATTGATTCTGAATTTCATATTTTATTATGTGTAGCTGCTTTTGGAGCAATTTTGATTGCAATAGGAATCATCTGTCAAATTTTGCAATTTTTAGTGTCCATAAAACAGCGTCATCATAATATTGATATGACGGGTGATCCTTGGAATGGAAGAACTTTAGAATGGTTTACAAGCTCACCTGCACCCATATATAATTTTGCTATCATTCCTCAAGTAAATTCTCGAGATGAATTTTGGGAAATTAAACAAAAACGCAACAACATGAAAACAAAAAAAATTTTTCATGATCTTCATTATAATGAAATTCATATGCCAAAAAACACAGGATTGGGTTTTTTTATCAGCGTATTGTCATTGCTATTTGGTTTTTCAGCAGTTTGGCATATAACTTGGTTATGTTTCGTATCTTTTTTTATAATTATAATGAGTTTGTTTATTAATAGTCTTAATGAGGAACATGAATATATCATTCCTATAGAAGAGATTAAACGTATTGAAAATGAGAATTTTAAAAAAATTAAAAAATTAGATTCAAAATAATATAAAATAAAATTGATAAAAGGACCAAAAATGATCCATTCCAGTAGTATGCACGCCAAAAAAACAGAAAACAACAAATTGTTTGGTTTGTGGATTTATCTCATGAGTGATTGTATTATGTTTGCAGTTTTGTTTGCTGTGTATACAATTATTTTTACAAGTCAATCAAATCATGTGTTTATAAAAGAAGCATTTAATTTATCTTCTGTTTTTTTAGAAACATGTTTATTACTATTAAGTTCTTTTTCTTGTAGTTTGATAAAAATTGCTATGAATAAAAAGAATATTAAAATGATTTATATATTTTTAGCAATTACTTTTTTGCTTGGTTTTTTCTTTTTGTTTATAGAAATCAATGAATTTCATGAGCTTATTTTGCATAATTATGGTCCTTATAGAAATTCTTTTTTCTCTATTTATTTTGCTCTTGTTGGCACTCATGGTGTTCATATTTTTTTTGGTTTAATATTCATAATATCAATATTTTTTCAGATAATAAAATTAGGTATAACTAATTTTATTATGACTCGTATTTTAGCTCTTACAATTTTTTGGCATTTTTTAGATATTATATGGATTTGTGTTGTCGTCCTTGTCTATTTAAATGGAGCCGTTCAATGTACAGTTTAATTAAATTACACATGAATAAAGAAATAAAATCCTATTTATTTGGTTTTTTGTTTTCTATAATATTGACGTGCTTATCATTTTTAGTAGTTATAGAAAAAATTTTTTCACATGAAATGAATTATTTTATTGTGTTATTTTTAGCTGTCATTCAAATTATCATTCATTTTTTATATTTTCTACATTTGAATTTTTCTGCGGAAGGAAAATGGAAAGTAGTAACGTTATTATTTATTATGATTATAATTTTTATCGTGTTTTTTGGTTCTATTTGGATTATGTCTAATTTAAATCATCATTTATAATCATAAAATTAAAAAAAGAATATATCGTATATGTTTAAATATTTAGAAATGATTAAACCTAAAATTATTTTTGGTAATATTATTTTAATCATAGGAAGTTTTTTATTTGCATCAAGTCATCATCATTTTAAAATTTTATTGTTATTTTATACTGTGTTAGGTTCTTTTTTAGTTATTGCGTCTGCTTGTATTTTGAATAATTTAATCGATTCTGATGTAGATCAAAAAATGGAACGAACACGTAATAGAATTGTATTTAAAACAGCTCTTTCAATTGTTTTAGTATTATTTTTTTCTTTTTTCTTAGGAATATCTGGTTTATTAATATTAGGTATTTTAGTGAATATTTTAACAATGAGTGTTTCTGTTTTCGGTTTTTTTGTTTACATTGTTTTGTATACTATTGTATATAAAAGAAAAACAATTCATTCAACTTTAATTGGAAGTTTTTCAGGTTCTACACCTTCTATGATCGGATATACTGCAGTTACCAATAGCATTGATATATGTTCTTGTTTATTATTTGTTATTTTTATGTTTTGGCAAATGTCTCATTTTTATGCTATTTCTATTTTTAGAATGCAAGATTATAAAATGGCAAATATTCCTGTTTTTCCTGTAGTTAAAGGTGTTTTTGTAACAAAAAAACATATTTTATACTATACAACTAATTTTATTATTTTTAGTTCCTTCTTAACATTTTTAAACTATGTTAGTTATACGTTTTTATTTTTTACTTCTATTGTTAATTTTTATTGGTTTTTTTTATCGTGTTTGAATCTTAATAATAACAATCATGAAAAAAATGCAATGAAATTATTTTATTGTTCTATTTTAGTTGTGATGATATTTAATTTTTTAATATCAATAGATTTTTTGTTTTAAACACTATATGTGTTATAAACATTTTACAGGTTTTGGTATACCTGCAATTTTACTTGCCTGTCTTGCAGGTCCTTTAGGGAAAAGTGTAAATAAGTATATGCTATTACTTTTAGATATTCCTATTTTTTCTTTGATACTTTTGAGTAACATCCTCATAGATGGTGTCATATTAAATTGAAAATAAAATTTTCTTACGAACATGATTACTAACCAGTGGTCAGAGCTTAATTTGATATTTTCTTTTTGTGCAATTTCTTTAGCTAAATTTATATTCCAATCTTTGCTGTTTTTTAAATAACCTTCTTGGTCTTTTTCGACATTTTCATATGTATATATTTTTTTTTTTTCATTATTTTTTGATGATAAACTTTTACGAAAATAAGTATGGAAAATTATAAAATGAACTGTTTAGAATTACAAGTTACATTAAGTTTTTGCATGATATTTCTTTTGCGGATGTTGGGTATGTTTATGGTGGTGCCATTTTTAAGTCAATATGGTATGTTTTTAGATGGTTCAAATAAGTTTTTAGTTGGTGTATCAATGGGAATATATGGAATTGCACAAGTCATTTTTCAAATTCCATTTGGCATTTTATCTGATAAGTTTGGAAAAAAAAAATTATTATTTTAGGTTTAGTAATGTTTTTTTTAGGTAATGTAATTTCGGCATATGTGCATTCGATTTGGGGTTTGGTAATTGGTAGATTTTTGCAAGGTTCAGGAGCTATTTCTGGTGTTTGTATGGCTTTTTTGTCTGATTTGATTAGCAAAAAAAATTATGCTAAGTCAATTGCTGCTATAGGAGTAAGTTTTGCATTATCTTTCTTACTTGCTATGATTATTGGACCTATAATTGTACAGTTTTTTGGTTTTTTTTCCATTTTTTCAATATCTTCATATTTTTCTGTTATATGTGTGATTATTATTTTTTTTGTATGTCCTAATATCAAACACATATCATCAACAAAAAAAACAAAATATTTATTTCGACAAATTTTAATTGTTGTGTTTAATCAATCATTGTTTAAATCTTATTTAGGTATATTTTTTTTACATTTTTTATTAATGATTCATTTTATGATTTTACCAAATTATTTTGAATTATCTGGTGTTATATTAAATGATCAATGGAAAATATATTCAACTACTATAATAATATCTTTTTTTATTTTGTTCTTGTTTTTGTTTTTTTGTAAAATAAACTTATTATTGAATAATATTATTGAAATATGTATTATTTTTCTTCTTTTTTCAGAAATAATTTTTTTAACATCTCATAATAACTTAATTTTTTTAATTATTGCTTTACAGATTTTTTTTGTATCTTTTAATTTTCTTGAAGTTTTTCTACCTGTTAATTTAAGAAATCAGAATTTAAATAATTATAAAAGCGTTATTATGAGCATTTATTCTACTAGTCAATTTTTAGGTATATCTTTTGGAGGTGTGATTAGTGGATGGTTATGCAGTTGTTTAACAACTCCAAAAATCTTTTTATTTGAGGTGTTGTCTGTTTTTTTTTGGTTATCACTTCATTTATTTTTAAAAATTATACCCTTGAGAAACAACCTTTAGGTGTTTAAAAATATGTGTTTTCTAAATCTTTATAACATATATAAATATCGTGTAAATAAAAAATTGTCTTCTATAATTAATGAGTTGCCTTTTCAAGATAATGATCTTTTAAAGGCTATGAAATATAGCATGTTTTCAGGTGGTAAAAGACTGCGTCCATGTTTAGTTTATGGTATTGGAAAAATGTTTAAAGTAAACATGACTACGTTAGACATAATCTCTTCAGCGATTGAATGTATTCATATATATTCTTTAATACATGATGATTTGCCTTGCATGGATAATGATGATTTCAGACGAGGCAGACAATCTTGCCATATAAAATACACTGAATATACTGCTTTGTTAGCCGGTAACGCTTTACATGCTCTTGCTTTCAACATTTTATCTAAAAATTGCATGCCTGGTGTATCTGATCAGAAACGAATTAATATGATTCATGAACTATCTAATTCTATAGGTTCTACTGGTATGTGTATTGGACAAATGTTAGATTTAGAAAAGATAACAAAATTTAATCTTAGTCAATTAAAAATAACGAATTTATATAAAACTGCATTTTTAATACGTTTATCTGTGCGTTTAGCATATTTTGCTGCGCATAATTTTTCTACTATAATTTTATCTTATTTAGATGTTTTTTCAATTTCTTTCGGTTTAGCTTTTCAAATGCAAGACGATATTTTAGATATGCACAAAGACGTTCTAAAACGGGAGTATCGTATAGAAAAACATAATAGCTTGAAAAATATCACTGTGCCTTTGAAAGTTAATTTGGATGTATTAAAAGATCAAGTAAATAAATTATGTGACAAATCATTTTTAGCATTAAATAATTTACAAAAAATAGGTTTTAATATTACATTTTTAAAAAGTTTAATACAATTTTCTATTAAAGATAATTGAATTAATTTGTCGAAGAGTATCTAATGAATTTAAATTTTAAAAAATATCCAATTTTACATTTTGCAGCACGTTCAGTAGAAAAATTACGATTGTTGCCTCTAGATCAATTACCTAGATTATGTGACGAATTACGTAAATATTTATTAAATATAGTTTCTATTTCTCAAGGGCATTTAGCTTCTGGATTAGGTGTTGTTGAAATTACAGTAGCACTGCATTATCTTTATCACACTCCATTTGATAATTTAATATGGGATACTGGACATCAATCATATCCGCATAAAATATTAACAGGAAGAATTCATAGGATGAATAGCATTAGAAAAAAAAATGGATTGCATGCATTTCCGTGTAGAGAAGAAAGTGAATATGACACATTTAACGTTGGTCATTCTTCTACTTCTATCAGTGCTGGATTAGGAATGTCGATTGCTGCTTTAAAAGAAGGAAAAAATAGAAAAACCATCTGCGTCATTGGAGATGGAGCGATGACTGCAGGTTTAGCATTTGAAGCTATGAATCATGTTGGTATCACACAGTCTAATCTGTTAGTCATTTTAAATGATAATAAAATGTCTATTTCAAAAAATGTAGGAGCTTTGCACTCTCATTTAGAGTATTTAAGGAATGTACTTAAAAATAGAACAAATAAAGATAAGATGGATTGTTTAAATGAAAAAAATATTAAAAATAATTTTTTTTCTTTTTGCTCAATATTTTCTTGTTTAGGATTTAAATATTTAGGTCCATTTGATGGACACGATATTTTTTCTCTCATTGATGTTTTAAAACAAATACAAAACAAAACAGGCGCATATTTATTGCATTTAGTTACTAAAAAAGGAAAAGGTTATCTTCCGGCAGAATTAGATCCCATTAAATGGCACGCTATGCCTTCATTTAAAGTTTCAATTAAAAAAATTGTGAGTTATTCAGAAGTTTTTGGTTCCTGGTTATGTGAAATCGCTAAATATGATAAAAAATTAATCGCGATTACTCCAGCAATGTCTGAAGGTTCTGGTTTAGTTAAATTTTCTCGTCTTTTTCCTAATCAATATTTTGATGTAGCCATTGCTGAACAGCATGCAGTAGCTTTTGCTGCTGGTCTATCAATTAGTGGTTACAATACAGTTGTATCAATTTATTCTACTTTTTTACAACGAGCATATGATCAATTAATACATGATATTGCATTACAAAAATTACCCGTGCTCTTTGCTGTTGATCGAAGTGGTATTGTTGGAAATGATGGACAAACTCATCAAGGTGCATTTGACTTAGCATATTTAAGATGCATTCCTGGTATAGTGATTATGACACCTAGTGATGAAAACGAATGTCGACAAATGCTTTATACAGGTTATATGTATAAAAAAGGACCTAGTGTAGTAAGATACCCTAAAGGCAATGGAATTGGAGTTCTATTGAAGGCTATGAAAACTATTCCATTAGGTAAGTCTATTATAAAAAGATTAGGAAAAAAAATTGCAATTTTAAATTTTGGTTCTTTGTTAAATAATGCTTTTTTTGCATCACATAATTTAAATACAACATTAGTTGATATGCGTTTTGTCAAACCTTTAGATAAAGAGATGATTTTAACTCTTTCTGCTCATCATAAGTGTTTGATCACCATCGAAGAGGGGGTCATTTCTGGTGGAGCCGGTAGTGCTGTTAATGAATTCGTTATGAAAAAAAAATTATTTTTGCCAGTTTTAAACATTGGTTTGCCTGATATATTTATACCACAGGGAACTCAAAAAGAAATTCGACATGATTATAAATTAGATAAAGAAGGAATTTATAATCAAATTTGCGATTGGATAAATTAACTATACAACACGCTATTTTTGATCGATATAAGTGATTTTAAAACTATTTTTTAAAAAAATGCTATATTATTGTATCTATTTTATTACATTTAATTTTTAATGCAGCTTTATCTAACACTCCATTAACAAATTTATGACTATCTTTTGAACCGAATAATTTTGCTAATTCTATGCCTTCATTAATAGATACTTTATAAGGTATGTCATCTCGTTTATATAACTCATAGAAAGCAATTCTTAAAATTGCTTTTTCAATTTGTCCTAATTCTTTTAAAGATCTAAATAAATAGGGTTGCATTAACTGATCGATATTTTTGCAATCATATGTAATACCAATAATTAAATCGTAAAAATATGTAATGTCAATATTTTTTTGATTGCGCTCTTGTAAAAATGTTTTAGCACTATCTTGAATGTTATTATGAGATATTTCCCAAGAATATAACATTTGTAAGGCATATTCTCGTGCTTTTCTACGTGCAGATGGTTTCATTACTTTAAATTCTCTTTAACATTTAATTATGTATTTTTAGGATGCAATATGATTCTGATATCCGAATCAATTTGACGAATTTGCTTAAATTTGAATTGAAGAGAATTAATTAATTTTAATTTTTTATGAATGAAACATAATGGTTTTGCTTCGTGTCCAAGCATTTTTGGTGCTATATATATAATTAATTCATCTATTAATTGTTCTGTTAATAGAAATCCAGAAAGTGTGCTTCCAGCTTCTATCCATACATTATTAATGTTTAATCTTCCTAAAAGTTGCAAAACCGATAAAATATTAATTTTTTTGTTTTTTTCTTCAATAATAATTTGATTTGTGTTCTTAGGCCATAATTGTTCGTCTGATTTTAATCTAATTAACCAAATCTTACCTTGTGTTTTAAATATTCTATATGCAGGCGTAATGCGATTTTGACTGTCTAGAATTACTCGAATAGGCTGTATAAACTCTTGTTTCGGAAAAATAGATAACGTTTTTTTATTAAATTCTTCATAGCGTACGTTAAGTAATGGATTATCTTTTAATAGAGTAGCACTACTACTTAAAATAACTGAACTGCGAGCGCGAAATTTTTGCACATCTTGTCGTGCTTTTTTTGAAGTAATCCATTTACTTTCACCATCTTGCATTGCAATTCTTCCATCTATCGACATAGCTAATTTTAGTTGCGTTCATGGTAATCCTGTTTTCATGCGTTTAAAAAATCCTTTATTATATTTTTCTGATTCTTTTGATAGGACACCTGTTGTGACAGAAATACCGTGTTTTTTAAGATAGAGTACGCCATTTCCAGAAACTTTAGGATTAGGATCTATTTTAGCAATAACAACGCGTTTTATTCCAGCTTTAATAAGAGCGTCACAACATGGTGGTGTTTTTCCAAAATAGTTGCACGGTTCAAGTGTAACATAAGCAGTAGCACCTTTTGATTTTTCTGACGCCATCATTAATGCATAGATTTCAGCATGATGACTGCCTGATTTTTTATGCCATCCTTCTCCTACAATTTCATTATTCTTAACAATAACACAGCCTACATTTGGATTAGGAGCAGTAGTAAATTGACCTAATTTTCCTATTTGTATGGCTTTTTTCATATAAAATATATCATTCATTGTTTAACCAAAATAGACATTGAAAGATGTTTCTGATCTCTATCAGAGATATTCTGTATTAGAAATGAAGAAACCCCTTTTTATTGAAAAGTATTTTTTTGTTGTTATAAAAAAGATTAAAACCTTTTTGTGGCTCTGTAATATTGCCAATACATGTTAAATGAAGTGAAAGTTTTTTAGAAATAAAATTTAACTGTTCTGCATTTTTTTTTGAAACTGTAAAACATAATTCATAATCTTCTCCTCCACTGATAGCCCAATGTAAAAAATTATCACTGTGAAAGTGATTACGTAAGTTTTTAGAAATTGGTATGTGATTCAAATTTACATTTGCTCCACATTGACTTGCTTTTAATATATGACCCAAATCAGCAACTAATCCATCTGATATATCAATTGCAGCATTAGCAACGTGCTTTAGAGCTATACCTTCATAAATTCTAGGTATAGGGCGCAAGTGTTTTTTAATTAAATAATTTTTTATGTGTTTATTTTTTATAGAAATTTTTTTTTTCAGTATTAATAAACCTGCTTTACTATCCCCGAGGTGTCCAGTGACATAAATCAGATCTCCTATATTAGCATTGCTTCGCAGTAATCCAGTGTC
The DNA here is from genome assembly GCF_005081445.1 of Buchnera aphidicola (Hyadaphis tataricae). Lineage (NCBI taxonomy): Bacteria > Pseudomonadati > Pseudomonadota > Gammaproteobacteria > Enterobacterales > Erwiniaceae > Buchnera > Buchnera aphidicola. Next base: position 501,999 of record NZ_CP034873.1, on the reverse strand, counting down.
TTTTTCTAAAATTCCATAAACGCTTAATGTGACACTTAGTGGTCCTCGAGTAGTATTTCCTCCTATTAGCGTAATGTTATATTTATTCAAAACACTAAAAAAGCTATCGCTAAATTTTTTTAACCAGTTACAACAAGATGTTGGCATTGTAATGGATAATGTAGTCCATTTTGGTTTAGCACCCATGGCTGCGAGATCACTTAAATTAACAGCTACGGTTTTATAAGCTAAGTCTTCAGGACTGATATTGTTTAAAAAATGAATGTTTTCAACTAATGTATCGGTACTAATTGCTAAAATATGTTTTTTTGGTATTGAAATTAAAGCACTATCATCTCCAATATCTTTTATTGTGTATAAATCTTTTTTTTGATTTTTGTTTTTGAAATATTTCGAAATAATTTCAAATTCATTATATTGCATGATTTTATTTAATCTTTATTGCAAAATATTAAGGTTTTATTATTTTTTGAAGATCGTGCATTACGTTAATCATCTCTAGTGCAGCTAAAGCAGCTTCAGAGCCTTTGTTACCCATTTTTGTTCCAGATCTTTCAATGGATTGTTTAATATTTTTTGTAGTTAGTATTCCTGACGTGATGGGTATACAATATCGAGTACTAATGTTTAAAAGATTACTACTGGTATCGCTAGAGATATATTTAAAATGATCAGTTTTTCCTTGAATAATAGTACCTATTGCAATGATAGCATCATATTTTTTAGTAGCAGCTATATAACTGGCTATTACTGGTATTTCGTAAGTTCCAGGAACATATATTTTTAAAATATTTTTTTTGTTTATTTGGCCGATTCGGGTTAATATATCTAATGCTCCAGATAACAAATTTTTATTGATTAATTCATTAAATCTAGCAATTATTATTGCTATTGAAGCGTTTTTAGCGGTAATTCCAGATTGAATTATGTTCATGTGATTATAATTACTTTTTTATAAAATTTGATGATGTTTATAATAATTTTTAATTCAACATCCAAGCATTTCCATAGTGATTGTAAAATCCTGCTGCATTACCTGATTTTTTTCCGATTCCTTGGTAAATATCAAAATGATGACCTTTGATTGCGCCCCCTACATCTAATGCAATTACTAAACTCATTTCATATTCATTGATGAAAACTCCTTTTTTGTTCAGTATCGGTGTTTTTAATAAAAAAACACTGCCTTTTTTGATTATAGTATTATCTACAGCTATTGCTGTTTTAGGTATTAAAGGAACAGCACTAGAACCGTAAACTTCTTTTTTTTGAGTTTCTTTAAAAAATACAAATGATGGATTTTCTTCGAATAATTCTTGTATTTCTGCAATAGTGTGTTTTTTACACCAATTTTTAATTGTTTGCATGGACATATTGCTTTTTTTAATTTCACCTCTATTAATTAAAATTTGTCCGATGCTTTTATAAGACCATCCATTTTGTCCCGCATAACTAAAAAATTTTAATGGTGTGTTATTGCCATAACTTATAAAGGCGCTACCTTGTATTTCCATAATAAAATTATCTATTAACGAATTACTATAAGCTAAAATATACTTTTTGTCTAAAACTCCTTTATAAATCTCTTTTCTTGTTGGCATTTTTTTAAGTTTTTTAAGGTTTAAAGGCATAGAATATATTGGATATTGAAAGTTATTTTGTCTATTTTTTCTAGCTTCAATGATTGGTGTATAATATCCAGTGATTTTTATATTTCTATACTTGTCTGAATTCTGAATTGGAGATACAGTAATGCCAAACTTGCGAAAATCAGTTATATGAGTGTTATGATTTAACCAATTAGTAATTTTTTTATAAAGAGATTGGTTTTTTAAGTATAAAGATGGAGCAAATTTTTTAATTTTTTCAATTTGAGTCAGAAACAATTTTGAATTGATTATGTTGTTATGAATGTTAATTTTTTTAGTTATAGTACAGTTTTTAATTAATTTTTTTTTCTGTATTGGTCTTTGATCTATAGGTAATTTTACACACGATATCATTAATGTATACAAAAAAATCAAAAATATTATTTTTGTTATTTTTTTCATTTTTTTATTATATATAAAATATTAATTTTTTAATAATATTTTTTTAAAAAATCTTGTATTTTTTTTTAAACCGTGTATTCTTATATTATATAAACGCGGGGTGGAGCAGTTTGGTAGCTCGTCGGGCTCATAACCCGAAGGTCGTTGGTTCAAATCCAGCTCCCGCAACCAATTCATGTACTCATATCTTAAAAAATTTAACAAAATCAAAATTTTTAAAAATATAATTTTTCAATTTTCTTATCATTCAATCATAAGTATTTTGATATTTTTTTTAATTATTAATGTTTATAATAATATAATATCTGTCTACCGTACTGCATGCTAATTTTTGTAATAATAAAACGCTTTTATAAATAAAAATATTATAAAATATTTTTTTCAATTTTATATATATTGATTATTTTGAAAGATATACAGTATTCATGATATTGTATGTTTTTGAATTTTATCTCTTTATGATGAATCAATGCTTTGATTTTTTAAATATCAAGTTTATTTTTTTAATTTTTTGATAAATTTTTTGACGTAAAAATTTTTTTGCAATTATAGATATTTTTAAATAAAATCTTGGATACGGTCTGTTATACCGTTTGTGTAATATGTTTTATTAAAAAGAGTATTTTTAAATATTTTTTTTGTCGAAAATATACTTAATTTTTTTTGAGATCTTGTTATACCAGTATATAAAATATCTTTATTTGAGATTGGCGAAACATAATTAGGTAATATCAATGTTGTATTAATAAACTCAGATCCTTGAGCCTTGTGTACAGTAGTAACCCAGGCTGTTTCATAATTTTTTAAAATACTCACAGGAACGTTATGAATTCGATTGTTATCTTTTAAAAAAGAAACTTGTATTAGACCATCATTATTAATATTGGTTATACCGATATTTCCATTAAAAAGATTTAAAGACTTATTGTTATTAGTTATCATGATCGGTTTTCCTACATACCATGATGTTTTTCCAAAATCAATATATTTAATTAGTTTTTTTTTATACATGCTATATTCTAATTGTTGATTTAAAATATTCACACCAAATATTCCTTCTTTTAGAAAACATAAGACTTGATATTTTTGAAATGTTTTAATAATAAGTTGCATATCATTTGTTTTGTGTATTGTTTCCCAAAAAATTTTATAATTATCAGTAATATTTTTAATCATATTATTATATTGATCAGTAGAATGAATTTCTTTAAAACAAACGTCTTTTATCTTATTATTAAACATTTTTTTAATTATTTTAATATCTTTTTTATGAATTGCTTGTGATAAAATATAAATTCCAGAACTTTGATTAAATCTATAACTTTTTTTTAAAACACATATTTTATCATTAATAAAATGCGCCTTGTTGTTAATATGTTTTTTTTGTGATGTATAATTTGTAAGTTTTTTAATATGAAATAATAGTTTAGAACTATATTCATATTTGGAATAAAAACAAATGTTTTTTAAAATATCACCTGTTTCTATTGGTTTAAGTTGATTGTGATCTCCTATAAAAATTAATTTTGTTGTGTTCATGACTGAAAAAAAAATTTTTTCCATAGTTAAAATATCTATCATAGAGCTTTCATCAATAATTAAAACATCTATATTTAATTTATTATTTTTATGAAAAAAATTTTTTTGAGAGATTTTCTGAATGCCTAACAAACTATGTATAGTTAAAGCATTATAAGGAATATTATTTTTTTCTTTTTCAGAAAGGTACAAGTGAAAAATATTGTTGTTCATCATTTCATTCAAATGTGTTGTAGCTTTTCCAGTAGTGGCACACAATTGAATTTTTATTGGTTTTTTAGCAGTTTTAATTAATGCAATCATTATTTTTAATATAATAGTAGTTTTTCCGGTACCGGGTGCGCCTGTAATAAATGTTATTTGATTAATGAGAGTAAGAGCAACAGCTATTTTTTGCATGTTGTGTTTTGTTTTTTTAGGAAATAAATTATCTAATATTACAGAAAAATTTTTTTTGATTGAGTAAAAACTTTTTTTATTATATAAATATTTTAAAATATTACCCTCTGCTTTCCAAATCTTATACAAATATATTTTTTTTTTAAAATACACTAAAGGAGTACAAACATCACCATTACCTATAGATTCATGTCGCAATAATTCTGCTTCCCAATTGATTTTTTTATCTAATAGTACTGAAATTTTTTGAAAGTACTTATCTTGAAAAATATTAAAAAATAATTTTTTTTGAAAATATTCTATTTTCAAAAAACTATAACCATTTCTATATTCATAACTCATGCACGTTGATACTAACATCAAAATATTACTTTTTTTTGAAATAAATTGTGCAAAATAAAAATCAATTGGATGGATGATTTTTTTTTGTAAAGCTTGTTGCATTAAAATTAACATATTCATAATAAAAATGTACTTTTTTATGAAATTAAATCAATTAAACGTTCTATCATTTTAAATTTTGGTAGTACATAAAAAACTCCATTGTGTTTTTTGTTATGAATAGCACGTAAAAAAATGTATAAAATACCACCAAAATGTTTTTCGTAATTATATTTTTTTATTTTTGTTTTTAAATATTGATGTACTGCTATAGTGTATATTTGATATTGTATATCATATCTTTTTTTAATCATTTCTTTTTTGATATGGTCATAAGAATAACAATTATCATTTTTTCCTATCCAATTAGATTTATAATCTATAATATAGTATTTATCATTCCAAAACAAAACTAAATCAATAAAACCTGTTAATATACCTGATACAGGATTGAAAAATATTTTTGGTGAAGAGTGAGATATAGGATCAAAATTTTGAATAATGTTGTTAAATTCTTTACAATATAATGTTTTTTTTATTGGCAAAAAAAACTCTAGTTCTTTTACATATGAATTCTTTTTTAGTTTAGATAGAGTAATTTTATGATTGCTTAAAGGAATGTTTATAATTGTTTCGATCCAAGACATGATTATTAAAGACCATTTTTGTGAGATTTTAAACATTTCTAATATTTCTGAAAACCAATGTATTGTTTTTTTATTTGAAAAATTTAATTTTTTTAATATATAATGAATTAATCTTCCAGTAGTTATTCCTAAAGGAAAATTATGTATGTTTAAATCAGATTTTTTTGACTCATTTTCTATTGAAAAATTTTCTAAGATAATTTCTTGGTTATTATGGATTAATAATTTTTTTTCTTGAGACAATTTAGTAAAACTAGTTATATTCCAAGTATTCTCAATATTGATATTTGAATAATTAGGTTTTTGCAGTAAATATAGATATTGATTGTTTTTTGTGAATACTTTTGGTGATTTTGTGTTATTTTTGATCTCAATGACATTTTTTTTTATCAGTTTCTGTAAAATGTTAAGTGAACAATGATAATTCATATATTGTCCATTTTGAATAATATACTTTAAAGCGCTTAAATCAGTGTAATTTTTTTTCAATGGCATTGTTCTTTTTTTGGTATATGTTACTCCAATACTACAATGTACTATTGATCTTGTAAGAGCAACATATAAAAAACGCAAGTCTTCTGACAGTGTTTCTTTTTGGGCCTTTCGTACATTTTTATTATTGTTTTCAATGTCAAAAAAAGGTTTAAGATTTTTGCTGTTATGATATATTGGTAATTTTGATGGATACAATGAAATGTTAAAGGGTATCCATGTAATAGAATATTCTAAACCTTTTGATTTGTGTATTGTTACAATTTTAATTGGTTCAGATGTCTCAAAAGATCTAATGTGTTCTTTAAATGTAGGTTGTGTTTTTTCTTTTATTTTATTTTCAAACCAATATAATAAAGATATATTTTGATTATAATGTTGACATTTTTCTTGTAATAATTCTGCAATTTGTAAAAAATTGATAATTTTTTGATTATTTATATCAATACCTAAAAAGTGTATATTTTTTTGATATTCTTGTATGATATGCTCAATTAACAAAAAAATACTTGTCTCATTCCAAATATTATAATATTCGTATAATTTTTCTATTATAATACATGAATAATTTTTTTTTTCTTTTACTTTAAAAAATATTTTTTTAAATACTTTAGTAAAAATGGCTTGTTGAAATAATTCTTCATTAGAAGGTTCTAGAACTGATTTCAATATCGATAATAATTCTTTCGCGTCTGCAGTTTGAAATATACTTTTTTTATGCGATGAATATATAGAATCGATATTTAATTTATGCAATTCTGTTTGAATTATATTAGCTTCTTCTTTATTTCTTACTAATATAGCAATGTCTTTAGATTTTAAGATTTTTTCTCCTTTTTGATTAGTAATTTTTGCTGTTCCTTTTTGTGCGCAAGTTAACCAATAGCTAATTTCATTAGCACATTGTTGTGCGATCCAAATTTTGTTATTTTCTTTTGAGTTTTCTTCTTTTCGACAAATAAAACTAAGTGCGGATTGAGACATTCCATTGATTGTAAAGTGCATGTTTGCATTTTTTTTAGGGGATAATGCTGGTATGAAAGAAATCTTTTCGTGTATGAAAGGATGATTATTTTGAGAAAATAGATGATTAATGCTTTGACACATATTACTTGAAGATCGCCAGTTAGTATCTAAATAATATTGATTTTTTATTGTATTTTTTATTTTTAAATAAGAAAAAATATCTGCTCCTCTAAAACTATATATTGCTTGTTTTGGATCTCCTATCAAAAATAATGTTGTTTTTTTTGTGTTATATATTAAATTAAATATTTTATATTGTTGAGGATCTGTATCTTGAAACTCATCAATAAATACCGCAGGGTATTTTTCTCTGATTAAATATTTTAAATGTTTTTCTTGCTTAATTTTTTTAAGAAGAATACTTAATAAATCATTATATTCTAATAAAGATTTCTTATTTTTTTCTTTAGATATGATTTGAGGAATACTTTTTACAGCATGTAATATAATAGAATTTTTTAATGAAAAATTTTTTTCGAGTATTTTTTCAATTGAGTTAAATAAAATATGTTTAAAATATACTTTTTCTATATTTTTTTTTCTGAAGTATTTTAATACAGATGGAATTGTATAATCTGTCGTAGTCGTCTGTGACCATATTGTAATTTTTTCGATCCATTTATGAATATTTAAACTATTGTATATATTTTTATTAGTTTTAATTTTATCAATGTTATTTAATATCACATAATAATACTTTTTCCAAATTTTTTTAACATAATTAATATAATTAATATTGTTCTTATGACAGTAGAGAAAACTATTTTTTTTTGCAAATTTTTTTTCAAAATCAATTGAATAAATATTCAAAAGGGGCTTAATTTGTTGTAAAAGACGTTCTGGGTGATTAAATTCATTATAAATAATATTAATTATATCTTTTGGAAGATGATAAAAAGTACGTCTCCAAAAATCTTGTATAGCTTGTAAATATAATGTTTCTTCCTGTTCGATAATATTTTCTTTAAAAATAGGATGAAAATCAAATGCATATAAATTCAAAATTTTTTGGCAAAATCCATGGATTGTATATATAGAGATATTATCTATATCTTTTTGAGCTTGATCTAAAGTACAAATAGCATCTTCTATATTAACTATTTCTTTGAAAAAAATATTGAATAAAGAATTTGGTTGATCATTTTTCTTACAAATTAAATATAAGGTATGTATACCATCTTTGATTCTTCTATGCAATTCTTCTTTTGCAGCATTAGTAAATGTCACTATAAGTATTTCATTTATTAAAAGTTTTTTTTTTACATTTTTATCCCTTTTTAAACCTAATAATAAACGCAAATATAATAATACAATAGTAAAAGTTTTTCCTGTTCCAGCTGAAGCTTCTATTAAATTAATTCCATTTAGTGGAATTTTAAAAAGATCTAATTTTTTTGGACGATAAGTATTCATAGTTTTTTATTTCTTACCAGTTTTATTTTTTAATATTGGACTGAACCATATCTGAGCCGTTTGACACATTTTTTTGATATATTTTTGATTTAATATATTAATCACTTGTTGAACATATAAATCATTTTGTTCTCCTGACACATAATCGTTTCCAATCCATGTTTCTAAGAATTTTTTATAGCCTTGAGATTGGCTGTTTTCATCCATTTTGATTATGTTATTTTTTTTATCATAAACTTTATCAAGCCAAGATGCACCAGATTTTGTCAGCAACGTTGGTTGTTGTAAACCTATTATGTAACCTTCGATATACTGTACAAGATAATTGAATGCTACGTGATAAGACATTGGGGGAAAAGACCATATTTGATTTTTGTATCCGATAATTTTACTGGTTCCATAATTTTTTTTTAATGAGTATACTAAATGTTCTATCCATAAAGACATTCTATCATGATAGTGAATTTTATTTGGTTGCCAACGTAGCAATCCTGTACTTTGCACTTCGGATAATGTTCCAAGAATTTGAAAATTATTTATTCTGATATTAATTGTTTCGTTTTTTGTCAAATGTCTCTCTTTAATTACTACATTCGCTAGATTCATCATTTCATTATTTAATTTTTCTAAAGCAACCTGTCCAAAAAAACCATAGGGCAGTTTTCCAGATAATGTATAATATTGCAAAATATTTTGTGTTTTTTTTTCTTTTATTAAATAATTTAATAAGGTTTGTTTAATTGTGAAAGCAGTTAATGTGTTGATTGAAAAGGGTTCAGTTTTTACACAGTTTTCATTCATGAAGTTCAATCTAGTTTTTAATTTATGATTACAAAAATGACGTATTGGATTCTTCCAAAATAAAATTAAATCTTTTAAATCAATTTTTTGCAGTATATTTTTTTTTAAATATTTACAGTCTGAAGAAGTTTTTTGAAGATTTTTTATTGTGTTTTTTTTATTATAATAAGAAATATGTATTTTTTTATAAAAATATTGTTTATCATATTTTTTACATAAAAAATTAAATATCGTTGCTTTATTTTTGTTATTTCCTTCAATAAAAAAAATAGATGATACATAATTTAACAATTGATTAATAAAGATTGAAGGGTTTTGTCCATGTTCTTGTTCAACATTAGAGTGAACATAACTGACATAAAAAAATTTTTTGCAACAAGAAAGAATTTGAATCAAAAAATAAAAATATCTTTTATAAATATTTGGATCACCAAGATTTGGATATCGATGTAATAGATTAATCTGATCTAAATCATATTTTTTTGGCGTATTTTGATAATCAGCTCCAATGACACATATGATTTGAAATGGTATGTAACATATTTCCGATGGATGACAAAAGTTTATTACACTTGGAAAAAAATTTTTTTTCTTATACTGGAATTGCAACATAAAATATTTATTGAGTATATCGATTGATATTTTATTATCATAATTAGATAATAGAATATTATCAATCATTTTTTCCCAATTTTTTTGAATGAATTGAACAGATTTTTCTGTTCTTTTATTTTGATGAAAAAAGTCGTTTATTATCTCTGTAGACAAAGAACGCCAAGACAAAATGTTTTTTTTATATGATAATTTTTTTTTCCATTTCTTAAGAGTATTGATAAAAAAATATAATTTTCCTACTAACTCTGATCTAGAATTATTCATTAAAGCACATGATACAGTATTCTTCCAAATCATTTTAGTCTTATTTGTGGCATAACTCAGAAGCAGTTTTTCGATTCCCCATATCCATGTATTTTCTTTGTTTTCAGGCAATAAAAAACTGTTTTTATGTTTAGCATCAATAGCCCAGCGAATTTCGGATTCTTCTATCCAATAATGCAATATTTTTATATCTTCTTTTGAAATATCGAAATTATTTGCTATTTCAGGTATATCAAACAGTTCTAATATTTCTTTATTTTCAAAACGACTATTTTTCAAATTTAATAATTTATTGAAACAAAATAGTGTTGTTTTTAGATTTTTAGGAGGTTCTTCTGTAATATAAAAATGTAGATTAGATTTTTTATCTTTAGATTTGAATATTGCATTGATATACGGTATATAATCACTGAGTGAATATGAAACTACAACTATATCCCTGAGTTTTATATTTTTGTTATTTTTTAAATAAAATAGTATATTTTCATATAAAATTTCAATTTCTTTTTGCTTACTATCACAAGAATGAATTGTAATAGAATCATCTTTTAAAATTAATTTTCTTTTTTTTTGATATAAAGTATTGTTTTTTAAAAAATTATCTTTAATACAATGTAACATTGTATTTTGTTTGTTTTTTTTAAAACAATTAATAATTTTGCTGTTTTTAAAATTGAAAATATTAGGACTATAATAGTTTTCAATTTTTTTCCATAATGATATGATGTAATGATGTTTTTGATTAAATATTACATCTGTATTGTTTGAAAGAGAGTATGTATTATGCAGATTTTGTACATGGTATTGCTGCTGTTTAAAAGCAGTAATGTATAAAAAATATACATCAATGTTATGACTTAAAATTTCAAAAATCTTAATATAAGCAGAGTTTAATGTAATAGAAGAAATAATAAAAATACGTATAGGAAGTTTAATTGCTTTTTTTTCATGATTTGACAATGAATTAAATTCATAAAATAATCTAGAAAAGTGATCACAGTTTTTATTATTTTTTTTAAAATCTTTTATTATTTCTTTCCATAATTTTATTTGCCAAATATCACATTTTTCAAATGCAGATTGATCTTTTTTAGATTCCCATGAGTCAATCCAATTCGGACGATAAGTAAGATATTTTTCAAACATTTTTGCCATGAAATATGATAGTTTAAATCGTTTCAACATATTTTTTGGTTGATGTATTTTTGTGAAAATATTGTTTTTATTTAACACATTCATGATATTCCAAATCATACTTGATTGATTAAAAGAATTTTTTGTAAATTTTTTAGATAAATACCGTTCAAATACTTGATATATAAAATTTTTAGGATGATATAACTTAAAATTAGCAGCAATGCCAATTTTATTTGAAATGAATATATTTAAATATTGAAATAAAGTATTATTGTCATGAATGATGATTTCTTTTTCAAAAATATTACATAACGGATTTTTTTGAATAATTTCGCATATTTTTGATAATAAAATATCAAGTTCATTTGATTGATAAACTGTGAGCATAAAAACCTGATTATTTTAGAATAAGTACAAAATAATGTAAATTCTTAACATTTTTTGTTTTATTTATATATTTTTGTGTTTATGAAGATGCACGTCGATTTGAGGATAAGGAATAGTAATGTTGTTTTCGTCTAGTGCTTTTTTAAATTTAACCATTAAGTCCCAATATACAATATTTAAGTCATTATTATTACTCCAACAACGTACTATAAAATTTAAAGAAGAGGGCGCGAGTTCACTAAGACCAATAACAACATCTCTATCTTTGATTACTCTTTCTTCATTTTCTATTACTTTTCGTAATACTTTTATTACTAAATCAATATCGCTATCATATGATACACTAATAATAAATTCATTACGACGAGCTGGCTCTCTAGAATAGTTAATAATATTTCCAGAAATAATTTTGTTATTAGGCACTACTACGATTTTTCCGTCTAAAGTTCGTAACGTAGTATAAAAAATTTGAATTGTTAAAACTGTACCTGATACGTTTTCTAGATCTACGTATTCTCCTGTTTTTAATGGTCTGAGAGTAACCAAAAGAATACCAGCTGCAAAATTAGATAAAGAACCTTGTAATGCTAAACCTATTGCCATCCCAGCAGCTCCTAAAATAGCAATAACAGATGTAGTTTGCACTCCGATACGTCCTAATGCAGCAATAAAAACTAAAGTAATAATAATATATTTCATTAACGCTGAAAGAAAACCAGCTATAGTTATATCTATATTACGGGTAATTAATACTTGATAAACTCCATTTGATACTATTTTGGCTATAAATAGCCCGATTATTAAAATAATCATTGCAGATATGAGGTTAATTAAATATCCGAAGAGTATTTCTTGATTGCGCAGTACCCAATTTCCTACATGATTAATATCGTGGACTACATTTAATTCTTCCATTATTATTCCTATAAATTTACTCTCAAGTATTAAAAATTAAGCATATATTATTTTTTTAAAAAACATTTTTTCGGAGAATATTGTTATTTATTCCCCGTAATAAAATATTATATATTTTATAAAACGTTAAAAGAATTTAATTCTTTAAATGATTTTTCTAATCTAATAGACATTGATTTTTGAGCGTGTCTGATCCATGATCTTGGATCATAATATTTTTTATTAGGTTGATATCGATCAATATTATTTCCTATTTGAGTTTGTAAAAACTTTTTATTTTTTTTATAAAAAGTTAAGATTCCATTCCATGTTGCCCATTGCATATCGGTGTCAATATTCATTTTAACTATTCCATATTGAATCGATTCTTTTATCTCGTTTAAGTTAGAACCTGAACCACCATGAAAAACTAAATTTAACGGATTTTTTTTTAAATTATGTTTTTGACTTACATATTGTTGTGAATTTTTTAAAATAATAGGTTGGAGATGAACATTTCCGGTTTTATAAACACCATGTACATTACCGAATGCGGCTGCAATAGTAAAATTTTTACTGATTTTTTGTAATTTTTCATATGCATAATTGACATCTTCAGGTGTTGTGTAAAGCAAATTTCTATCGATTTCAGTATTGTTTACACCATCCTCCTCTCCTCCTGTGCATCCTAATTCTATTTCTAACATCATGTTCATTTTTTGCATTTTATTTAAATATTTGCTGCAAATCGCAATATTTTCTTTTAAGTGTTCTTTAGAAAAATCTAGCATATGTGATGTAAAAAGTGGTTTATTATGATCTTGATAATAACGTTTTCCAACTTTTAATAGTCCATCAACCCATGATAATATATCTTTTGCACAATGATCTGTATGCAATATTACCGGAATTTTATAATATTTAGCTATTAAATGAACATGTTTTGCTCCAGATATAGCACCAGTTATAGCTTGTTCTTGATGAGATAGAAATCTTTTTTCATATCCAGCAATAAAAGAAGCGCCACCATGAGAAAATTGAATTATCACTGGCGATTGTACTCGCGCTGCTGTTTCTAATACAGCATTTATAGAATCTGTACCGATACAGTTTACAGCAGGTATTGCAAATTTTTTCTTTTTGGCAAGTTCAAAAATTATCCTGGCTTCATTTCCATTAACTACACCAGGTTTTATCAAATCTAAAATTTTCAATTTTTTCTCCGATTATATAATGTTTTTTAAATTATATTAGTTCATTTTTCTTGTTTTAAAACGTTCCTCTAGTATATGTATTGAAGGCAATTTTTTACCTTCAATAAATTCTAAAAAAGAACCTCCTCCAGTTGAAATATAAGAGATATCGTTTTTAATATTAAACATATCAATTACAGATAACGTATCTCCTCCTCCAGCTATAGAAAAAGCATTGCTTTTTGCAATGGTTTTAGCAATTGCTTCTGTACCCTTTCTAAAATTCGGGAATTCAAATACTCCTACTGGACCGTTCCAAAGAATGGTTTTAGATTCTTTAAGAATATCAATGACTTTTTGAATAGTTTTATCCCCAAAATCCATGATTTCTTCGTTTTGTTGTATATCATAGGGCGATTTAATTATAGATATCGCAGTTTCAGAAAAATTTTTTCCTACTCGAGAATCAATAGGAATAATAATGTTATATTTATCACGTATTTTTTTAGCTTCTAATATAAAATCTTTTTCATATAATGATTTTCCGATATTATAATCAATAGCTAAAAAAGTATTTGCTATACCGCCACCCACTATGACAGTATCTGCAAGTTTAGATATTTTTTTTAATAGATTAAATTTCGTTGACACTTTAGAGCCGCCGACTATGGCTACCATAGGACGTTTGGGTTTTTCTAATAATTTTGTTAAACAATTTATCTCTTTTATTAAAAGCGGTCCAGCGCATGCAATGTTAGAAAATTTTGCTACACCATAAGTAGATGATTGCATTCTATGTGAACTGCCAAAAGCATCCATTACAAATATATCACAAAGATCGGAATATTTTTTAGAAAGTATGTCGTCATTATTTAATTCTCCTTTGTTAAAACGAACATTTTCTAAAATTGCAATTTCTTGTTTTTTTAATTTTATATTATGCAAATAGTTACTACAAAAATATACTTTTGTATAATGTAATTTTTTCTTAAAATATTCAAATATAGGAAATAAAGAATATTTTTTTTCATAATATCCTTCTGTTGGTCTCCCTAAATGAGACATGAGAATAATTTTAGCATTTTTTTTCACTGCTAATTCAATAGTAGGAAGAGCAGCTAAGAGTCGAGCATCCGATTGAATTACTCCATTTTTTATAGGAACATTTAAATCACTTCTGATTAAAATAGTTTTTCCCGTGATATCTAAGTCATTCATTTTTATTATGTTCATAAGGATCACTCATTAATTATAAATTTTTTAAAATTTTATTTGTTTAAAAATATACAGATAAATAGTAATATAATTTTATTTGGAAAACCAATCTTGAATGCCATCAAGAAACATTTGAGTAGACAACATAATTAACACAAGACCCATTAGACGTTCTAAGGCATTAACACCTTTAGATCCAAATAATTTTAAAAATACACTAGATGATAATAATATTATTATTGTGAAAAACCAGGCTATTAGTAATGATAGGACTAAATAATGCATCTGATTTAAATATTTATGCGATAATAACATTAATGTAGCTAATAAAGACGGTCCTGCTACGAGTGGAATAGCTAATGGAACTAAAAAAGGCTCTTCTTTTGAATAAATATTATCTGTTTCTTCAGTAGGAAAAATCATTTTAATAGCAATAATAAATAAAATAATGCCTCCAGATATAGCAACTGTTTCAGTTTTTAAATTTAAAAGAATTAGTATTTTTTCACCTAAAAATAAAAACAATATCATAATAATGAGAGCTATAATCATTTCTCTTATAACTATAATTTTTCTTCTTTTTTCTTCTAGATGTTTTAAAACAGTCATAAATATTGGAAGATTTCCTAATGGATCCATAATTAGTATTAATAATATAGTTGTAGACATAATCTCATTCATTTTAATTTTTTTGCCTTTTTCAGTTATAATGTTGCTATACAATATATTTTTTAAAAAATATAATTATATAGATTTTACTTCTAACATAAAAAACAATTTTATATTATATTTAGACATAAATTGTTATGTTTTGATTTTTATCTTTTTGAAAAATATATTACACGTTTATAAAAAGTATATACTTTTTATTGTTTCTTTTTATCAATTTTCTTCGGAGGCGGAATTGTTTTACTTTAACTAATTTTTCTATATCGCAATGAAAAAAAATATTGTTAATATAAACAATCCGTATTTTATCAATTATGAAAACAGTTGGTTTAGTGGGTTGGAGAGGTATAGTTGGTTCGGTATTATTAAAAAGAATGTTAGAAGAACAAGATTTTTGTAATATTCATTCGGTTTTTTTTTCTACATCTCAATGTGGTCAAGATAGTCCATCAATAAAAAATATTTTATATAAAAAATTACAAGATGCTTATAACATAGAATTATTGAAAGAAATGGATATTATTATTACTTGTCAAGGCAGCGCTTACACTGAAAAAATGTATTTAATATTGCGAAAATATGGTTGGAATGGGTATTGGATAGATGCATCTTCTATTTTAAGAATGGATAAAAAAACCGTTATTGTATTAGATCCAATTAATTCCGATCTTATACATCATGCTATTGAAAAGGGCATTAAAACTTTTGTAGGAGGAAATTGTACAGTTAGTCTGATGCTCATGTCTTTAGGTGGATTATTTAAAGAAGAACTCATCGATTGGATTTCTGTTTCAACTTATCAAGCAGCATCTGGAGCAGGTTCTCGTCATGTAATTGAATTATTAAAACAAATGGGCACCATTTATAATGTTATTGCTGAGGATTTATCAAATTATTCTTCTATTTTAGATATCGAGCATAAAGTTACTCAAATATCTCGTAGCAATATTTTTCCTATAAAACATTTTTCTATACCATTAGCGGGTAATTTAATACCTTGGATAGACAAAAAAATGAGCAATGGTCAAAGTCGAGAAGAATGGAAGGGTCAAGTAGAAACTAATAAAATTTTAGGTTTTAAAAATCATGTATGTATTGATGGTATGTGTGTTCGAATAGGTTCTCTTCGATGTCATAGTCAATCATTTTTTATAAAATTAAAAAAAGATTTATCTTTAGAAAATATTGAAAATATTATTAGCTGTCAAAACAATTGGGTCAATGTGGTTCCAAATAGTATTCAAGATACTTTAGCACAATTAACTCCTGTAGCCGTGACTGGTACTTTAAATGTACCAATAGGGCGCCTAAGAAAATTAAATATGGGAAAAAAATATTTGTCAGCTTTTACTGTTGGGGATCAATTACTATGGGGTGCTGCGGAACCTTTAAGAAGAATGTTAAATATATTGATTCATTTGTAATATTTTTTTATAAAACATAGTTTTTATATACACTGTATTTTAATAATAATATATTAAAATTTAAGTGTATATATTTATGTTTTTTGAAAAAAATAACTATATACCCTTTTTTAATAAAAAATGATAAGGAATATGTTCTATATTATTTTCTAATAATTGATGCTCCATAAAATAACAAAAATTAGGAATATCTCTTTTGGTTGAAGGGTCATCGGAAACTACTAATATTTTTTTGTTTTGTTGAATCTTTCTTATTGTTTTTCTAATCATCATAATAGGTTCTGGACATCTCAGACCAATCAAATTTAATACAATTATATTGTTTTTTTTCATTATGTTTTAATTCAAAAATTTTTTTAAAATAATAAAATTAATATTTTACTAATGTAGTTTTATTTGTTAAAAATATAATTTTTTTGATAAGATATATTGATTTACAGAATCTGGTAACAATTGATTACAACTGATACCGTTCAAATAATTATATCTAATGATAGTGGAAGAAATATTAATTCGATTTATATTTGAAAAATAAATTAAACCGGACGATTGTTCATGTAGTAAACTGTAATTACTAACAATGTGGGATTGTATCCATTTTTCTAATGTATAATTTATATTTTTGCAAATTCTAGGAAGAATTAATAGATGAGAAAATCGCAGTATTTCTTGCCAATCTTTCCAGAGATGTAAATGTTGAAGGTGATCTTGTCCTATTATTAAACACAAGGATGCTGAAAAACCAATGTTTTTTCTGATTTTTTTTAAAGTATTTATAGTATAAAAAATTTGTTTTTTTTTTGTTTCTAAATAACTGATTTTAAATAAAGTATTTTTTTTAATAGCAATTTTAATCATATTAATTCTATCTATAATAGATGTTTTTGTTTTCTCTCTATGTGGAGGGTTGTTATTTGGTAAAAATATTATATGATTTATAGATATTTCTTTAGCTAGATTATTAACAGAAAGAATGTGGCCGTAATGAATTGGATCAAAATTGCCACCAAATATCGCGTATAATTTGTTCATTATTATGTATAAATTATTTAATTAGTTTGATATTTTTTTTAAATAACACTAAAGTTAGTTCATGCAATTGTATCCAGATTGAATCATTATGGTTTTTTTTGATATTTATTTCTATTTTTAAAAGTATTTTAATTGCGTTTAACATTATATCTTTATCGATTTTTAAGATCATATTTTTAAATAACGCACGCCTTGTACTCCACACGTTGTTGTTTTTCAAAAACTCATCGATATTTATTTTTTTGTTACGATGTATCTGAATTAATATTAATAAATCTTTTTGAAAAAAACGTATTAATGAAAGAGGATTATATTTTTTTTCAAAAAAAGTATTTAAAATTTCCACTGATTTTTTTTGATTTCCTTTTAGTATAGCATTTATCCAATGTAATGGGGTAAAGTTAAAGCAATCAAAAATTATATTTTTAACTTTTTCTACTGTAATATTAATTTTTGGATAAAATATCAATATTGTATTTAAAATTTTATGAATAAAATCCGTATTACCTTCATAGTGTTCGCATAATAATAAATAAGCTTTTTCGTCTATTTTTATATTTTTTTCATCAATTTCATATCTAATCCAATTAATAAAATGTGAACGATATGGTGTAAAACATGAAATCAAAATGCTATACTTTTTTAAATTATCTAACAACTGATGTTGTTTAATCAAATTAGATATATGATTAAGTTTTAAAATTATCAAAATATCTTTGTGAAATAAATTATTAATGTTATTAATTTTTAAAATTAGTGTTTTATTTAATATTTTGGCAATAAAATTGATAATTAATATATTTTTTTTAAAAAATAAATTTCTTTGTTGATAAAAATGGATGATTTTTTTCCAATCTTGTACGTTTTCTATATCAATCATAATAGAATCTTGAAAACCTTTGAATTTTGATATTTTTAAAATTAAATCTTGATTTTTTTTTATTAAATAATCATCTTCTCCTAATAAGACATAACAAGGGTGAATAGTTTTAGTTAAATGGTTTTTAAGTTTTTCTATATGTAGAATATTCATATACACTAAAATTATATCAGAAAGATAATTTATTTTTAACAAACAAAATTTATTATTTTATTGGAAATATATATTGTTTTTTTTATAGTTACATTTTTAAGATATTGTGTAATTTTTATTTGTTTTTTTGCACGTAAAAATATTTCTTTTTCAGTTAAATCTTTATCGACTTTCATCGTATCTCTCTTTTTTCCATTAATCTGTATAACGATAATCTTATATGTTTTTAATAATATCGTTTCGTCAAATATTGGCCAACTTTCTTCATCTATAGAATTGTTTTCATTAAAATATTGCCAAGTAACAAAACAAAAATGTGGTGTAAAAGGATAAAGCATTTTTATAATGCATGTTAACGATTCTTTCATTATAGATTTATCTTGTTCTGTTTCTATTGGAGCATTATTTATTTCGTTAACTAATTTCATAATTTCTGAAATAGCTGTATTAAATGTTTTACGGCGACCCATATCATCTGAAACTTTTTGAATAGTTTTATGCAATTGATATCGTAATTTAATTTGTTTTTCATTTAATGAATTAAAATTCATTTTTATGTGTGTATTTTTTATATCAACATAATTAAATATCAGTATCCATAGTTTATTTAGAAAACGATAAGTTCCCTTTAAACCAGATTCTTGCCATTCTAAAGAAGATTCTATAGGTGCGGCAAACATAATAAACAAACGTATTGCATCAGCTCCATATTTTTTTATTATTAACTCTGGATCAATGCCATTATTTTTTGATTTAGACATTTTCATCATACCTGCATAAATTACTTCTTTTCCTGTTTGATCATATGATTGAACAATTTTTCCTTGGGCATTACGTTTTTTTAATACTAGTGATGTGTTTAACCATTTTTTTGCTCCATTTTTTTTAATTTGATAAAATGTTTCAGCAAGCACCATACCTTGGCATAATAAATGTTTTACTGGTTCATCAAAAGAAACCAATTTAAAATCTCTTAATAACTTATGATAAAATCTAAAATATATTAAGTGCATTATTGCATGTTCAATACCTCCAACATATTGATCTACGGGTAACCAATATTTTGATGATTTTGGATCAATCATTCCTTCATGAAAATGAGGACAAGTGTATCTTGCATAATACCAAGACGATTCCATGAAGGTATCAAAAGTGTCAGTTTCTCTTATTGCTTCTTGATTATTAATAAAAACATTAGTCCATTTCACATCAGGTTGAATTTTATTTTTCAACGAATCAATATTGATATTAATTTCTGGTA
This sequence comes from Buchnera aphidicola (Hyadaphis tataricae), assembly GCF_005081445.1. NCBI lineage: Bacteria > Pseudomonadati > Pseudomonadota > Gammaproteobacteria > Enterobacterales > Erwiniaceae > Buchnera > Buchnera aphidicola. The sequence goes on along the minus strand of NZ_CP034873.1, from coordinate 482,126 downwards.
ATAAAACCGGTAAATGATTTTTTGGTATTGGTATGGTTTCGCCATTTTTCAATTGAGCCATAGGAATAGGAGCACCCCAAAATCTTTGTCTAGATATGCACCAATCTTGCAATTTGTAATGAATTTTTTTCTTTATGATATTTTTTTTAATAAGGATATGTTTAATTTTTTCAGTATTTTTTTGAGTATGTAAATTATTTAATTTTTTTGAATGTAATACAGTATCTTTTTTTTCTATATAATCGGTATGATGTGTATATTGGTTTTTGTTCAATATTGTAATAATATTTGTGATTGTTAATTTATGTTTGGCTGCAAAATTAGAATGGTGTTCATTATTTTCAGGTATAGAGAACATGGAATGTGTTCCATATTCCTTTAGAATAAAGTTTGAAATCCAAATAGGTATTTTTTGTTCTGTAAGTGGATGAACTGCAAAGATTTCTGTTTTGATGCCATCATATTTCAACTGTTCTGATTCTTCAGGTGAAAGATTATTATAATTGTTTATAAACGTTTTTATTTTTTTATTTTCTTTATATAAATCTGTAGATATTTCATGGTAAGTAGAGATCACAATATGTGTCACTTCCATGATTAAATCTAATCTATCAGTAAAAACTTGTATTTTTTTATCACATTTGAAAATGTTTAAAGTAATTTCAAATCCTTTTGTTCGACCGATCCAATTTTTTTGCATATTTTTTACGTTTTCAGGCCAATGAATTAATTTTTTTAAATCTTGGTATAAAGATTCTGCATAATTTCGTATTTTTAAAAACCATTGAGAAATTTTTTTAAATTTTATTCTTCCATGACATCTCCAGCACCGACCATTAACAACCTGTTCATTTGCTAACACAGTATTGTCGTATGAACACCAGTTCACAAAACTTTTTTTCTTGTAAACTAATTTTTTTTCATATAATTTAATAAAAAACCATTGTTCCCATTTATAATATTCTGGTTGACATGTTGTAATTTCTCTACTCCAATCGTAACTAAAACCTAATGATTGGAGTTGTTTTTTCATATATTCAATATTGTTTTTTGTCCAATTAGATGGGGCAGTGTTATTTTGTATTGCGGCCTCTTCTGCAGGTAATCCAAAAGCATCCCAACCCATTGGTTGTAAAACATTTTTTCCTAACATCCTGTGATAACGAGAAATTACATCACTAATTGTGTAATTTCTTACATGACCGATATGTAACTTTCCAGAAGGATAAGGCAACATTGGAAGACAATAATATTTTTCTTTTTTTGTATCTTCAATAACTTGAAAAGTTTTATTCTTGTGCCAAAATTTTTGCACGTAATTTTCTATTTTTTTTGGATGGTATTGTTTTTTCATTATTTCATCTCTATCATGAAACTATGTAACACGAATTTATTACAATTTTTTGACATTTCCTGAATTTTTTAACATTTGATTTTCTGGAAGAGTTACATGTAGTTGTATAATTTTTCTACTATCAGTTACAGAAACCTGAAAAGTATAACCATTGATGTTCAGTTTTTCTCCTCGATTTGGCAAATGACCAAATTCTTTCATTACCAATCCACCTATAGTATCAACTTCATCATCTTGAAAATTAGAATGAAATGTGTCATTAAATTCTTTTATTTCTGTTAATGCTCGAACAGAAAATGTATATTTTTGTATTTTTCTAATGTTTAATTGCTCTTTATCGTATTCATCTTGAATCTCGCCAACAATTAATTCTAATATATCTTCTATAGTGACTAATCCAGACACAGCGCCAAATTCATCTATCACGATTGCCATATGATTTTTTTTCGAACGAAATTCTTTTAACATTCTATCCACATATTTACTTTCCGGCACCACTACTGCTGGTCGTAGTATGTTTTTTATACGAAAAACATCCTTAGAATTTCTAATCAAAGGTAATAAATCTTTAGCAATTAAGAATCCTTCAACATAGTTTTGATCGCTATTCATTACTGGAAAACGTGAGTGTGCTGATTCAATAATTACATCAAGACATTTTTTTAAATCATAATTTAATTTTAATGTGATCATTTGCGTTCTAGGAATCATGATTTCTTTAATTCTTTTTTTTGCGATATGCATGACTCCTTCTAACATATCACAAGTATTTTGATCAATGAGTTCATTTTGTTCTGCATCACGAATTAATACCAACAATTCTTCTCTATTTTTTGGCTCATCATGAAAAATTTGCTCTAATAAAATAGAAAAAAATCCTTTTCTATTAATTTTATCGTATTTTTTCGAATGATTATCACTCATAATTTTATATTTTCTATTTTTTTAAATATGTTTTACCATTTTATGGTAGACAGGGTAAGAACATTTTCTATATAAAGATTAACAATATTAATATTGATACGGTTGAGCATAATTTAAAGAAAGCATGATTTTATTTTCTAATGTTTCCATAACATATGCTGATTGCTTATTGTGATGATCATATCCTAGTAAATGTAGAGTTCCATGTATAATCATTTGTGCCCAATATGATTCTAATGTTCTTTTATATTGTAAAGATTCTTCTTCTATTATTGCTTTGCATAAGACCAAATCTCCTAACAATGTTTGATTTGATTTTATAAATTTATTATAAGGAAATGACAAAATATTTGTTGATTTGTTTTTTCCTCTATATTTTGAGTTTAAATATTGTATTTCTTTTTTTTCTACAACACGAATTGTAATTATGTTAATATTTTTTTTTGATAGTGTTTGATTAATCCACTTTAAAAAATAGGATTTTTTTGGTATTGATTTATTATTTTTGCAACAAATTTGAAGATTTATAATATTTTTTTTCATTATTTTTCTAAACTAATACACCTTCCAATGAATGTGTATGAATCTTTGTAATTTTAACGTTAACAAAATTTCCAATCATTTTTGATGTGCCTGAAAATACAACTGTTCTGTTATTTTCTGTCTTGCCATACAATTCTAAATTTTTATTTTTAGAATAACCTTCAACTAAAATAGATTGTATTGTACCAAACATTTTTCTGCTCCACATCATAGTTTGTGTATTAATGAGATTTTGCAAAAGATGGAGACGTTCTTTTTTTTCTATTAAATTCAGATTATCTTCCATTTCAGATGCAGGAGTTCCAGGTCGAGCAGAATAAATAAAACTAAAGCTCATATCAAAATTAATTTTTTTAATAAATTGTATGGTTTGTTTAAAATCTTCTTGAGATTCTCCTGGAAAACCGACAATAAAATCAGAACTAATTTGAATGTTAGGTCGAGCATCAATCAGTTTTAGAATAATTGATTCATAATCCTCTATTGTATATGATCGTTTCATTAAATGAAGTATTTTATTAGAACCACTTTGAACGGGAAGATGGAGAAAACTAACTAATTTTGGAGTATCTCTATATACTTCAATGATATCATCACTGAATTCTAGTGGATTGCTAGTGATAAAACGAATTCTTTCAATACCGTCTATTTCTGCAACTAATCTTATGAGCTCTGAAAAATAACAAATACCTCCATTAAATGTTACACCTTGGTAGGCATTAACATTTTGTCCTAGTAAAATAATCTCTCTTGTACCTGTTTCTGCTAGATTGGATATGTCAAATAAAACATCATCACATGGTCGACTGATTTCATTACCTCTAGTGTATGGTACGACACAAAATGAACAATATTTATTGCATCCTTCCATAATTGAAATAGCACTAGAATATAGTATTTTTTTAGGTTTTAAAACATAATTAAATTTTTCTAGTTTAGGAAAAGTAATATTTATAGCGCGTTTTCGGTTTTTTTTTGCTGTTAAAAGCATATTTGGTAATTTGTGTAATGTTTGCGTTCCAAATACAATATCTACATAGTTAGCTCGTTTAAATATTTCTTTTCCTTCTTGAGTTGCTACACAACCCCCCACAGCAATAATAATATCTGGATTACGATTTTTTAATTTTTTCCATCTTCCGAGTTGGTGAAAAACTTTTTCTTGTGCTTTTTCTCTAATTGAACAAGTATTTAATATGAAAATATTAGCTTGTTCTATATTTTCTGTGATTATGTATTCATTGTCTTTTTCTAGCAAATTAACTATCATAGATGAATCATATTCATTCATCTGACAACCCCAAGTTTTTATATATACGTATTTCATGTTTTAAATATTCATCTTAAAGTAATGTGTAAAATATTGTTATATCGATATTTTTGCTTTAATACTAGGATGAGAATTATATCCAAAGATCTTAAAATCTTTGAAAGAATATTCAAATAATGAATGTGGCTTTTTTAAAATAATCAATTTTGGAAGTTTTAAAGGTTTTCTAAGGATTTGTTCTTTTGCTTGTTCAATATGATTTTTATATAAATGAACATCACCTCCTGTCCATAAAAGATCTCCGACTGTTAAATTACACTGTTGAGCAATCATATGTACGAGAATTGCATAACTAGCTATGTTAAAAGGCAAGCCTAGAAAAACATCACAAGAACGTTGATATAGTTGGCAACTTAATCTATTATTGCATACATAAAATTGAAATAAAACATGACAGGGGGGTAATTTCATCTTATCGATTTCACCAACGTTCCAACTAGAAACTAACATTCTACGAGAATCAGGATTTGTTTTTAATGTTTTTAATATATTTTTTATTTGATCAATTTTTTTATTATCCACTGTATTCCAACTACGCCATTGTTTTCCATAAATTGGACCTACATTTCCAAATTTATCTGCCCAATGGTTCCAAATTGATACGTTATTATCATTTAAATATTTAATATTGGTATCACCATTTAAAAACCATAACAGCTCATGAATAATAGATTTAATATGACATTTTTTTGTTGTAATTAAAGGAAAACCTTCTTTTAAATGAAATTTCATATTATAACCAAATATAGATAGTGTTCCAGTACCCGTGCGATCTTTTTTTTGATTTCCGTATTTAATGATTTCCTTAATTAAGTTAAGATACTGTTTCATTTTTTAGATGACCCGTCTTTTTGATAAAAAATACTACACATAATCATTAATCCGATAATAATCATTGGTATTGATAGTAATTGACCCATGCTTATAATGTTTTTTAATAATCCCACTGAAGGATCTGGTTCTCGAAAAAATTCCACTATAAATCTAAATAAACCATAAAATATTAGAAATATACCGCTAACACTGCCGATTGGTCTATTTTTTTTTGTAAAAAAGTAGATTATTAAAAATAACACGAGACCTTCTAAAAAAAGTTCATATAATTGTGAAGGATGACGAGGTATACCACCATATTGATCTAAAAAAGTTTGCAATTTTGGGTGATGACTTGCTATTTCTATATCTTGTTGTTTGGCGTTAGGAAAAATCATTCCATATGAGTAATCTGTTGATACCCTACCCCATAATTCACCATTAATAAAATTTCCTATTCTTCCTGCTCCTAAACCAAAAGGTACTAATGGAATGATAAAATCAGATATTTCTAAGATTGGTTTTTGATATTTCAAAGAAAAATATGATATTGCAATTGTGGCACCTATTAAACCTCCATGAAATGACATGCCTCCTTCCCATATATAAAATATATGTAATATATTTTGAGAAAAATATGAAAAATTATAAAACAACACGCACCCTATTCTACCTCCAATACAAGCGCTTAAAAAAATAGAATATATTAATGTTTCGATTTTATTTTTCAGCCATGAATATTGTTGTTTTAATGTTTTTTTTTTCCGTACCACATAGCAAAAGTAAAACTTATAAAATACATCAAACCATACCAATGTGCAGATACAGGTCCAATAGAAATAATTATAGGATCAAAATTCGGAAACATCATATACATTTTTTTTTACATATCCTTATTTATTAAAAAATTTTTATAGATTTATATTTTTTTAAAACACGATGTTTCTAACTGTAGCAGGTCTTCTATTGTTTGGCGTCTTCGAATAATAAAAGAACAATTGTTTTTTAATAATATTTCTGGAATTAATGGTCTAGAATTATAGTTAGATGACATTGAAGCACCATAAGCACCTGTGTCATGAAAAATTATATAATCTCCTACTTTTATTACAGGTAATTTTCTAGTTTGTATAGTTCCTCCTGCTGTTTGAGTAAAAATATCACCTGATTCACATAAAGGTCCTGCTACAACAGTTTCTACTATTTCGTTGGTATTGATCTCTCTTTCATCTCCAGCAATTACTGATATATGATGATAACTGCCATACATAGTAGGGCGCATTAAATCGTTAAAACCTACATCAATTAAAACAAAATTTTTAGTACCCATTTTTTTTACAGCCCATACTTGTGACACTAAAATTCCTGATTCTCCTACTAAAAACCTTCCAGGTTCAATTTCTAATTCAATTTTTTTTCCTAAAAATTTAGATATTTTTTTTCTAGATGCATCCCATAATTTAAAATATTTTTCAATATCAATATGTGGTTCATTGAATGTATATGGTATCGGTAATCCTCCACCTGCAGAAATGGATGATACCTGTTGATTTAATTTCATAACATTGTCTATCATAGATTTACACACTTTTTTTAAATGAACATAATTTACTCCTGACCCAATGTGCATGTGCAAACCAATTAATTTTAATTTATATTTTTTTATTATCGGTATTGCTGCTACAGGATTCCAAATGCCGTGTTTACTATTTTCTCCTCCAGTATTAGTTTTTTTGCTATGTCCATAACCAAATTTTGGATTAATTCTTAACCATATATGATGTCCTGGAGAATGTTTCCCTAATTCTGTTAACATATCCAAAGATCCTGCATTTACTGGTATTTTGCAATCTATAATTGTAGATAACGTTTCTTGATCTAAAATATCTGCAGTAAAAACAATGTCATTTGTGTTTTTTTTAAATCCTGCTAATAAAGCTCTTTTGATTTCTCCTAGTGATACTGCATCTATTTTTAGCTGTTCATTTTTCATTAAACGTAATATATTAATATTGGAGCAAGCTTTTTGAGCAAATCTAATAACATCAAATTTTTTTAGTAATTGTATTTTTTTATAAATAATATCAGAATCATAGACCCAAAACGGACATTGGTATTGTTTTATTAAACTTTTAATTTTTTTTACATTGAAATTATTTTCAATATTATCAAGAATTTGTGGCATGTTTTTTCCTATTTCAATATTATGAAAATTTTTTGCATTTTTGAGTTATGCTTTAGAAGAACGAAGAGTAGGAAATAAAATAACATCACGAATACTAATTTGATTTGTTAGTATCATTACCAGACGATCAATACCAATTCCTAGACCAGACGTTGGAGGTAAACCATATTTTAAGGCCTCTATATAATCTTTATCATAAAATGTTTTTTCATGGTCTTCAATTTTTTCATTTTGAATTTGTTGTAAAAACCTCATTTTTTGATCTTCTACATCATTTAACTCTGAAAAACCATTTCCTATTTCATATCCAGCAATAAATAGTTCAAATCTATCTGTTATATTCTTATCTAAATCGTTTCGTCTAGAAAGCGGAGAAACCTCAATTGGATATTCTGTAATAAAAGTAGGTTGAATTAATGTTTTTTCTACTGTTTTTTCAAATATTTCATTTTTTATTTTACCTGTGGTCCAATTGTCTTCTATTTGAATATTCATTGATTTTGCTATTTCTTGCATTGTATTTTTGTTTTTCAAATCAGTTAATTTAATATTAGAATGAAATTTTAAAATTGCATCATTCATTGTTAATTTTTCAAATGGTTTGCTAAAATCAAAGGTATACTTTGAAAATTTAATTTTAGTCTGATTAAAAAGAGACCTGGTGATATATCTAATAATATTTTCTGTGAATATCATCATATTTTTATAATTAGAGTAGGCCATATACATTTCCATCATTGTAAATTCTGGATTATGTCGGCTAGATACTCCTTCATTACGAAAATTTCTATTTATCTCAAAAATACGTTCAAAACCACCAACAATTAATTGTTTTAAATATAATTCCGGAGCTATTCTTAAATACATTTTTGTATTCATTTCATTATGATACGTAGCAAAAGGGCGAGCTTTCGCTCCTCCAGGAATATTTTGTAACATTGGAGTTTCTACTTCTAAAAAATCATTTTCATGCATATATTCTCTAATATACATTATAATTTTAGATCTATTTTGAAAAATTTTGTATGATTGATGATTGCTAATAAGATCTAAATATCTTTTTCTATAACGCATTTCTATATTAGATAATCCATGAAATTTATCAGGAAAAGGTTTTAATGATTTGTTAAGTATTTGTATTTCTGTGCAGTAAACAGAAAGCTCTTCTGTTTTAGTTTTAAATAAAATACCTGTAACTCCCAATATATCTCCGATATCCCACGTTTTAAAATTTTCATTGTAGTGTTGAGGTGGTATTGTGTTTTCACTTACATATACTTGTATTTTTCCATACATATCTTGTAAGGTAAAAAAACTTGCTTTACCCATAATTCGTCTTTGCAGCATTCTACCCGCAAGAGATACTTTAACCTGTAAATCTTTTAGATGATTGATATTATTATTATCATATTTTTTGTGTATTTCTTTTGAATTAGTATTTTTATAAAAATTGTTTGGGAAAATAAACCCTTCTCGTTTCATTTGAATAAGTTTTTGTTTTCTAATAAAAGATTCGTGATTAGAAAAATTACTATTCTTATTTTCTAACATTTTTATTCCTTATAATCCAATAATCAAGCTTTTTTCAATAAATTCATCTAAGTCGCCATCTAGTACAGATTGTACATTGTTTTTTTCAAAACCTGTTCGAAGATCTTTAATTTTTGAACTATCTAAAACATATGAGCGTATTTGATGTCCCCACGTTATATCTGATTTATTTGCTTCTATTTTTTTTTTCTTGATGTTTTTTTCTCTTTTTTGTATTTCATATAACTTTGATTTGATTTGTTTTATTGCTTGTTCTTTATTTTTATGTTGAGATCTATTACTTTGACATTGAGTAGAAACATTTGTCGGTAAATGAGTAATACGTACTGCCGATTCCGTTCTATTTACATGTTGCCCACCAGCTCCTGAAGCTTTATATACATCGATTCTTAAATCAGATGGACGAATTTTTAGCTTTATTTCATCTTCTATATCTGGATATATAAAAATTGAGCTAAAAGACGTATGACGTCTTTTACCCGAGTCAAAAGGACTTTTTCTAATTAAACGATGTATTCCTGTTTCTGTTCTTAACCATCCAAAAGCGTATTCTCCATATACTTTTATTGTAGCAGATTTAATTCCAACTATTTCTCCAGAATATTCATGAATAATTTTTGTTTGAAATCGTTTTTTATCAGCCCATTTTAAATACATTCTAAGTAACATTTTTGACCAATCTTGGGCATCTGTTCCTCCTGAACCAGATTGTATATCGATATAACAGTTGCAGTGATCGTTTTTTTTTGAAAACATACGATACAACTCAAGAGTTTTTATTTCTTTTTCGATATTTTCAAATTCTAAGGTTGTTTCTTGTAATACTTTTTTATCATGAGTCTCTATTGCTAGTTCTAAAAAAATGATAATTTCTTTAATATTTTTTTCTATTTTTTTTATTTTTTGAATTGTTTTGTTTAAAGAATATTTTTCCAGACTAAGTTTTTTAATAGACGTGTTATCTTTCCATATTGTAGGAGATGACAATTCTAAATCAATTTCTAAAATACGTAATTTTTTTTGATTATAGTCAAAGATGCCTCTTTAATGCTTCTATGCGTTTTTTTGCTCTGTTAATTTGATGAGTAATCATATTTTTCCTATGGTGTTCATAACTTCTGTTCAATTAAAAATAAAAATACTGTTTTTACTGTTTAAATGTGATTTTATATATATAATTTATTCATTATATATATTTATTTTAAATAATTAATTTATTTTTTAGTTGATTTTTTACTTCTTTTTTTAAGGATTAAAAGAAATGTCAACATTAACGTTGCAAAATATAGTTTTTCTTTCGAATGAATTATCTTTAACCATGATTATTTTAGATGAATGGTCTATGGTATATATAGAGGGTATCGATGCTAAAAATTTTCTTCAAAATCAATTAACAATTGACATAAATATGTTAAAAACAACACATCATAGATTTTGCAGTCATTGTAATTTTAATGGAAAAGTATTAAGCACTATGCATATATTTAAATATGATCAAGGATATGCTTATGTGCAAAGAAAAAGTGTTTCTAACATGCAAATAACAGAACTAAAAAAATATTCGTTATTTTCAAAAGTAAAGATTAAACAATTAAATGATGTTGTTTTAGTTGGAATGACAGGATTAAATGTTAGATCATTTTTATCAGGTTTTTCAAAAATAATACCTGACGAAAAGACAACAATAATTCATAATGAAGGCATGACGATATTGTGGTTTTCTCAACCATTAGAACGTTTTTTGTTGGTTTTATCTATTTCAGATTTTTTATCATTTAAAAATAATATTGATAAAAATATTTCATTAAATAATAGTAAACAATGGTTATCATTGGATATTGAAGCCGGATTTCCAATTATTGATCAAGAATGTGTTAATAAGTTTACTCCTCAAGCCATTAATTTAGATAAGCTAAAGGCAATTAGTTTTCAAAAAGGATGTTATTATGGACAAGAAACAATAGCTCGAATATTTTTTAAAAATTTAAATAAATACAATTTATATTGTTTATGTGGAAAGGGATACATCTCTATAAAAATTGGTTCTATTATTAAAGTTAAAAGACAAAATGAATGGTGTAAAGTAGGTTTTGTATTGTCTGTATCTAATGTTTTTTTTGAAAAAACATTGATACAAGCAGTGCTAAAAAAACCTGTAAGTTCTAACAGCATGTTCAGAATAGATGAATTTAAAAACCTTTTCTTTATAAAAACTATTTAATATTTATGCAATACATTTTATCTTAAATTCAGATCACTTGTGTTTTGATTTTTTACTTTTTTTATATACAGTTATTTTTTAAATATCATGTCTCAAGGTATTCTTTTTATTATCTCAGCTCCAAGTGGTACAGGAAAATCAAGTTTAATTCAAGGACTATTAAATTCACGGTCTTTACAAAACATTCAAGTATCTATTTCTTATACTACTCGAAATATACGACCTGGAGAATTACATGGAGAGCATTATTATTTTATTTCTAAAGAAGAATTTCAGATTATGATTAAACAAGATTGTTTTTTGGAATGTGCTAAAGTGTTTAGTAATTATTACGGTACATCTCGTCACTCTATTAATACTATGCTATATTCTGGAATAGATGTATTTCTCGATATTGATTGGCAAGGCGCTAAACAAATTAGACATAAAATGCCTCAATCAAAAAGTATTTTTGTATTGCCACCTTCTAAAGATGTATTATATAAGAGATTAAAAAAAAGAGGTCAAGATAGTGATCTAGTAATCTCAAAAAGAATGGAAAAAGCAGTAGATGAAATGCAGCATTATTTAGAATATGATTATTTAATTATTAATGATAATTTTGACAACGCTATTAATGATTTAAAAACTATTATTTCAGCTGAGCATTTATGTTTATCACAGCAAAAGCAGAGACATAACAAGTTAATTATTGACTTATTAAAAAGTTAATTTTTTCATGATGATATCATCTAATATTATTTATATAATTCTATTGAGAAAATAGAATTATATAATTTATGATAAAGCATCATGCTTTTACAAATCGACTGATGCTGATTTTTAATCAAAGAGTTTTATTACGATAAAACCGTCTTCTTTCATTTTCTTTTAGATGTAATTTTCTCAATCTTATAGAACTCGGTGTTATTTCTACAAGTTCATCATCATTAATAAAACTTAATGCTTTTTCAAGCGTTAAATCAACCGGTTTAGTTAAAGTGATTGCCTCATCAGTGCCAGAAGCTCTCATGTTAGTTAATTTTTTTCCTGTTAAACAGTTAACTGTTAAATCATTAGAACGATTATGCAATCCTATTATTTGCCCTTCATATACTCCGTCGCCATGTCCTATAAATAGCTTGCCTCTTTCTTGCAAATTAAATAAAGCAAAACCAACTGCAACACCTGTACTATTAGAAATTAATACACCATTTGTTCTTTGTCCAATATTTATATTTTGCAATATATCATAGTGACTAAAAGATGAATAACATAATCCTGTTCCAGAAGTAATACTCATAAAATTTGTTCGAAAACCAATCATTCCTCTACTAGATAGAGTATATTCTAGTCTGACTCTTCCTATTTTATCTATCGTCATATTTTTTAATTCACCTTTTCGCTCTCCTACAAATTTCATAACAACACCTTGATATTTTTCTTCAATATCTAACATAATATTTTCAAAAGGTTCTTTTCTAACTCCATTGCTTTCACGAAAAATTATTTTAGGACGAGATACTTCTAATTCAAAGCCTTCACGACGCATGTTTTCGATTAGTATAGATAGATGTAATTCACCACGACCAGAAACGGAAAACACGTTAGCATTTTTGGTATCTTCAATTTTTAAAGCAACATCGTTCATCGTTTCTTTTTTTAGTCTTTCTAAAATTTGACGTGACGTAATATACTTTCCTTCTTTTCCCGAAACAGGCGATGTATTAACTGAGAAAAACATATTTATTGTTGGTTCATCTATTATTAATGCTGGTAAAGGTTTTACATGCTCTGGATCACAGAGCGTATCAGAAATATTCAACTGATGAAGACCCGTAATAGCAATAATATCTCCAGCTTGGCCTTGAGTAATCTCAATTCTTTTTAATCCAAAGTAACTTAATATCTTACTTACTTTACCATAGCGTTTATTTCCTAAACTATCTACTATGGCGACTGAGTCATTTGTTTTTATGCAACCTTGTTGAATGCGACCGACACCTATTACTCCTAAATATTTACTATAGTCAATTTGCGTAATTTGCATTTGAAATTTTTTATTGCGATCAACACGAGGGGCTGGAGCATATTTAATAATAGATTCATATAATGGCACCATGTTATTTTGCATGTTTAAATAATCTATTCCAGCAGTGCCTAACATAGCTGAAGTGTAAACAATTGGAAAATCTAATTGTTGATCACTAGCGTCAAGATTAACAAAAAGATCAAAAATTTGATCTATTACCCAATCAGGACGAGAATTTTTTCTGTCTATTTTATTGACTACTACAATAGGATTTAGATTATATTTAAATGCTTTTTTAGTAACAAATCGTGTTTGCGGCATCGGTCCATCTAATGCATCTACGACTAATAAAACAGAATCAACCATAGACATTACTCGTTCTACTTCACCTCCAAAATCAGCATGTCCAGGAGTATCTACTATATTAATTTTATAATTTTTCCATTTAATAGAAGTGTTTTTGGCTAATATTGTTATACCTCTTTCTTTTTCTAGATCATTAGAATCCATGACACGTTCGGTTGTTTCTTCATGTTTTTGAAAAGTACCTGATTGTTGTAATAGTTGATCAAGTAATGTAGTTTTTCCGTGATCAACATGTGCTATAATAGCGATGTTTCTTATATTTTTATGCATTTTTTTCTCTTTTATAAACGTGTTTATTTTCAGATGCAATATATTATAAACTATTAGAAATATAGATGCATTGTAATGAATTTTTGATTATAAGAAATATTTCTATACATGAATGTAATGTATACTGTAAAAAATATTTTTGTATTAATGTTTTTTGTTATATATTAATTAGGATTAAAATGTGAACGTATTGAATTATCATAAAACAAAATTTTTAAAAAGCTTTTCTCAAATAACTAATATAGACATTCAAGACGGTTTTGAAATTGCATTTATTGGTTATTCCAATTCAGGAAAATCTAGTGTTATCAATTCCTTGACTAATCAAAAAAAATTAGCTCGTTCGAGTAAAACTCCTGGACGAACTCAACTAATTAATTTTTTTGAGGTTCTGCCAGATTTTAGAATTGTAGACCTTCCTGGTTATGGTTATACTACAGCGCCAGAATTTGTTCGAAAAATATGGGAGAAAAGAATATATCATTATTTAGAATCACGAAAACAATTGAAATATTTAATATTATCGATGGATATTAGATATCCTTTAAAGATATTAGATCTAAAAATAATTAATGTTTTAATTAATCTCAAAAAATCTGTTTTAGTATTATTAAATAAATGTGATAAATTTGGTATACATGCACAAAATCATCAATTGCAAGTAGTAACTAAACAATTGTTATTATTATCGAATAATTTTCAAGTCCAGTTATTTTCATCAACTAAAAAAATAGGTATTAAAAAATTACAATTAATTTTAAATAGATATTATAATAATTATTTAAACGTTTAAAATGTTTAAAAAATTTTCAATATGTTTGATAATAAAATGTTTTTAAAAACTGAAATAATTTTTTTTGGACATGTTGTTTTAACAACATATCTTCAGATTTGATAGAAATTGGGATATCTAGTTGTATAGCTGCTAATTGATGTGAAAGAAAGGCTATTTTTTTGTAGTTTTGTAATTGAATCGTAATATTTTTAGCATTTCTAAAAGACAAAAGTGGTATTTTTGAGATATTAGAATATATATTATGGATATTAGAAAATTGTTTTAGTAAAATTAATGCAGTTTTAACACCTATTTTTGGAACCCCTGGAATATTGTCTGAAGTATCTCCAATTAATGCTAAAAAATCAATATATTCTTTAGGTCTAATGCCGTATTCTATATTTATTACTTCCGGTGTAATGATAGAGTTTTTTTTCTTATTAAAAACATTAATATTTTTAGTGACAAGTTGTAACATATCTTTGTCATGACTAACAATTATAATTTTTTCTCCTTCTTCTTCTAATTTACAGGCTAAACTGCCTATAATATCATCTGCCTCTATTCCTGGTATACTTAATATTTTAATTCCAATTTTTTCCAATATTTTAAACAGTGGTTGAATTTGCATAGAAAGTAAATCAGGCATAGAGCTTCTATTACTTTTATATTTTTTAAATATTTTTTTTCTGAATGTAGGTTGATATGAATCGAATACAATAATTATTTTTTTGGAATTGTTATATTTTTTTAAAATGTTATCAATCATTTTTAATACACCATATATTGCTCCAAATGGTTTGCCTGAAATATTTTTAAAATTACGAAATCCATAATAAGAGGTATATAAATATAAGCTACCATCGATTATAATTGTAGGGTTTTTTTTCTGATACATATTGTCTCTTTTTATCAGATTAGTATTATTGATATAATTTTTTACAGCGAAAAAAATTCCATTTCCATCTAAAACTTTACTAAAAGCAACATATAAAATATCAAATTTTATTTTTTTTTATTAATTAATCATTTTTTTTTATTAAAAATTGAATTAATTGGATATATTTCTTAGGAAAATTATTTTTGAAAACATTTTCTATAGTAGAATAATTAACCATATATTTTCCATTAATTAACATTAATGGAATATAATCTATTTGAGATTGTATAATTTCTTTATTTTTTTTTTGCACAATAAATTCAATGGTTATACTGTTCCAAAATTTATCAAATATGTTTTCGTCGATTGAAGCTTTTTTTTTAAAAATTTTTTTAATATTATCGATGTTGTGAATTGTATGAGTTTCTTGGATGCCTTTAAAAATTGGCAACATAATTTTATCTTCAATTCCCATTTGTTCAGCGATTATCCAAGATTTTGTTAAAACATTACTAAATTCTCCTCCTAAAAAGTTCACGTGATATGTTTGAATTGTTATATTTTTTATGTTTTTTTTTGTTAATTTTTCTATATTATGTATTTTTTCAAGTTCATAACAATACGGACAAAAAAAAGAAAAAAACTCCATTACGTTTGGTGCATTTCTAATTTTTTTTTTTTTATAGTATATTCTTTTTGCTGTGTAAATTCATACGCTACAGTATTACAACATAGAAAAAGATTAAATATTACAATTAATATATTTTTCATTTTTCATAATCTCATTTATTATTTTGTTGTTTAATATCAAAAATTTTTAAAATTAGAGAAAATGTAACACATATAAAACATAAAAATATCAATATTGATATTTCGCATTGTACTGTAGATGTTTTGCGTTGCTATTTTATTTATATTAAATGCATATTATATATTATGAAAATACTACGATGTACTTTGATAATAATATCCTCATGCTAAAATAGCATCGATCTTTAAAATTGAAATATCTTGATATTTTACTTGTGTATAACATGAGCAATTTTTGAAAACCTTTTTATTGCAAAGCTGAATAAGTATCTACAGTATTGAAAATCACTTTTTACAAATACAGGATATTCTAATAATAAAATTATATCAATGTCTGGGATTTTATATCATATATAGAATCATTATCCGTTAAAACTCATCAAAGTGAGATAAATCTATTGCCGCTTGCAATCAAGAGACATTATAAAAAAATTCATATCTTGAAAATAGTTTTCGTAATCATTCTCGGAGCTATTACAGATTACACCTGATATACATTAGGTTCGAATAATTTCATAGTTTATATTTGGCAAAAACAACATTTATTTAGACATGCTTGTTTGGATATTTCTTCAAGTTTTGCTCTTTTAAAATTTATCAATCTAAAATTGTACTCGTAGCATTTGAACAAAAAATCCTTAAGAAATTTTTGTTCCTGAAGAATTTATAAGTTATATTTTTTAATTTTCTTTTAATTAAGAATAAAAGAACATTGAACAAAATTCATAATTATAATTTTATTTATAGATCGCACATAACACAATCAGATTGCAATTTCGAACTCATAATCTAAATGCATTTAGTATAGAAAAAACAATATTTAATATTTTTTGATGGTTTTTTGTTCAATATACTAAATTTATTTATATAAAAAAATTCTCTTATATTCAAGAATTAAAAATTAATTGTATAGAACATAGTATTTTATAGACGTTCATGTTTAAAGCAGTTTAGAAATATTTCAAAATACTTTGTTCATTGTGTTGAATACACAAGTACTTTCTATACTAAGAAATAGAGCATTGTATCGTTGTTTGAATAATTTATTAAAAATTTTTTTTTATTTAGAAAACGGTGTAAAAATGTAAGATTGTTTTAATAATGTTATAACAAAGTAAATTATTATTAATCAAATGAAAAAATTTAGAAAAAAATTCGCACTCAATGTGCTGTATGTGCTGTATTGTCTCATGATTTTGTTCGCATTTGTGCTAGATTAAATTTTTAACTAATTTCTATTTAATATTAAAAAATAAAAATTAAAAATATGAATAACATACATTTATCAATTGATTGTGTTAAAAAATTGTAATTTTTATTAAATACAGAAATTGCTTTAAACCCTTCTAAATCTATTTGAGATGGTAATGTTATTTTCTAATTTTATAATATTAAATTTTATAAGTTAAAATCTATTAAAAATAATTTAAAAGAGTATATTAAAAATATTAAATAAGAACATACAACAGTATTAATCATTAAATCATTAAAAATAAAATATAATAAAATTATTAGAGCGATTATATTCAAATGCATAAGGTGTACGTTCACTTAATTGTTAAATACTATAATATAGTGCAAGTTCTTCAAGAATATAGTACGTTATATTTTTTCTCTTATTTAAAGCATATAAAAACAGCATGGTTAATGCTGTACTCAAGTCTTGTCTTTAGGAAATAAATTATACAGAGATTTTTAACATTATAAGTGCTTTTTAAAATATTTAAAAAACACTGCAGAAAATTAGCGCAAACAAGATGTATCATCACATTAATCTGAATGTTTTATATTTTTTTAAACTGTATATTTTTTATGATAAACGAACAACGGTGTGTTTTTATTATGCAGTTATGATCCAATTATTGAGCTATCTTTGAACTATCCATGCATAAAAATTCCATTGTATTATGTAAACGGAAAAATTTTAGTCACAACAATACCTATTGTAATGGCTAAAAGCACTTATATGTATTTGATTACTCTTATTTTCAATTTTGGGTTGTTTTGTTCATTTTGTTCCTGATGAATAGGTAGTAATCAGTCTTTTGATAAGATCTTTACGAGAATGCGTCTTTCAGATGATTTAAATAATAGAATCTTAACTTTTATGATAAACATAACTAACATGTTTAATAATTCTTTATCATTTTACATCTAATAGTTTAGTTTAGATTGATAAATTTTTTAGAAGCACTCAATAAAAAGATCATTTTTAACATATTCATTCTTTCGATATTAACTGAATAATCTTGCATTTATAATTTTATTATTCATCTATTTTATTAGATTAAAAAAAATCATCTGCAACTAAGATAGCGTGAAAATTTTTCACTCTACTGCAATAGAAGTTAAATGATTGTGTCGCATTGCATAAAAAATAAAACATGTTTTTCAAAAAAGTTGTTCTTTGATAGGTATGATCATTGTCTAGTTGCCCTGAAGTTATTATGAAAAAAAAAATTAATAACATTACGCACTGAGCAATCTTAATTTTGAAAAATATAATAATGTTTTATTTGATATTATATATTTTGTATTTTTTATAAAAAGATTTACATTTTTTAAAATTATGTTTTTTAAAAAAATAAATTCTTTAATATAACAAAACTTGGATTTTTTAATATTATGAATAATCAAAAAGCATTTGATTGTGTATGTCCTTTAAATCAAGAACAACTAAGTTTTTTACAACAATTAGAACATAATTGTTCTGATATTCAAAATGCTTGGTTATCGGGTTATTTTTGGAGAAGCGCTAATAAAAATACTCATTTTTCTGTTATTGAAAAACAACTCGTTAATATTGAACAAAAAATTACTATTATTTCAGCTTCTCAGACTGGAAATGCTAAATTATTATCTCAACGTTTAAATAAATATTTCAATCAAAACAGCATAAAAAATAATTTGATTCATGCTCTTGATTATAAATTTAAAAATATAAAAAATGAAAAAATATTAATTTTAATTATTTCAACTCAAGGTGAGGGAGAAGTTCCAGAAGAAGCTATATCTTTTCATAATTTCATTATGTCTAAAAGAGCTCCAAAACTAGATAATTTATATTACAGTATATTTGGATTAGGAGACACCTCTTACAATTTGTTTTGTCAAGCAGCAAAAGATTTTGATCGAAGATTGCAAGAATTAGGAGCTAAATCGTTATTGTGTCGATTTGATGCAGATATTGAATATGAAAAAGATTATCTCGCATGGTCTCAAAAAATATTATCTATTGTTAAAAATAAATGTGTTTCTTTTTCTTCTTCCTCTAAAAATTTAAAAAATCAGGATCATTTAATAAACAATCAATGTTCTTACAACAAAAATTATCCGGCTATAGCAACAGTTTTAACAAATCAAAAAATAACAGGTCGATATTCTAGTAAAGATATTCGTCATATTGAAATTGATATAAAAGATTTGAATATAAGTTATAAACCAGGTGATGCACTTGGAGTATGGTATAAAAACGACTCTAATTTAATAAAGAAAATACTGACATCACTGTCTATTAATCCGTTAGAACAAGTTAATATTAAAAATAATGTTATCAGTATTTTTGATGCATTAAAAAATCATTTTGAATTGACTGTTAATACAACAAACATGGTAAAAAAGTATGCTGCTTTTTCAAAAAACCATTTTTTAAACAATCTTATTTTAAATAAAATAAGATTAAATGAATATGTTACCAATACCCCTTTAGTTAATATGTTTCATGATCACAAATCTAAAATATCTTCTGAACAATTGATTAATTTTTTAAGACCTTTGCATCCGCGATTATATTCTATCTCTTCTTCTCAATCTGAAACAAATGATGAAATTCATATTACCGTTGGCGTTGTAAAAAAAAATATTTCTGGTTCTTTTCATTTTGGGGGTGCTTCTGGTTATCTTTCTCAGGCTTTAAAACCGGACGATAAAATAAAAATTTTTGTTGAGGCTAATGATAGTTTTCGTTTACCTCAAGATCAGAAAACATCAATGATTATGATTGCTTCTGGGACAGGTATCGCTCCCTTTCGTGCATTTATGCAACAAAGAGATTACGATCAATCTTTAGGAAAAAATTGGATTTTTTTTGGAAATCCTAGTTTTACAGAAGATTTTTTATACCAAATAGAATGGCAAAGATATATTAAAAGTGGTTTACTGAATAAAATTACTTTAGCTTGGTCTCGAGATCAAGCCGATAAAATATATATTCAAGATAAAATTAGAGAACATGGAAAAGAGATGTGGTCTTGGATTAAAGACGGCGCTGCAATATACGTGTGCGGAAATGCTTCTAAAATGGCTAAAGATGTCGAATTAGCCTTATTAGATGTCATTTCAAATAATAATAACATGAACATTGAAGATGCTAAAGATTTTTTAAGTAGTTTGCGTATGAATAAACGTTATCAAAGAGATGTATATTAATGAAAAAAAATAATAAAATAGATGTCAAAAAAAACGTTACCGATGCAGAACGCATTAAAGAAAACAGTAATTATCTTAGAGGCACTATAGTTGAAGATTTAAAAAATGATATAACCAATAGTTTTACTGGAGATAATTTTTCACTTATTCGATTTCATGGTATGTATCAACAAGACAATCGTGATTTACGTTTGGAGCGCTATGAGCAAAAATTAGAACCTCTTTATTCAATGATGCTACGTTGTAGACTACCAGGTGGAGTCATTAAAGCAAAAAAATGGTTAAAAATTGATCAATTTGCTACTCAAAACACGTTATATAGTTCAATTCGATTAACTAATCGTCAAACTTTTCAATTTCATGGTATTTTAAAGAAAAAATTAAAAGATGCGCATAAAATGTTACATGAAATAGAATTAGATGCTTTAGGAACAGCAAATGACGTCAATAGAAATGTGCTATGCACATCTAACCCGATGGAATCTTTAATTCATAAAAGCGCTTATGCATGGGCTAAAAAAATTTCAGAATTATTATTACCACATACTAAAGCGTATGTAGAAATTTGGTTGGATCAGAAAAAAATTACTAAAAAAGATAAAGAACCTATTTTAGGTAAAACTTATTTACCAAGAAAATTTAAAACAACAGTAGTTATTCCACCATATAATGATGTCGATTTATACGCTAATGACATGAATTTTATTGTTGTTTCTAAGAAAAATAACATTATTGGTTTTAATGTTTTAATAGGTGGTGGTTTATCTTTTGTTCATGGAAATAAATTGACATGGCCTTTTCTTGCGCAAGAATTAGGTTATATTTCAATAGAAAAAACGTTATTGATTGCTGAATCAATAGTCACAACACAAAGAGATTGGGGCAATCGAACCAATCGTAATAATGCCAAGACTAGATATACTATTAAAAATGTTGGTTTAGAAAATTTTAAAAGAGAAGTTGAAAGAAGATCAGGCGTAACTTTTGAAGAAATTAGACCTTATAATTTTACAAATCGAGGAGATAGTTTTGGATGGAAAAAAGATATTTGTAATTACTGGAGTTTAACATTATTTATTCCTAATGGACGTATTGATGACAATAATAATCAATCATTAAAATTAGGATTGTCAAAAATTGCAAATATTCATGATGGTAATTTTAGATTAACATCTAATCAAAATATTATCATTACAGAGATCCCTGAAGATAAAAAAGATGACATTGAAAAAATAGCTATTACACATGGATTAATAAGAAATATAAGTAATTTGCGTCAAAATTCTATGGCTTGTGTTTCATTTCCTACATGTCCTTTAGCTATGGCTGAAGCGGAACGTGTTTTATCTTTTTTTATTACTAAACTAGAAAACATCATGCTAAAATATAATGTAGAAAAAGAAACTATAATTTTTCGTATTTCTGGTTGCCCTAATGGTTGTGGAAGATCTTTATTATCTGAAATAGGTTTAATTGGCAAATCAATTGGTAGATATAATTTATATATAGGTGGTAATAGAATAGGTAGCCGTATTCCTAAGATTTATAAAGAAAATATAACTGAAAAAGAAATATTAATTAATTTAGATTTTTTAATAAAAGTTTGGTCTAATCATCGTCAAAAAGAAGAAGATTTTGGAGATTTTACTATTAGAAAAGGCATCATTAAAGAAGTTGTTGATCCTGTGTATGATTTTTGGAATTAATGTGGAGAGACAAAAATGTCAAAACTTGATATTAAAAATATTAATCAATTGAGTTTAAAAGATAGAATTAAAGTTTTATCTAGATTAAATTTATTTATGTCCCGCATTTCTGCGGAAGAGCGAG
The DNA here is from genome assembly GCF_005081445.1 of Buchnera aphidicola (Hyadaphis tataricae). NCBI lineage: Bacteria > Pseudomonadati > Pseudomonadota > Gammaproteobacteria > Enterobacterales > Erwiniaceae > Buchnera > Buchnera aphidicola. Next base: position 459,835 of record NZ_CP034873.1, on the reverse strand, counting down.
TTTCTTGGGCATTAGATAATTTACCTGATAAACATATTATATCATCTAGTTTTGGTGTTAATTCCATGGTTTTATTACATATATTAATTCAACAAAAACCTAATATTCCTGTTATTTTAATTGATACGGGTTATTTATTTCCGGAAACATACCATTTTATTGATTTTATAACTAATAAATATCATTTAAATTTGCAAGTATTCAGATCAAAAATTTCTCCTGCATGGCAAGAAGCAAGATATGGACAATTATGGAATAAAGGAATACAAGGTATCAATCGTTATAATCAGATCAATAAAGTGCAACCAATGCATGTCGCTTTAATCCAATTATCTGTTCAAACATGGTTTGCTGGTTTACGTCGTGATCAGTCAAAAAGTAGAAGTTTATTACCGTATATTGAAATTAAAAAAGGCGTTTTTAAGGTTCTTCCTATTGTCGATTGGTCTAATAATCAATCGAATGAATATTTAAGAAAACATAATCTTAAATTACATCCTTTATCAAAAGATGGTTATTCTTCTGTTGGTGATGTTCATACAACGCTGAAACATGCACCAGGTATGCTAGAAGAGGAAACGCGATTTTTTGGACTCAAACGAGAATGTGGGTTGCATGAAGACTAGATGCTGATATTAAAAATAGTTTTTCTATAATCTAATCTGTTTAACTCTGTTTAAGTATGTTGAAACAACATTTGTTATCTTATCAAAATAAATAGAAAAAATATTAATATTTAAATACTGTTTTATTATTTTCTAGTACTTTATATCAGATGTGTGATTTTTGATTTTATTTTTTAAAAAAGGTTAACGTGAATTATCTTCCTGTTTTTTTAGATTTACACTTAAAAACTGTTTTAGTGATTGGTGCTGGAGAAGTGGCATTCAATAAAATTACACTGTTGCTTCGTTCAAAAGCTAAAGTTAATGTTATTGCAAAAAAACTGTGTTCAGGAGTAAAAATACTTTTTAATGAAAAAAAAATTTATTGGTTATCTCGAGAATTTAATGAAATTTATTTGAAAAACGTTTATTTAGTGGTTTCAGCGACAAACGATTTACAATTAAATAAATATATATTTCAATTATGTATAAAACATAGTTTATTAGTTAATGTTGTTGATGATAAGTCAAAATGTTCTTTTATCTTTCCTTCTATTATTGATCGTTCTCCAATTATTATATCGATTTCTTCTGGAGGATTTGCTCCAGTTTTATTGCGTTTGTTAAGAGAAAAAATTGAATCAATGTTACCTATGAAATTAGGTAATGTTGCAAAAATAGCTGGTGAATGGAGAGAAAAAATTAAACAACGTTTTCATACTTTATTAGAAAGACGTCGATTTTGGGAAAAATTGTTTAAGAGTATTTTTGTTGAACATGTTTTGAATGAAAATTATGAAAAAGCAATTAATATTTTAAAAAAAATGATGAAAAAAGATATTTTATTGCGAGGTGAAATTATTTTAGTAGGAGCTGGTCCTGGCGATAGTGGTTTATTAACTTTAAGAGGGTTTCAAATATTACAACAAGCAGATGTGGTTTTATATGATGCTTTGGTGAGTGCAGATGTGTTAGATTTAATTCGTCGTGATGCAAAACGTATTTATGTTGGTAAACGAGTTGGTTTAAAAAGTATTAAGCAAGATAAAATTATTAAATTGTTAATATTTTTGGCACGACAAGGCAAGAAAGTAGTTCGATTAAAAGGTGGCGATTCCTTTATTTTTGGACGTGGCGCTGAAGAAATAGAAGCTGCAAAAAAATATGGTATAGATTTTCAAGTGGTTCCAGGTATTACTTCTGCTATTGGAGTTTCTGCGTATACTGGAATACCGTTAACACATCGTAAATATTCTCATGGTGTTATTTTAATTACTGGTCAAAAATGTGGAAATATTTTTTCACAAAACTGTTCTGTGTTAGCAGATTCTTCTTATACCCTAGTAGTGTATATGGGAATGTTCAATGCAACAGATATTGCAAAAAAATTAATGCAGTGTGGTCGCGCAGCGTCAACTCCAGTAGCTATTGTTGAAAAAGGAACGACTGTAAATCAAAAAGTGATTATAGGCTGTTTAGAAGACATCGAAAAAATAATCAAATTTTCCATTACTCCATCTTTATTTATTATTGGCGAGGTTGTTCGGTTTCATAAAACATTAAAATGGTTTCAAACTTCAAAAACATTTACGTACGTTCGTAATACATCTTCTATAGTAAAAGTTATTTAAGGAAAAGTGATGTTGAAATTTAACACTACTCATTTAAGTCAATTAGAATCTGAAAGTATTTATATTATGCGCGAAGTCGTTGCAGAATTCAAAAATCCAGTAATGTTATATTCTATTGGTAAAGATTCTTCAGTGATGCTACATCTTGCAAAAAAAGCTTTTTATCCTGGAAATATTCCATTTCCTTTGCTTCATGTAGATACCGAATGGAAGTTTAAAGAAATGTATCAGTTTAGAGAACATATTGCTAATACTCATAAAATAGAATTAATAGTTCATGTGAATTCAAAAGCTAAAATGCTCAATTTAAACCCATTTGAACATGGAGGTGAAAAATATACTGATGTCATGAAAACAGAGAGTTTAAAAGAAGCGATAACAAAATATAATTTTGATGCAGCATTTGGCGGTGCTAGAAGAGACGAAGAGAAATCACGCTCTAAAGAGCGTATTTATTCTTTTCGTAACTCATTTCATCATTGGGATCCTAAACAACAACGACCAGAATTGTGGTGGAATTATAATAGTGAAATTAAAAAAAATGAAAATATTCGAGTTTTTCCTCTTTCGAATTGGACAGAGTTAGATGTTTGGCAATATATTTTTTTAGAAAAAATAGACATTGTACCGCTTTATTTTGCTCGTTTACGTCCTGTTCTAGAGCGTAACGGAGCGCTGATTATGGTTGATGATGAACGTATGAAAATACATTCTAACGAGATTGTAAATAAAAAAATGGTTAGATTTCGCACTTTGGGATGTTGGCCTTTAACAAGTGCAATTCTTTCTCAAGCAAAAAATGTTCCAGAGATTATTATAGAAACGCTAACTGTAAAAACTAGTGAAAGAAAGGGTCGAACTATTGATTATAATCAAAAGAGTTCAATGGAATTTAAGAAAAGACACGGTTACTTTTAAAAAAAGGTACATTAAAAATGAACGTAGATACAAATAATCATTTTCAAAGCTGGTTGAATACACATCAAAAAAAAACTTTACTAAAATTTTTAACATGCGGTAGTGTAGATGATGGCAAAAGCACTTTAATTGGAAGATTGTTACACGACACCCAGCAAATTTATGAAGATCAATTGTTTTCTTTAAAAAATGATAGCAAAATTCATGGAACTCAAGGAAAAGCAATAGATCTTGCATTAGTCGTTGACGGACTTGAATCAGAACGTGAACAAGGTATTACAATTGATGTAGCTTATCGTTATTTTTCTACTAATAAAAGAAAATTTATCATTGTAGATACACCCGGTCATGAACAATATACATCAAATATGATTACAGGAGCATCTACATGTGATTTGTCTATTTTATTAGTTGATGCTAGAAAAGGATTATCAGAACAAACATATAGACATAGTTTCATTTCACATTTATTAGGTATTCAACATTTTATCGTGGCGATAAATAAGATGGATTTAGTTGAATATAAAAAAGATGTTTTTATAAATATTCAAAAAAGTTTTTTAGATTTTGCCAAAAAAATTTCTAAAGAATTAAAAATTATTTTTGTACCTATTTCGGCTTTAATTGGAGAAAATATTGTTTTTAAAAAAAACCTTATGCCTTGGTATGATGGATGTACATTGTTAAATATTTTAGAAACTATTATAATTAATAAAAACGAAGATTCACGTGAAATAAGATTTCCAGTACAATATGTTAATCGTCCTAGTTCAGATTTTCGCGGTTATTCTGGAATGTTAGTATCGGGTACAATTACAACAGGACAGTCAATTAAAATATTACCCTCTAATAAGATTTCTCATGTTTCTCGTATTGTTAGCTTTAATAAAGATTTAAAAATTGCAGAAGTAGGAGAACCAATTACTATTGTTTTAGAAGATGATATAGATGTTAACAGAGGTGATTTTTTCGTCAATTGTGATTCTAATTTAACAGCTTCTCAAGAAGCTATTATTGATATTGTTTGGATGACAGATAATATTTTATCAATAGAACAATCATATAATGTTAAACTATCAGGAAAAAAAACACGCGCATACATTAAAGACATTTTATTTAAAATAGATATTCAAACATTAAAAAAAACAAAAAGCCATTTTTTATCTTTTAATAATATTGGAAGAGTAAAAGTAATATTTAGTGATTTTGTGATATTTGATGACTACTATCAAAATCGTTTTACAGGCAATATAATTTTTATTGATTTATTAACAAATATCACGGTTGGAGCAGGAATGATTAATAAAACATTAGAAAAAACAGACACTATTTTTTATAATGATAAAAATGATTTTGAATTACATTTTCACGCTTTCATTTCCCAACATTTTCCACATTGGAACATTCCAAAATTAGCAATCAAAAAGGTTTCCAATTAATATGCATGATAATTTTAGAAATAATATTATATGGCAGAAAAACACTATCACACGTATAAAACGTGAAAATAAAAATGGTCATAAATCTATTTTAGTATGGTTAACAGGATTATCTGGATCTGGTAAATCTAGTATTGCTAATGTTGTAGAAGCTATGTTATTTAAACATGGTGTTAATACTTATTTATTAGATGGAGATAATATCAGATTAGGTTTGTGTTCTGATTTAAGTTTTAGCTTGGTTGATAGACAAGAAAATATTAGACGTCTAGGAGAAGTTAGCAAAATAATGTTAGATTCTGGTATACTAGTTTTGGCATCAGTTATATCTCCATATAAATGTCACAGACAACTTATCTTTGATATTGTAGGAAAAAATAATTGTTTTGAAGTATTTGTTGATACTCCAATTAGTATTTGCAGAAAGAGAGATTCTAAAGGGCTATATAAAAAAGCCGATTCAGGAGAAATACGTGATTTTACTGGTGTTCAATCAATCTATGAAACTCCAGAAGCTCCTGATCTTATTTTAGATGGTACTTTACCATTAAAAAAAAATGCAGAAAAAATAATAAAAAAGTTATATAATAAAAATATTATACCGAAGTTTAAATCAATGGAATAGATATTCAATCATACTTTATTGATATCGATTATTTTGAGTCTTATATGAAAATATTAAAAATTTTTTTTTTATTATTGTTAATTTTTTTTCAATGTTCTTTTTGGTTAGGAAAAAATGGTATTATAGATTATATAAAAATGTATAAAAAAGTAGTTTCTTATGAACAAAATAATTTTTAATCTTAATTGTTTTAAAATAATCTATTTAGATATTAATTAGTTAAAGAACGTAATTAAAAAAATAAATAATAAAAAACATATCTAAATATTCACAAATATTCATATTAATCTCATTAATATTGATCTTGATCGTACTAAAAATATTCAACATTTTGATATAAGATGATTTTAAATAATAAAGTACCACCAAAAATTATTGCTATTGTTCCTGCATCTGGAATGGGTACGAGAATGAAATCTAGTATACCAAAGCAATATATAAAAATTAAAGGTTATACAATTCTTGAATATACCTTAAAAACATTACTATTACATCCTGCAATAACTCATATTATTGTTAGTTTGAATAAAAGTGACAACTATTTTTATAAATTATCTATATCATCTCATCTTCGTATCACTTCTGTGATAGGAGGAAAAAAGAGAATAAATTCAGTCTTATCAGGGTTAAGTGTCAAAACTAATGCAAATTGGGTGATAATACATGATGCTGTTCGTCCTTGTTTAAAATACCAAGATTTATCAAAATTAATTGATGTTGTTCATACAAAACTGATAGGTGCTGTTTTAGCGCGACCTGTTTCTGATACGATAAAATACAGCGATAAAAATAAAACAGTTTTATGTACTATAAATAGAACAAATTTGTGGCATGCGTTAACACCCCAATTATTTCAGATTCATATATTAAAAAATTGTTTATATAAAATTATTAAAAAAAAAATTGATATCACAGATGAAGCGTCCGCACTAGAATATTATGGATATTACCCAGTTTTAATTTTAGGCAGCGCGAGTAATATAAAAATTACTTATCCAGAAGATATTGCTCTTGCAGAGTTTTATTTAAAACGTTTTCATGTTATTTGATTTATAAAGGAAATATTCATGCGTATTGGATATGGTTTTGATATTCATTCTTTTGGAAGCATAAAACCTTTAGTTATTGGTGGTGTAACCATTCCTTATAAAAAAGGTTTAATTGCTTATTCGAATGGAGATCTATTAATACATGCATTAATTGATGCTTTATTGGGAGCAGTGGCAATAGGTGACATTGGTACATTTTTCCCAAGTGATAATATTCTTTATAAAGATATTGACAGTCGAGTATTATTAAAAAATGTTTGGAGTAAAATCCAACTTATGCAATATGTTATTTGTAACATAGATATCACTATTATAGCTGAATCTCCGAAAATGTCTTCTTATATATCCTATATGAAAACTAACTTAGGATCAGATCTTAATACTCAAGAAAATAAAATTAGTATTAAATCAACTACTGCAAAACAAATCAGCGCTATTGGTCGGAAAGAAGGTATAGCGTGTCAAGCTGTTGTTATGTTATTAAAAAAAGTTATAAACAATTGTTCTATAACATAATAATCATTAAAAACATTTTTTGATTTATTTGATTTAATAGAGTATATAATGCCTGTAAAAAAAAATATATTTAAATTGATTCTTGCTATATTGATATATACTCTATTTTATAGTTTTGCTTTTGCTTATTCTGTCAAAAAAAATAATATAAAAAAGTTTATTTTTTTAAAAAAAAATGAATGTTTTACCAATTTTAATTTTAATGTAGTTTTTTTTAAAAAAAAAGAACAGTTTGTTATGAAGAATAATCGTTTTTTTGGCATTTTGTTTCAAAATAGATTTAAAATGTTTTATGTTGTTAAAAAAAAAGAAACGCTTTATTCAATATCAAAAATATCTGGTCATAATTATCATAAATTATCTGAATTTAATCATATTAAATATCCTTATCAGATTTATGTAGGTCAAAAAATTTGGATAGGTGATATTTTTATTGATAATAATCAAAATATCTGTCTAGTTAATACCGTAAGTAAAAGCAATAACTTATCTAGTTGTCGAACGCTATTTAAAAATATCGCAGATTTTATAAATTTTTTAAAAAAAGATTTTTCAAATAATATAAAAAAAGAAAAATTATGTTTTTTAAATAATCCAAAAAAACAAAAAACAAATCCTTTATTTAAAAATAATCGTTTTCGTTTTTCTAATATTTGGTTTTGGCCTGTAAAAATTAAAAATGTTCAACATTTTTACAATCGTAAATCAAAAAATATTTTTAGTTTCACACAAGAACCTATATTTGCAGTGTCTTCTGGTGAAGTAGTATGTATTACTGATGTTTTTGAAAAATATGGTAAATTAATTATTATTCGACATAACAATCATTATCTTAGTATTTATGGTTGTAATGGTTTTGTTTTAGTCAAGGAAAAAGATAAAGTGTTTGCACAACAACAAATTTCTACAATGAGTTTATGTAAAAATCATTTGTTCCACATTTATTTTGAATTACGTTACAAAGGTGAACCCATAAATCCATTAAATATTTTACCAAAATAAATATGAAAAAGTAATTATTTTTAAACCATTTAAAAAGTATATCTTTGATAAAAATATGAAAACTACAATATTTAAAGATTTTTATTTTGAAGCTGCTCATTATTTACCCTATGTTTCCAAACAACATAAATGTAGACGATTACATGGTCATTCTTTTTTGGTGCGTTTAGAAATACGCGACAAAGTAGATCAAAAAACTGGATGGATCATGGATTATGCTGATATTCAATTAAAATTTAAACCTATTTATGATCAGTTAGATCACCATTTTTTAAATGATATACCTGGTTTAGAAAATCCTACAAGTGAAGTTTTGGTTAAATGGATTTGGAAACATTTAAAACCTCATTTACCATCTTTATACACTGTAACAATTAAAGAAACATGCACAGCTGGATGTACATATCAAGACGATTCAAAAAAAATCAAATCATAATAATGTGACAATATCATTTAATTGAAATATATTTATGCATTTGTATAGATAGACGCCAATTTTTTATGATACATGTTTCAATGCAAATATTTAGCGCATCTATCTTTTGACTAATAGGTTGTAAAAAAATGTGACATGGTTTTCTATGTTTTAACATGAATAAAATTTTATCTAAATAAAATAAATCTTGTTTTTTTGATACAGGAAATTTAATTTCATTGGCACGTAATATTGAAGATAATAATGGAAACTTGTGCAGTTTAGGTGAAAGAGTTACCCACGTTTTTGGAGAAGCATAAATTAATTGCGTACCACTTGTTTCTATTTGACATGTAAATCCTTGATGTTCTAAATCTTTGATTAGAAAAGATAAATTATATATACATGGTTCTCCTCCGGTAATAACTATATGTTTAGCTTGCCATTTTTGTTTTTTAATATTTACAAGAATGTTTTTTATGTTAACATAACTCCATGTTTTGTTAGAGATATTTTTATTAATTAATGCCTTATAAGATATTTGATTATCATTTATACAATTCCATGTGTATTTGGTATCGCACCAATGGCAATGTACTGGACAACCTTGTAATCGAATAAAAATCGATGGCATTCCAGTATAGTATCCCTCTCCTTGTATTGTTTGAAACATTTCATTAATTGGATAACGCATGTTTTTCAGTTAATTGTCCTATTTTTAAATATATTTTTGACTCGTTTTTTTATAAAAAGAAACAGGTATATTAATACAATACCTGATTCTTTTTGAATATATTTTTTTATAATTATTAAATTAATTGAAATTTATTTCAATTTTTGAAACGGTGCATTATTTGTTCCTAAAGTTTCTTCAATTCTAATTAATTGATTATATTTTGCAGTTCGATCAGATCTACTCATAGATCCTGTTTTGATTTGTCCTGCTGATGTCCCTACAGATAAATCAGCTATATATGCATCTTCTGTTTCACCGGATCGATGAGAGATTATATTATTATAGTTATATTGTTTTGCCATATTTATAGCGTCTAGAGTTTCTGTCAAGGTACCAATTTGATTTAACTTAATTAAAATTGCATTTGCAATATTGTTGTCAATTCCTTTTTTTAAAATTTTTGTATTTGTAACGAATAAATCATCTCCTACTAATTGAATTTTTTTGCCTAGTATTTTTGTTTGATAGGCAAATCCTTGCCAGTCTGATTCATCTTGTCCATCTTCAATAGATACAATAGGATATTTATTAGATAATTTTTCTAAATAATGAGTAAATTCTTTTGAGGAAAAGTTTTTATGCTCTCCTTTTAATTGATATATTTTATCCTTTTTGTTATATAATTCAGACGCAGCGCAATCTATAGCAAATTTAACATCTTCTCCTAATTTGTATTCAGTTTTATATATAGCGTCTTGAATAATATCAAAAGCCTCTTCATTTGCACTCAAATTAGGCGCATATCCTCCTTCATCTCCTACTGTTGTACTCATTTTTCTTGATTTCAATACAGATCCTAGAGCATGAAAAATTTCTGATCCCATACGGATAGCTTCTTTAATATTTTTTGCTCCAATTGGTTGAATCATAAATTCTTGGATATCGATGTTATTATTCGCATGTTTGCCACCGTTGATAATATTAATCATTGGCATCGGCATAGAAAAGATATCTGGAGTATTATTAATCTCTGCAATATGTTTATATAAAGGTATACCCTTCGATAGAGCAGCAGCTTTTGCTACTGCTAATGAAACAGATAAAATAGCATTGGCTCCTAATCTAGATTTATTTATAGTACCATCTAAATCAATCATGATATTGTCAATATATTTTTGATCTTTAGCATTTTTATTTTTTAATGATTTTGATATTTTATCATTAATCAATGAAACTGCTTTCATTACTCCCATACCAAAAAATCTTTTTTTATTACCATCTCTTAATTCAATAGCTTCTAAAGCTCCTGTAGAAGCTCCAGAAGGAGATGATGCTAAACCAACAAACCCGCCTTCTAAATGTACTTCTGATTCTACAGTAGGATTTCCTCGAGAATCTATTATTTCACGTGCTATAATGTTGATAATTTTAGACATTTTTCACCCTAATATTTAAAAAAAACGTTTTTGATTAATTTTTTTTGTATTTTTCTGCTGACTTTATAAAATCTATAAATAATGGGTGTCCGTCACGTGGTGTCGAAGTGAATTCTGGATGAAATTGACATCCTAAAAACCAAGGATGATTAGAGATTTCTATGATTTCTACAATGTTATTGTTTTGAGAACGTCCTGCAACTTTTAATCCAGCTATTTCTATTTTTTTTAATAAAGTACTATTTACTTCATACCTATGTCTATGTCTTTCTGTGATAATTTTTTTGTTATATAGTTTATAAGATAAGCTATTAAGACTCAATTTGCAAGATTGACTGCCTAATCGCATTGTACCTCCTAGATTAACATTATCTTCTATTTCTTTAGAATAACCCTGTTTTTTATTTTTATTGATATCTTTTATTAAGTCAATAATTGGATATTTACAGTATGGATCAAATTCTGTTGAGTTTGCCTCTTTTATGCCTACAACGTTTTGTGCAAATTCTATAATAGCTATTTGCATTCCTAAACAAATTCCAAAATATGGAACGTTATTTTCTCTGGCATATTGTATAGATAATAATTTTCCTATAATACCCCGATCTCCGAAACCTCCAGGTATTAAAATTCCATCGAGATGTTTTAGTATTTTATTTTCTTTATCCTCAATTTCTTGAGAATTAATTAATTTTATATTAACTTTTATTTTATTTTTTAAACCTGCATGTTTAAGTGCTTCTATCACTGATTTATATGCATCCGGTAAATCTATATATTTTCCAATAATACCAATAGTAATCGTTTTATTAGAGTTCTGTTCTGCATAAATGACTTTTTCCCATTCTTTTAAATTTGCTTCAGGTGCGTGTAATTTAAAATATTTGCAAATATAATCATCTAGTTTTTGATTTTTTAAGAGTTGTGGTATTTTATATATGGAATCAACATCTTTTAAAGAAATTACAGCATTCACTGGCACATTGCAAAATAACGCAATTTTATTTCTTTCATTAATAGGAATTATTTTTTCAGACCGACAAATTAAAATATCTGGTTGTATTCCTATTGAGAGCAACTCTTTCACTGAGTGCTGAGTTGGTTTAGTTTTGATTTCACCTGCAGTTGCAATATATGGTACTAATGTTAGATGAATATATATAACATTTTTTCGTCCTATATCTACTGCCATTTGTCTAATTGCTTCTAAAAATGGTAGTGATTCAATATCTCCAACAGTACCACCTATTTCTACAATAATCATATTGCTATGTTTGGCGCATAAAGTAATTCTTTCTTTGATGGCATTAGTAATATGAGGTATTACTTGAATAGTCGCTCCTAAGTAATCACCTCTTCTTTCTTTTTTTAATACTTGTGAGTAAATACTACCAGTAGTAAAGTTATTTAGATACGTCATTTTCGTGTTAATAAATCTTTCATAATGGCCTAAATCTAAATCTGTTTCAGCACCATCTTCAGTAACAAATACTTCTCCATGTTGAATAGGACTCATGGTACCAGGATCTACATTAATATATGGATCGAGTTTAATTATTGTTAATCTGATTTTTCTTGCTTTTAATATTGCGCCTAAAGAAGCTGCTGCAATACCTTTTCCTAAGGATGAAACAACTCCACCAGTGATAAAAATATAATTTTTAGTCATTCTAAATATAAAATATTAGTTAAGATAAATGAGTGTTTAATTAAAAATCATAATTTTTTAACTTGAAATATTTTATTATGATATTGAATTATAAAATATAGGTATGCATTAATAATGTTTATATGTACAACATGATTATGTTGTTGCAATTACTAAAATAAATCAATTTTATTACTAATTTATTTTATATTTAATTTCAAGAACTGTTGATTTTTATAAAAATGCAATCCTGTTCATTCTATATTGATATGTTTTTAGTTATATTATATTTATTCAATTCATATTTTTAGGATTCCATAGTTCTCGTAAGCTAACAGTACGATTAAAGATTAATTGTCTTTTTTTAGACTCTATCTCATCTATACAAAAATAACCAATTCTTTCAAATTGAAAAAATATTCGCTTTTCTTTTCGTTCGATTGTTTCTTGAATATTTTGCCCAATCTTCTTTTCAATAAAACCATTTTTTATAATTTTTGATTTTGAATTGATATATGATAAAAAATTTACTTCTTTTTCTGGATTTTGAATTTTGAATAACTGATCATATAATCTAAATTCTGCTGGAAATGCATTTTTTTCTGAAATCCAGTGGATCACCGAAGGGTTGGTGTTATTTTTTGTTTTTTTTCCTAAAGTATTGAGATCACAATAACATATTATTTTTGTAATATTACCTTCTCTATCTTTTTCTATTTTTTCTGCATTGATTACATAAGCATGCCTTAAACGTACTTCTTTTCCTAATGTTAATCGTTTATATTTTTTGTTATGCTGCTCTTTAAAATCATTTCGATCAATATATATTATATTAGTAAAAACAATTTCATGACTTCCTAAGTCTGGATTATTAGGATGATTAGGGACTACAAATATTTCCTTATGATCATGATCTAAATTATATAAAAATACTTTTATTGGCTCTAGTACAGCCATTGTACGAACAGCTGTTTTATTAAGTTCTTTTCGGATGCAATGTTCTAGCATTGAAAATTCTATTAAATGATTTTGTTTGGTAACGCCTATTTTTTTACAAAATTTTTTAATAGCATCAGGTGTATAACCTTTTCTTCTCAAACCAGATATTGTTGGTATACGGGGATCATCCCATCCTGTTATAATGTTTTTTTTAATTAATATTGATAGTTTTCTTTTAGATAAAATACAAAATTCTAAATTTAATCTCGAAAATTCATATTGTTTAGGATGCGTTTTTATATTGATATTTTTCAAAATCCAGTTATATAGTAACTTGTTTTCTTGAAACTCTAATGTACATAATGAATGAGTAATTTCTTCAATTGCATCCGATATACAATGAGCGAAATCATACATAGGGTATATACACCATTTATTTTTAGTTTGATGATGTTCAGCAAAAATAATTCTATATATAACTGGATCTCGCATAATAACAGAAGCAGATTTCATATCAATTTTTGCTCGTAAACAGACTTCTCCTTCAGAAAATTCACCCTTTTTCATTTTTTTAAATAAGGTTATATTTTCTTCTATGGTTCTATTTCTATAGGGGCTGTTTTTTCCAGGTTTCGTTAAACTACCTCTATATTCACGTATTTCTTCTTTTGTTAAGTGATCTACATAAGCAAGACCTTTTTTGATAAGTTCTTTTGCATATTGATATAATTGTGAAAAATACTCAGAAGTGTAACAAATATTATCATATTTATAACCTAACCAATGAATATCGTCTTGAATAGCCTGAATATATTGCACATTTTCTTTTAATGGGTTTGTGTCATCGAATCTCAAATTGCATTTACCTTGATATAATTTTGATAATTCAAAATTTAAACATATTGACTTAGCATGACCAATATGAAGATAACCGTTTGGCTCAGGTGGAAAACGAGTATGAAAAGATAAATGTTTATTTTGATTAAAATCTTTATTGATAATTTGAGCAATAAAGTTATTTTGATATTTTTTTATTTTAGTATTCATTTTTTTATCTTTTGATCTATGAAAAAATTCATAGAAATATTTTTGTTGATTATTAAACTAATATATTATAAAGTAGATTAATTGTTATGTATTTAATTTTTATAGGCTATGTAGCTCAGTTGGTTAGAGCACAGCACTCATAACGCTGGGGTCATGGGTTCAAATCCCGTCATAGCCAAAATTTTAGCGGGAGTGGCGAAATTGGTAGACGCACCAGATTTAGGTTCTGGCGCCGAAAGGTTTGCGAGTTCAAATCTCGCCTCCCGTATATTTTTACGTGTTTTTCATGATCATAATGGGGTATAGCCAAGAGGTTAAGGCACCGGTTTTTGATACCGGCATCCCTGGTTCGAATCCAGGTACCCCAGAACATCTTGACAATTTTTTTGAAACCTGTATCACATATATTTTTTTAAAATATCATTTAATATTATTTAAAATAAATAAATTTAACATTTATTATTTGGTAGTTTATTAAAAAATCAAATCATTTTTTATATCATGACCTTAAATCAATTTAAAAAAAAAGCGGCATTTGCTGCATTGCATTATATTCGTCCTGGATCTATCATTGGTGTAGGAACGGGTACTACGATTTTTTATTTTATTGAAGCTTTAAAAAATATAAAACATAAAATATGTGGAGCTGTCTCTAGTTCAAATACCTCTACTTTATTACTCAAAAAACAAGGCATACCAGTTTTTGACTTAAAAAATTTTCATTCTCTTACGATTTATATTGATAGTGCTGATGAAATAAATCATCAGATGCAAATGATTAAAGGCGGCGGAGCCGCTTTAACTAGAGAAAAAATTATTGCAGCGATCGCTAAAAAATTTATTTGTATTGTAGATAATTCAAAAATTGTAAGTGTTCTTGGAAAATTTCCATTACCTATAGAAATTATTCCTACCGCTTTGTCTTATATATCTAAAGAAATAGTTAAACTTGGGGGAAAGCCAAAATATCGAAACAATACCATTACAGATAATGGTAATGTTATTCTTGATGCATATAATTTAAATATAGAAAATCCTATACAGATGGAACATACTTTTAATGCACTACCCGGTGTAGTGACAGTTGGTTTATTTGCTTCACGATGTGCTGATATTGCTTTAGTTGGCACAAAAAATGGAGTAACTACAATGAAAAAAAATAAATAACAATATTATGGCGCTAAAAATTTTTAAAAATCATCTTCGTGCACATATTCGAAAAATTCGTAATTCATTAAGTATCCTGGAACAACAAAAACAATCTATTAAAATTGCTAAAATAGCTGATAATTTTATTTTTTTTAATAGAGCTGAACATATCGCTATATTTTTGCCATTTGATGGAGAAATAAATACTTATCCATTAATATATAACTTGCTACTGCATAAAAGAAAAATCTTTGTTCCGGTAGTACATTCTTTTACAAGAAAAGAGTTATTATTTGTTGAATTTAAAAATTCTTCTCTATTACAACGTAACAAATATAACATATTTGAACCTATTTTAAATAATAACAATTATATTTCGATTAATCAATTAGATATCATTATTGTTCCTTTAGTAGCTTTTGATCAAACTGGTCTTAGATTAGGAATGGGTGGTGGTTTTTATGACATACTTTTAAGAAATTGGACGATGAAAAAAAAGTATTTTCCCATTGGTTTGGCTTATGATTTTCAGTTTGTATTAAAAATACCTAAAGAAAAATGGGATGTATCGTTACCGGTTGTTTTAACACCAAAAAAAATATGGACTTTTTAATTTTTGAAATATTATAGTTTTTAGATGAATATATATATTTAATACTAAAATGTTGCAAAATCGCCAAATTTAGTTTGCAATACTGTAATAGCAGCTAAGGTTGCTGTTTCTGTTCTTAAAATTCTTGAACCTAATCTTATAGGAATGAAACCGTATTCAATAATTTTTTCCATTTCATACTTTGAAAAACCCCCTTCTGAACCAATGATTATTCTAAAATTTTTTTTTGGTTTTTTAAAATGACAAATGTTTAAATCAGATGTTGGATCAAAAACAATTTTTGTTTCATTTTTTTCATTTTCTTGACACCAAGAAAAAATATCTTTAGGATGGTTAATGTTAGGAATAATGTTCCTATGACATTGTTGACACGAAGAAATGATAATTTTCTTCCATCTTTCTATTTTATGTTTCACATTAAAAAACTTTTTCTGAATATTACAATATTCAGAAAACAACGGTGTAATCGTTGTGATACCCATTTCAACTGATTTTTGAATAATAAAGTCAATTTTGTCATATTTTGTCATCACTTGTCCCAAATGAATATTAATTAAGGATTCAATATTTTTTTCTTTTTTTTCAACAATTTGAACTGTCATAGTTGCTTTAAAAAAATTTATTATTTGAGCAAAAAAAACATAATTAGTATTATTGAATATTTCTATTATATGTTTATTTTGCATTCTTAAAACTTTTTTTAGGTAGTGTGTATTATTTTTTGATAGATAATAATATTGACTAATTATCAAATTTTCTTGCATATAAATACGTGGAAGATTATTTAGATTATTATAATTACTATTTTGAATTAAAGCATTTTTTATACACATAATAATTGTGATTTCCTTGGACTGAAAATATTAATTGTTCTCTTTTACACTCCCAGAATGTTACTGGAAAAGTCCTATCCCATATTTCAAATAATCTTTTTTGATTCTTGGATAAAACAATATTGTATTTTTGATGCATATAAAAATAAGTTCTAGCTATTGGGCCTCGAGCTCTTTTAGGTGGTTCAATTAATTTCTTTTTAAAATCAATTTTTACTTGACATTGTCCATATTTTGAGATTGAATTATTTAGTTCACTATACATAAAATTAGAACGATCACCGTTGATTTCGCCAATAGCGGGTTGTATATTATGAAGGTCTGATTCAATATAGGTGTACATTTTATCTTTCATGCATTTTTTACGACCTCCTTGTTTCCAACATTTTTTATTATGTCCAAATTGCCAAGCTGGTACTACATGTTCCCATTCAATTCTTGTTGCTCGATTATAATTCTTGCGAATTTTATATCCGCAAGATGATAAAATAGGAATGCCTTTTTTTTGTTTCCAAATAATTTTACACCCACAATAAAATGAACCTGGTGTCTTGGCATGAATTTTTATTGCTATGAGTTTTGTTTGATAGAAATTTTTTCTGCTATGTTTTTTAAAAATATTTTGCGTATTAAAAAATAAAAAAAAAACATACTAATTAAAATAAACAATTTTTTTATCATATTTTGTATTTTGAATGATTTTATATTAAATGTTTGATTAATAAATCTTTTATCAATGAAAAAATATTTATTATTTTTTTTATTAATCAATATATATAATATACTTTATTTTATAAAGAACAAATATTAAGTTAAAATTTTATAAAAATGGTTTTGAATATAAAAACTATATTTTAAATTTTTTATATTATTAAAACCTTTAATATTTTAAAAATAATAAAATATATCACTAATCAATATAAGGACGTTAAAAATGACTGAATATTTTTTTACATCTGAATCAGTATCTGAGGGTCATCCAGATAAAATTGCTGATCAAATTTCTGACGCATTACTTGATGAAATACTTAAACAGGATAACAAATCTCGTGTAGCTTGTGAAACATATGTCAAAACAGGTATGGTTTTAATTGGCGGAGAAATTACTACAAAAGCATGGGTTGATGTAGAAGAAATAACTCGTAATACGATTAAGAATATCGGTTATACTGATTCTGATACAGGATTTAATGCAGATTCTTGCGCGGTTTTAAGTACTATAGGAAAGCAATCACCGGATATTAATCAAGGAGTAGACCGATTTAATCCTTTAGAACAGGGTGCCGGTGATCAAGGAATTATTTTTGGTTATGCTACAAATGAAACTGAAGTATTAATGCCTGCGCCAATTACCTATGCTCATCTTTTAATGAAAAAGCAATCTGAATTAAGAAAAAATAAAGTTTTATCTTGGTTAAGACCAGATGCTAAAAGCCAGGTAACATTCAAATATCAAAAGGGGAAGATAATAGGTATAGACACTGTTGTGTTTTCTACGCAACATAAAGAAAATGTTACTCAAAATACTTTAAAAGAAGCTATTATGTATGAAATTATTAAACCAGTTCTTCCTAAAAAATGGTTAACAAAACATACTAAATTTTTTATCAATCCTACAGGTAGATTTGTTATAGGTGGACCTGTAGCCGATTGCGGATTAACTGGACGAAAAATTATTGTAGACACTTATGGTGGCATGTCGAGACATGGCGGAGGTGCGTTCTCGGGAAAAGATCCTTCTAAAGTAGATAGATCTGCAGCATACGCTGCGAGATATGTTGCTAAAAATATTGTAGCGGCTGGTTTATCCGATCGTTGTGAAATTCAATTATCTTATGCTATTGGTATAGCTGAACCAATTTCTATTATGGTAGATACTTTTGGTACAGGCAAAATAAGCAATAAATCTTTAATTTCTTTGATCCGTGATATTTTTGATTTACGTCCTTATGGATTAATTAAAATGCTTGATCTTTTAAGACCTATTTATCTTAATACAGCTGTTTACGGCCATTTTGGACGAAACGAGTTTCCATGGGAAAAAATTGATAAAGTAAAAGAACTTTTGAAATAAAATTTTTTGTCAAAAATATTTTTTATACTGAAAACAATCATTAATTTTTTATAAAAGTTCTGATTTAAAAAGAACTCATTCTTGTCCTTCTATTTCTTTTTGTTTTTTATGAGAGTTAATGACTTCTTGTTCTAACATATTTTTATGTATATTGTGACTACAGGTTTCAATAAAGTTTTTATGATATTGATTAGATAAATATAGTGCGGTATTCATTGCTCCATCTTCAAGAAAAAGTTTTAAACATTTTGCAGAATAGGTTAACTCAGGATTTTTAAAAAATAAAATCATTTTTTCACATGTTTTTTGATATAAAAAGTTCTTTTCGTTATCATCAAGAATCCATGCAATTTTTTTTAAATCATTAAATATAATTTTCACTATCTCTTCTAATGTGTTGGCTTTACTTGGATTAGTAATATATATTTTTTGATTGGGCTTTCTTCCTTCAAAAATAATTTTTTTCCAATTTTGAATAATCAATAAAAACTTATTTTTATTCATTGGCGGTGAATCAATTAAAGCACACCAAATTAAAAATAAATCTAAAAATAATATTTGAGTTTTGTTAATACCAATAGAAGAAAAAGGATTAATATCTAAAGAACGTATTTCTACATATTCCACGCCTCTTTTTTGAAGAGCTTCAGTAAAAGATTCATTATTATATGTTCGTATTTTAGGTCTGATTTGTGTATATAGTTCACTTTCCATTTGCAAAAAATTAGTATTTAATTGCTGAAGATTTCCGTTAGCATCTTTTAAACCGATATTGACAAATTTTTTTGATGGAGTTGTTATAGCATTGTTTAATGATCTAACATATGAATTCAAATCGTTAAACATAATATTCAAATCTATAATTTTTTTATGAATGCATTCAATGTTACTTAGTCTTAATGAAGTAGACCATGGCAGGTACAATATGTTTTCTTTTGGTTTTTTAAAGTTATATATTTGATGTTTATCTCGAAAAAGATGTTTTGATATAGCTGGAGAGGCTCCGAATAAATATGGAATAATCCAACCAAATTGATAATAATTTCTGATTAAATTAAAATATCCTGATGAAATAGATGTTACATATTTTTTTTCATTCCAACATTTCCAAAAAGTAATAGGTAATGAAAAATTATAATGCACACCTGAAATGGTGTTTTCTAGATCTCCATATCTTTTTTTTAAACCTATTCGGTACGTAGTCTTGATTTTTCCAATTTTAGAAAGACCATATTGAGCAATTTTAATATTAGTATCGGCATTATAAGAGTATGGTATACTAAATGGCCATATTCTTTCATGTGGTGTTTTTGATGCTACAAAAGAATGGAGATTTTTTAAAAAAGATAATAAATAGTCTATACTGTTACTGGTCGGTGTAATAAATTCTAATAAATTTTCTGCAAAATCAGTAGTAATCCATCGATGGGTTAAAGCTGATCCTATGTTATAAGGATGTTTGTTTTCAGAAAATATTCCATTTTTTTGAGTTCTTAACGCTTCACGTTCAATTCCTCGAAAAATTCCTTTTAGTATTTTTGGATTTTTTTTCAAACAGGAAAGTTTTTCTGAGATATCTGGTATCAATGTTTTCTCCTGATTTAAAAATCTTATTTTTTTGTATATTTTATTTTTTTAGTATTATTTTTTGCATCCGGAAGGATTCGAACCTCCGACCGCTCGGTTCGTAGCCGAGTACTCTATCCAACTGAGCTACGGATGCAATGTTTATAAAATTAATACTGGCGGTGAGAGAGGGATTCGAACCCTCGATGCAAAATTTTTTTACATACTCCCTTAGCAGGGGAGCGCCTTCATCCTCTCGGCCATCTCACCTAAAACGAAATTAATACTAATAGAACTTGTATTCTACTTTTTTTTATATATAAGTCAAACAAATTTTGCTTTTCGAATATTAGAAAATCAACTTTTTAAAACTGCATCTTACTAAACAAGTAAGTAAGATGCAGCATTGATTAACAATTTTTTTGTTGCTGTTTTTCAGCTTGAATGCGTTGATATATTTCTTCACGATGTACCGAAACTTTTTTAGGGGCATTTACACCAATTCGAACTTGGTTACCTTTAACTCCTAGTACTGTGACAGTTATTTCATCGCCAATTATTAACGTTTCGCCAACTCGACGAGTTAGAATTAGCATTTTTTTCTCCTTAAAAATTAAAAGAAGTTCGGTCTTTCCAGTTCCTGGTGTTATGAATAATATAGATTGAATAGTTAATAAAAAGATAATTTTATAATACATGTTTTTGTATTAAATCATGTTAATAAATCGATATTTTTTAAAAATATTTTTAGTTGAAATACGTTAATTTTATAATGCATGTTTTAGCTAACAACTATTTTTTAATTGATCACCAATCCATATTTCAATATCATTTAATATCTCAGGTATTTTTTTTGTATTTTTACCTCCTCCTTCAGCAATATCTTTTTTACCTCCTCCTTTTCCTAGAGTTTTTTCCATGAATTTATCTATAATTTTTTTAGCATTGATATCGTTAATTAAATTTTTTGTAACGCCAACAATAATAGTAAAACGATGATTAATAATATTTATTAAAATCACTATTGTTACTTTAAGTAATTTTTTTAATTGATCTAACATAATTCTCATGGATTTATGTTCATAATTATAAAATATTTTTGATAAAAATTTTACTCCTTTTATGTCTATTACTCTTTTCATCATATTTTTTATTTGAGATATGTTCTCTTGATGTTGTAGCGTCGTTATTTTTGTTTCTAAATGTTTTGTTGTATTTATTAATTTAGTAATTTTTTCTTTTATATAATCAATATCGCAATTTAATAGTGTTGATATATCGTGTATATCATTTTCTTTTTTATGTAAAAAATTTATTGCTGTTTGTCCGGTTATTGCCTCAATTCTTTTAATACCAGATGATACGCTAGATCGTGAAATAATTTTAAAAAAACCAATGTCTCCAGTTCTTTTTGTATGCGTTCCTCCGCAAAGTTCTATAGAAAAATCTTTTATAAATACAACACGTACAATTGAGCTGTATGCGTTATCAAATAAACACATTGCTTTCTTTTTTTTTGCTTCTTCCAAACTTAATTCTTTAATTTCAATGGGAATATTATCTCTAATTTTTGCATTCACAATGTTTTCAATATTTTGAATTTGAGCTATTGTTATAGAATTAGAGTAAGAAAAATCAAATCTTAAATATTTATTTGTGACTAAAGAACCCTTTTGATATACATTAGATCCGAAAATTTCTCTTAATGTTGCATGCAATAAATGTGTAGATGAATGGTTTAATTGAATATCATTTCTATGTTCTCGATCTATTTGACTATATAAACGATCGTAAATTTTAATTTTCCCAAAAATTAATCTACCAATGTGTCCTATTGTATTGCCATATTTTTTCGTATTTTCTACTATAAAACATGCGTTTTTATTATATAATTTACCTATATCGCTTATTTGTCCACCCGATTCACTATAAAATGGTGTTATGTTAAGAAAAATAATACTCAGATCGTTATTGGAAATTTCTTGAACAAATTTGTTTTTTGCGGCAATGTTTTTTACTAAAGATTTAGTTTTGTGTTCTTTGTAACCTTTGAACAAGCAAGTATCGTTTATAACAATATCGTTATTATAATTTTTACAAAATTGATTGTTTTCAAAAGATCTTTTTTTTTGTTTTTCTTTTAATATTTTATAACCTTGATAATCTATTTTGATGTTTTTTTCGCGACATATATCATTGGTTAAATCAACTGGAAATCCAAAGGTATCATAAAGATAAAATATCGTTTTTCCTGAAAGTGTATCATTTTTTGTATTCTTTATTTCATAATCTAATATTTTTAAACCTTTTTTTAATGTTGCAGAGAATTGTGTTTCTTCTTTTTTTAATATACTTTGTATTGTTTCCTTTTTGTTTTGTAAGATGTGAAAATCTGCATGCATAGTATTGATTACAGTGGATACTAATTTATAGAAAAAATGTTCTTTAATTCCGATTTTTTGTCCATGTCTTAAAGCTCTTCTGATGATTCTTCTTAAAACATAACCTCTATGCTCGTTAGATGGTAAAACATCATCTGCAATCATATATACAGCTGATCTAATATGATCTGCTATAATTTTTAAAGATATATGATTTGAACATTTTGTCGTACTAAAGGTAGATATATGTTTGATTAATACTTGAAAGATATCGATATCATAATTAGAAGAAACATTTTGTAAAACAGCAGCAATTCTTTCTAATCCCATACCTGTATCTACAGATATTTTTGGAAGAGAAATAATTTTGTTTTTTGAAATACGATTGAATGATATAAAAACAATATTCCAAATTTCAACAAAACGATTGTTTTTGTTCTCGATAAAACTTGATTGAGTATTTTCGTTTTCATTTCCATAATCATAAAATATTTCTGTAGATGGTCCACATGGTCCAGTGTCTCCCATTTTCCAAAAATTATCTGAATTATATTTTATTCCTTCTTTATCACCTATTTTTATAATTTTCTCAGGATTAATGTGAATGATATTTTTCCATATTTCATAGGACTCATAATCCTGTTCATATACTGAAATCCATAATTTTTTTTTCGGTATATTAAACCATTTTTCTGATGTTAATAGTTCCCAAGCATATTCTATTGCTTCTTTTTTAAAATAATCACCGAAACTAAAATTTCCAAGCATTTCAAAAAATGTGTGATGTTTTGAAGTATATCCTACATTATCTAAATCATTATGTTTTCCTCCAGTTCTTAAACAACGTTGAACTGTAGCAACACGAAGATGATGTGTATTTTTTTGACCTAAAAAAATTTCTTTAAATTGATTCATACCAGCGTTAGTAAATAATAAAGTAGAATCGTTATATGGTATTAAAGAACTACTTGGAAGAATAACATGGTTTTTTTCTTTAAAAAATGTTAGAAAATCTTGACGTATTTTATTGGTTTTTTTATGCATAATTATTTTTTGATTTGAAGAAAAAATTAATTCATTATTGAATATTTTTTAAAATTCTTATAAATATTTCTAATTATTTTTATAAAAAATTAGCGATCAGTATATTGTATTTTTGTTATTTCTCAATTTATACATTATTTAGTAACAGTATTTTTGATATCTTTTTAGCAGCGTCAAAAATCTTTAAAGCTGTATAAGATTTTTGCATGTACAATAGTGTTTTTTTTGCAACTGGTGTGTCTGGATATTTTTGAATGATTTCTATTCCTCGATTGATTACGGCTACGTGTTCTTTTAATGAAAAATAAAATTGTAAAATTTGAAAATCATATTCTGACAAACGATGTTGTATACATATAATCTGTTTTTTGGCATTGACAACATATGAACTATTAGGATAATAATAGATTAACTCTTTTAATTGAGACAACGCATGAATGGCATGAATAGGATTACTTGTATGATATTTTATAGGTAAAATATTAAAAAATCTATTTTGATCCATAGCCCAACTAATTAAAGATTGAAGGTATATCACATAATCTTTATTTTTGTGATTAGGATAAAGCATAATAAATTCTTGCGCAGTTTTTTGAGCCATATATAAATTTAAATTTTTATAATAAGCATAAATTAAATGAATTAAAATTTTATCCTGGTCTACATTATCCATGTGATTTTTAATTTTTTCTAGCATACTTATGGCATCATCAAATTTTTTTTCTTTTAATTTTTTTATTGAATACGCATAAAGTACATTTTTGATTACAAAAATTTTTTGATTTACAGCTTGACAATAAACCATTAAATTAAAACATATGATTACAAAAATCGATATAATTTTGTATTTTTTTTTCATTAGGATTGGTTCGAGTTGAATTGATAAACATTTTTATTAAATATATTTATATTTGATAGTATTATAGAAATTATTTCTTGTAAACGTTAAAAATTATTTTATTAAATCAACAAAACTGTATATTTCTTAATAAGGATTATATTCTTGAAACAAGAAGCATTAACGGCGGTTGTCTCCTGTTTATCTTTGTCAGGAAAAAGGTTAGATCAAGTCTTGTCTAAGATGTTTTCAGAATATTCTCGTTCTTATTTAAAAAAATTAATTCTGAAAAATAAAGTTGTAATCGATTCCGATATTGTAAATCGACCTGATAAAACAATATTAGGAGGTGAAATCATTTCTATTTATCCATATTTCACGATCGCAACACAAAATCTTCCTGAAAATATTGATTTAGATATTGTTTATGAAGATAATGAAATATTAGTAATTAATAAACCTGCTGGTTTCGTTGTGCATCCAGGATCTGGTAATAATACTGGAACACTTTTAAATGCTTTATTATATCGTTATAAGGATATAAAAAATTTGCCAAGATCAGGTATTGTGCATCGTTTAGACAAAAATACCAGTGGACTAATGGTTGTCGCGAAAACCATGTTTTCTTATAATTATTTAGTTGCATTATTGAAGAAAAGAAATATTTGTAGAGAATATCAAGGTATTGTTAAAGGAAATATGATCTCAGGAGGTACTATTGATGCACCTATTCAGCGTCATCTTTATAAACGAACCTGCATGATGGTTCATAATTTGGGAAAAAGATCAGTTACACATTATAAAATTATTCATCGTTTTAAATTCCATACACATATCCAGATACGTTTAGACACTGGAAGAACACATCAAATTCGTGTGCATATGCTGCATATTGGTCACCCATTAATTGGTGATTCACTATATGGTGGTCTCAATCGTTTTTCACAGTTTGTTAATCATAAACCATGCAATTATATATCTCAAGTAATAAAATTTCCCCGTCAAGCATTGCATGCAGGTTATATATCTTTTCGTCATCCTATAACTAGAAATCTTATATCTTGGACTATACCTCTTCCTAAAGATATAAAAAATCTTTTGTTATGTTTGTCAAAAATATAACAACTTGTTTTTTTATTTATTGTATTTCTTTTTAATAAAACATATTATCTTTTCTTATTGGAATTTTACAAAATATTCAGAGTAGATAAAAGAATGTTAGAAAAAAAAACGAAATCAGCATGTTTGATTGTACCTAATAAAAATTCTCAAGATCAAATTGCAAAAAGACCTTTGCGTGAATTAATCAAAAAATCTTTAAGGTATTATTTACTAAATTGCAAACATGAATGTTTAAATAATTTATATGCATTAGCATTAGCAGAATTAGAACAACCATTATTAGATATGATTATGCAACATACAAGAGGAAATCAAACTCGTGCCTCCAGCATTATGGGGATAAATCGTAGTACTTTAAGAAAAAAGTTAAAAAAATATGGTATGAATTAATTATGTTCTTTTTTTGAAATTTTTTCTATATAATTTGATAATATGTTATATACTTGAATGTGTTATATACTTGTTATTAAAAATTTTCTATATTTAACTTGGTTTATTTTTTTTAATTGCTCTATTAAAAATAGCTTGCAAAGCAAAAGAATAACCATCAAGACCCAGTCCACAGATGACACCTTTAGAAATATTTGATAACCAAGAATGAGAACGAAAATCTTCTCTAGCATAAATATTAGAAATATGTACTTCAATAAAAGGTATATCAACAGCAATTAATGCATCTCTAATAGCAATGCTAGTATGTGTAAACGCTGCGGCATTAATAATAATATAATCAATGCTATTTTTTGCAGAATGAATATTATCAATTAAAACATTTTCTGCATTAGATTGTATATGATGCAGTATAATATTTAATTTTTTAGCTTGTTTTTCTAATTTTTTTAATAAATCAGTTAAAGTGATATGTCCATAAATTTCATTTTCTCGTGTTCCTAGAAGATTTAAATTAGGTCCGTTAATTAATAAAACATTTATATTTTTTTTCATAGTACAACCTTTTATTAAAAATTTTTTATTTTTCAGAATATATATTTTTGAAAATACTTTTTATTTTTTTATTTTATATTTTATAATGATTTTTTACAAGACCATTATAAATTAAGTGAGTTTAAATGACATTAGAATTAGTTACTGAATCTTTATTAACTTTAAATAAAATTAATAATCAAGATTTGTTTATTTCTTTAGAAGAGCTTTGCAAACGCAAAATAGATTATGGAGATTTTTATTTTCAATCTCATCTTCATGAATCTTGGTCTTTAGAAAATAGAATAATCAAAGAAGGCAATTATCATTCAGATCAAGGCATTGGAGTTAGAGCTATTAATGGAGAAACTACAGGTTTTTCATATGCAGATCAAATATCTTTAGAATCCTTGAGACATAGCGCAAAAATGGCAAGTAGCGCAATTTTTTTAAAGGGAGAAAATAAACCAAAGAAATTGTTTAAGAAAAATGTTAAATCTTGTTATGATCGCAGTAATCCATTAAATATGCTGTCTACAAGAGAAAAAAATGAATTACTATATAGAGCTGATCATATTGCGCGAAGTTGTGATGATCGCGTTATAGAGGTCAATGCTAATTTAACCGGTTCATATGAACAAGTTTTAATAGTATCTACTGATGGTGTTTTAGCTGCTGATATCAGACCATTAGTATATTTTTCGATTAGTGTTGTAGTTGAAGATCATGGAAAAATCGAATCTGGTAGAAGCGGAGGTAGTAGTCGAGTTGATTATAGTTTTTTCTTTAACAAAGATGATGTTACTAAAGAAATTAGAATTGATTATTGGTCTAAAGAAGCAGTTCGTATAGCGCTTCTTAATTTATCTTCAAAAAATGCACCATCAGGAACTTTTCCAGTAGTTTTAGGTTGTGGTTGGCCTGGAGTATTATTGCACGAAGCTATTGGTCATGGTTTAGAGGGTGATTTTAATAGAAAAAAAACTTCAATCTTTACCAATATGATTGGGAAAAAAGTTTCATCTGAATTATGCACAATTATTGATGATGGTACTCTTTATGGTCAACGTGGATCATTAACTATCGATGATGAGGGTACTCCCGGACAGCGCAATATCCTCATTCAAGATGGAATACTTAAAAAGTACATGCAAGATAAGCTTAATGCACGTTTAATGAATGTCGAATCTACTGGTAATGCTCGTCGTGAATCTTATTCGTGTCTACCTATACCTCGTATGACCAATACTTATATGTTATCTGGAACATCTAAAATAGAAGATATAATCAATAGTGTTGATTATGGAATATATGCTGTAAATTTTTCAGGAGGACAGGTAGATATTACTTCAGGAAAATTTGTTTTTTCTACATCAGAAGCTTATTTAATTGAAAAAGGAAGAATTTCAAAACCAATCAAAAATACAACATTAATCGGATCTGGTTTAGAAGTCATGCAAAATATATCAATGATTGGAAATGATTTAAAAATGGATGACGGCATGGGAATGTGTGGTAAAGATGGTCAAAATGTACCAGTGGGAATCGGACTACCATCTATTAAATTAGATAGATTAACTGTAGGCGGTACTGCTTGATTCATTAAAAACATGTTTTTTTTATGTAAAAATGCAGTCAAGAATGTAGTCATGACTGCATGCAAAGTTTATTTCAAACAGATTAATTTAATTTTTCTCGAATGCGTGCAGCTTTACCCGTTCTAGTTCTTAAATAGTATAATTTAGCTTTTCTTACTAATCCTTTTCTTTTTATGAAAATCTCATTAATAGCTTTGGAATGTATTTGAAAAACACGTTCGATTCCTTCTCCATTTGAAATTTTTCTTACGGTAACGGAAGAGTTTAAGCCACGATTTTTCATTGCAATCACAATACCTTCAAAAGATTGCAAACGTTTTTTAGATCCTTCAATAACCCATACTTTTACTTCAATAGTATCTCCAGGATTAATAATAGGTATATTTTTTTTTAATTGTTTTTGTTCTATTATATGAATTATATTTTTCATATGTGCTCTCGTTCATGTTAAAGATATCAATAGTTAACTCTTGTTTTTTTTAAACTCATCTAATAGATTTTTTTCTTCTTTTGTTAATGTATTTTTTAACAGATCTGGTCGTTTCATCCATGTTTTAACGAGTGATTGTTTTAAACGCCAAAGTCGAATTTTATTGTGATCTCCAGACAATAATATTTTAGGAACAGACATGTTGTATATTGTTCTAGGTCTAGTATAATTTGGATAATCAAATAGATGATTAGAAAAAGTTTCTTCTTTTATCGACTCTTTTTTTTTAATTACACCTGGAATTAATCTAGAAATAGAATCTATCATTGTCATAGCAGCCAGTTCGCCTCCAGTAAGTATATAATCTCCAATCGACCATTCTTCATTTATTTCATGATCCATAAGTCTTTGATCTATCCCTTCATATCTACCACAAAGAAAAATAATTTTTTTTTTCTTAATGAATTTAGGTATATGTTTTTGTTTAAAAATTTTTCCTTGAGGAGATAAATAAATTACTGTAGCATTTTTTAATAAAGATTTAGCGTATTGAATCGCTAAGTATAAAGGTTCTACAGTCATTAACATTCCTGGTCCTCCTCCATAAGGACGATCATCAACAGATTTATATTTATTTTTAGAAAAATTTCTTGGGTTAATTAAATCAAGATGAATAATATTACTCTTAATTGCTTTTTTAGTGACGCCGTAATTAATTAGGGCATTAAACATTTCAGGAAAAATTGTAATGATTTTAAACCATATTAAAGTATGATCATATTGTGTTTTCATTTATGATATATGAATGTAGTGCTATTGAACTGTTATGATTTTTTTATTAATATTTACTTTTTTTATTATTGTTTTATCGATAAAGGGAATTAAGATATTCTTTTTATTTGATTCATTTTTGATGATTAAAATATCATTATTTTTGGTTCGAATAAGATCTATTACTTTTCCTAAATATTTACCACTTATATTGAATACGTCATAATTAATCAGATCATACCAATAATATTCGTTTTTTTTTAGTAAAGGCAATTGAGATTTGCTAATTATTATATCTGAATCAGTTAATTGCATAGCTTTTGAACGATCAGTAGTGCCCTTTATTTGAACAATAAAATTATTTTTGTATTGTTTCCATTTTTTTACATAAATTTTTATCCAATTTTCTTGTTTGTAAAAATACCATGGAAGATAATCGAATATATTTTCTTTATTTTCCGTAAAAGAAAAAATTTTTATCCACCCCAATATTCCGTAAGATTTTCCTACCTTTCCTATTAATATTGGATTATTTGGTTTATTTATATCTCTACCTCTTTTTTATCCGATAATTGAACAATCTTTTTTATTCTTGCTGACATTTGTGCGCCTTGTTTTTTCCAATATGTAATACGATCTAAGTTTAATTTGATTTTTTCAGATTTGCCTTTAGCAATCGGATTAAAATAACCTACATTTTCAATAAACTTACCATCTCTTGAGCAACGACTATCTGCTACGACCATTTTATAAAAAGGACGTTTTTTTGCACCATATCTTGCTAAACGAATTTTTACCATATATTTTTTCTTCTAAAAAATTGTTTTAATTAAAGTTGCATATACATTTCAAAAATAAATAATATTTTTATATTGAACAAAATTATGTTTTTTGTAGTTATTTAAAAGTTTTTAGGTAATATATGCTTCATTCCTCTCATGATTTTTGCTACGCCTCCGGTTTTAATTTTTTGCATCATTCTTTTTATATCATCAAAATTTTTCAGTAGTTTGTTGACATCTTGTATTTTCATACCTGAACCTAAAGCAATTCTACGTTTCCTAGATCCTTTGATAATACTAGGTGTAGCTCGTTCTTTTGGTGTCATCGAACAAATCATAGCCTCCATTTTATTTAATGAATTTTTGTCTTGTTTGAGTAATGATATACTATTAGACAATTGATTGTTATTGGAAAACTTATTAATAAAATAATTTAACCCACCCATTTTTTTTATTTGTTTAATTTGTATTAAAAAATCATTTAAATTAAAAAGGTGTCCTTTTTGCAGTTTTTCAGTAAATTCTTGAACTTGAGCTTGACTTACTTTTTCTTCGATGTCTTTAATTATTGCGATAATATTATTCATCCCTAAAATTCTTTCAGCTGTTCTTTCGGGATAAAAAGGCTCTAATTCATTAACTTTTTCTCCTGTTCCTATAAATTTTATTGGCTTTCCTGTAATGTAACGCATCGATAAAGCTATACCATTTCTAGAGTCTCCATCAGTTTTGGTTAATATTATACCAGATATTAATAATTGCTCATTAAATATTTTTGCCATATTAACCGCATCTTGACCCATCATAGAATCAACGACTAATAATGTTTCAATAGGTTTTGATACAGTTTGGATTTCATAAATTTCTGTCATCATTTTTTTATCAATATGTAAACGACCTGCTGTATCAATTAATAATACATCATAAAAGTTTATTTTTGCGTATTCAATAGATTTTAAAGTGATTTCTAATGGCGTTTGATTTGGACTAGGAGGTAAAAAATCTACTTTGATTTGTTTCGATAAAATTTCTAATTGTTTAATTGCAGCAGCGCGGTACACATCAACAGATATGATAAGTATTTTTTTCTTATGTTTATTTTGAATCCATTTAGCCAGTTTTGCTATATTTGTTGTTTTTCCAACGCCTTGTAAACCTACAAACAATATAACTGCTGGTGGTTTAGTAGATAAGTTTAAAAAATTATTTTTTTCACCCATGGCGAAGATTAATTCTTTTTTAACAATTTTGATAAACTCTTGTCCAGGAGTTAAACTTTTGTTAATTTCATTTCCAATAGATTTTTCTTTTACATTTTCTATAAATTTTTTTATTACTGATAGTGTTACATCTGCTTCTAAAAAAGCTTTACGAACTTCACGTATTGTATCTTTGATATTTTCTTCTGTAAGTCTTCCTTTATTTATAATTTTACGAAAACTTTGAGAAAGACGTTGAGTTAGGTTTTTAAACATTTTTAATCGCTTATGTCAAAATAAATTATATGTTAATTAAATTTTAAAAAACTATTTTTAAAAGTTTTTTAATAATTGTTTTTTGTTCATTCATTGTAAAAAAATAAGAAACAATGCAAATCATATTTCACTTGGATATGAACCTAGAATTTTTATAAAATTGCAATGTTTTTGAGCTGTTTTAAGGATATTTTTTATTAATATTGATGATAAATTATCTTGAATATCTAGATAAAAAATATCTTCAGAGATTACTGAATATTTTATATTGATTTTTTTGATGCTGATGATTTTATTTTTTAACATAAATAAAATATTATTTAAAGTATCTGATTTTTTTTTAATACTAAGTATTAATGTTGTTTTTGATAATTGATTTTCAGCGTTTTCTAGGGGTTTACGATGCAATACAATAAATCTTGTAGTGTTGTTTTTTTGATTTGCTAAATTTGTATGCAAAATATGTAAGTTATAAATTTTTTTTCCTATTTCACTACCTAATGCTGCCTTTGTGATGTCATTGTATTGCAAAATTTTTTTCATTGCATCAGCTGTGCTTTTTGTGTATTTTATTTTCCAATTAGAAAATTTTTTAATAAAATTACTACATTGTTTAAATGGTTGAGGATGGCTATATATAGTTTTAATCTCGCATAACTGTACTTTTTTTACAGCAAGTAAGCAGTGATTAATAGATATTTTAATTTCTCCCACAATAAACAAATTAGTTTTTATCAATAATTGTAAAGTTTCATCAATATATCCAGAGCAAGTATTTTCTATAGGTAGAATAGCATAGTCAGATTCATTGTTTTCAACAGAACATAGAGTTTCTTCAAAGGTGGAACATGCTTTCATAAAATATGTTTTAAATTTTTTTTTGGCATATTCACAAACAGCAATATGAGAATAAGAACCCTTAGGACCTAAAAAAGAAAAAAAAGCAAAATTTAATTTTTTGTTATAATAAAATTCTTGTAACAATTCCATTTGCGTTGATACAGAGTCTTCAATTATCAATTCAAAAATTTTAGTGATATACTCCGCTGTTAAATAATTGTCTTTTCCTATGTTAATTAATTTTTGTAATAACTTTTTTTCACGTTCTGTGTCTCTCACAGACTTATTGTTTTCTATTTTAGATTTAGCAATTTTAAATGCTAATATTTTTCTTTTAGATAGCAATTTCACTATTTTTTCATCAATATCATTAATTTTATCACGAAAAATTAATAAAGAATTTTGTTCAGGCATGATTTATTACCTATAAATATATAGCAACTTTTAATATGTATAAAATATTTTTAAGAAAATTTTCTTTCTAAAATACAATGTATTGTACAATATCATGTTATAAATAATGATTAATAGATTCTATTGTATTAAGAAAATATATTATATTAAGTAATTTTATATAGAATTATAGAAAAAAATTAAATTTTTTACTGTATCTTATTAGATTTAATCATAGTATGATTTTGTGAATAAATCATTATATTTAAAGGTGAGTTTTTAAATGAAAACTTTTACAGTTAAATCCAGTAACATTATAAGAAATTGGTATTATGTGGATGCGACCAATAAAATATTGGGTAGATTCGCAAGTGAATTATCAATTCGTCTTAGAGGAAAGCATAAAGTACAATATAGCCCTCATATTGATACAGGAGATTATATTATTGTTTTAAATGCTTCAAAAATATTAATCACAGGAAAGAAAAAACAAAACAAGATATATTATCGTCATACTGGTTATATAGGCGGCATAAAAGCATTAAGTTTTGAGGAGTTAATATCTCGTGCTCCAGAAAAAGTTATTCAAATTGCAGTAAAAGGTATGTTGCCGAAGGGTGCTTTAGGACGTTCTATGTTCAAAAAATTAAAAGTATTTTCTGATGAAAATCATGATCATATAGCTCAATGTCCTCAGTTATTAAATATTTAATTAAAGGTATAAGAAATAATGCATAATCAAATGTATGGAACCGGTCGTCGAAAGAGTTCTTCTGCTAGAGTTTTTCTTAGATTTGGAAGTGGAGACATTATCATCAATCAACGTTCTTTACATGAATATTTTGGACGCGAAACCGCATGTATGATAGTGCGTCAACCGTTAGAATTAGTTGATATGATTAGTAAATTTGATATTTATATTACGGTTAAAGGAGGAGGCATTTCTGGACAAGCAGGGGCGATTCGTCAAGGAATTACTCGAGCTTTAATTAAATATAATTCATCTTTACGCGCTCAATTAAGACAAGCTGGATTTGTAACGCGTGATTCACGTCAAGTAGAACGTAAAAAAATAGGTTTGCGTAAAGCTAGAAAAAAACCACAATTTTCTAAACGTTAGAATACTAGCATGATTAAAAAAAAGTAAAGTTAAAGTTCAAAGAACTTGGCCGTTTAAGAAACCAAGTTCTTTTTTGTTTTATTCAGGTAATTGAACAAATCAAAACATAGTTTTTTCGTGCCCGTTTTTTTAATAGAGGAAATAAAATAATATTTTTCTAAATTAATTTCTTGTTTAATGTCATTAACTATATTTTTAACGTCTTTTTCACTTAATAAATCAATTTTATTTAAAATTAACCATCTTGGTTTATCGTATAGTTTTTTGCTATATTTTTTTAATTCATTTAATACTATTGTTATATTTTTCAATGGATGCAAGTTATTCTCAGGTTTCAAATCGACAACATGTAATAATATTTTACATCTTTCTAAATGTTTTAGAAAACGTATTCCTAAACCACAACCGTTAGCAGCGCCTTTAATAATACCTGGTATATCTGCTATTATAAATGTTTTATTTTTTTGAATTGTGACGCTACCTAAAATTGGATTTAATGTTGTAAATGGATAGTTTGCAATTTTTGTTTTAGATCCAGAAATGCTTCTAACTAAGCTAGATTTTCCAACATTAGGCATTCCTAATGTTCCAACATCTGCAAGTAAAATAAGTTCTAATTGGATATCTCTTTTTTCTCCTATAGATCCAGATGTACTTTTTCTTGGAGCTCTATTAGTAGATGATTTAAATCTAGTATTGCCTAATCCATGCCAACCACCTTTTGCAACTAATATTTTTTGTTCATGATAAAGTAAATCTCCTATGATTTCACGTGTTTGATGGTTTATGACTTTTGTACCAATAGGAACATATATAGTAATATCGTTACCTGTTTTACCAGTGCAATTTTTGCCTGATCCATTTTTTCCATGTTCTGCTTGAAATTTTTTTTTAAATCTCAAATCGATTAAAGTATTTAAATTATTATCAGCCTGTATCCAAACATTTCCACCATCTCCACCATTTCCACCATCTGGACCGCCTTTAGGAATATATTTTTCTTTTCTAAAACTTATACATCCATTACCACCATTTCCAGCAGAGACTTCTATTATAGTTTCATCAATAAATTTCATCTTTTGTCCATGTAAAATACTGTTTTTAAATTAGTTGAATGACGTTTCAATGACGCTAAATTTGATTTTTTAAACCCCCCCTGGTAAAAGGGGTCTATTATATCTCTTAGTTTATTATATTTATATAAGTTCTATTTTTAGATCCTTGTTTTTTAAATTGTACTTTACCTTGTAAAATAGCAAAAATTGTGTGATCTTTGCCACATTTTACATTTTTACCAGGATGAAATTTAGTTCCACGTTGTTTTACAATAATACTTCCTGCAGAAACTAATTGACCACCAAAACATTTAACTCCTAATCGTTGTGCATTGGAATCTCGTCCGTTTCTAGTTGAGCCTCCAGCTTTTTTATGTGCCATTTTTTTTGTTTTCCTCTAAAATATTGTTTATATTTATTATTTTTACATCGGTAAAATATTGACGATGACCCTGTTGTTTTTTATAATGTTTTCTACGATTGAATTTAATCACTTTTATTTTTTTGCAACGACCATGATTTTCAATATTTGCTGTAATTTTCGCTCCTTTAATAAAAGGATTACCGAAAGATACATGTTCTTTATTAGCAACCATTAAAATACTATTAAATTCTACAGTTTCACCAAGTGAATAATTTAATTTTTCTAATCTAACAATTTGATTTTTAATAGCACGATATTGTTTTCCACCACTTAAAAAAACTGCATACATAAAATACTCCGTTTTTATCAATTATTGAAAAATTTTTTTAGACATTAAAAATCAATCAAAAATTCCGTGATTTTGCAAGTAAAATAGCAAAAATTTTATCTTTATTATTAATTGAAATTATTGATATATTGTATTTTACATCATTTTAATATCAGCTCCTAATTGGTTTAATTTTTTGGTAAAAGATTCATAGCCTCTAATTAGATAATCAATTTTATCTACTATTGTGATGCCGGAAGCAATACAGCCTGCTAAAATTAATGTAGCGGATGCTCTCAAATCACTGCAAAATACTTGAGCGCATGATAAAGATTGAATTTCATAGCATTGAATTGTGCTGTTTTGAATCTTTATTCTAGCCCCCATTTTTATTAATTCTGTAACATAATGAAAACGGCTTTCAAATATAGTTTCAGTGATACTACCATTACCTTTCGCAACAACATTTAATAAAGCAAATTGAGCTTGCATATCTGTTGGAAATCCTGGATAAGGTTTAGTGCAAATGTTTAAAGATTGGGGTCTTGTTTCTCTCATATCTAGTTTTATCCAATTTTTTCCTGTGCTAATTTTAGCTCCGGATTCATTCAATTTTATCAATACTTTTTCTAAATGTTGTGGTTGAGTTTTATGGCAAATGATGCAACCCTTTGAGATTGCAGCTGCAACTAAAAATGTTCCTGTTTCAATTCTATCTGGAATAATTTTATGTTCATTTCCTTTTAACTGTGATACTCCTAAAACATATATTTTATTGCTTCCTGCGCCAGTAATATTAGCACCTAAATTATTTAAAAATTTTGCTATATCTACTATTTCAGGTTCTTGAGCTGCGTTATCAATAATAGTTAAACCTTCAGCTAAAACAGCAGCACTGATAAGTGTAATTGTAGCGCCGACACTAATTTTTTCCATTAAAACATATTGTCCTTTAAAACGTCCTTTTATTGAAGCTGTAATACAATCATTTTTGATAGTAATTTTAGCTCCTAATTGAGTTAAATATTTTATGTGTAAATCTATCGGTCGAGCTCCTATATTACATCCACCAGGAAAAAATATTTTAGCTTTCCCGAAACGTGTCAATAGAGGAGCTAATATCCATATAGAAGCCCTAATTTCTTTGATTAAATGATATGGAGCAGAAAAATTATTAATTAAACTGGGATCAATGTATAACACTTTTTCAAATGTAACCCTAGCACCTAAACATATCAGTATTCTTAATGCTATGTTAATGTCTTTTAAATCTGGTACATTTTTAATTGAAATAGCTTTATCTGTTAATATACTCATAAATATAATTGGTAACGCAGCATTTTTAGAACCGGAAATTATAACGTGTCCATTTAAATTTTTATTACCGGTGACATACAATTTAGTCATTGATTAAGCAATCTCTACTTTATTTATATGAATTTTTTCACCTTTATATCTTTAGAATTATTAATTTTCCTCCATTCATCTAATGTATAAGAAAAAATGGATACAGCATGAATGTGCTTGTCTTTGATCATCTGAATTAAAGGTTTATAAACTATTTGCTGTCGTTTTACCGGACTAATTCCATTAAATCTTTCTCCTACAGCAACTATTTTAATGTGATTATCATCACCTGTTACATACACTTTTTTGAGTTTTAATTCATTCATAATTAATGATTTAATTTTTTCATTGTTCATTTTTTAATGTGCTTTAATAATATGTTTATATTTACGTTAATTTTATACAAAAATTTTTGATTGTTTATGTGATTAATATCTTTTTAACTACATTTTTTAAAATTTTGATAAATTGCATTTTTTAATTTAAAATAAAATACAGTAGACATGTTTCTAAGTAGACATGTTTCTATATATTAATCATCTCAATCTATTCAATGATAACTTTGTAAAGTATATGTGTTGAAAAATATCGTGTACTCAATCATTTATGGTCGATTTTATATGTTTTTAATAAAGCTCTGCTTATTTTTATACGTTTTCAAAAAAATTTACGTGTATAAAAGAAAATGTTCATGTTTTAAAAATTACATTCAAGATATAATATTTTAAAATGTAAAATATAAATTTTTTAACGATTTGAATTAAAATTTTAACATTTTTTACAATTTTAAAAAATATTTTTATTGATATTGTCAATATATGCATGTTTTTTTATATTTAATTAATATATTTATTGAAATATATTTGAATAAAAAAAACAATGGAGTCTTAAATATGATGAATTTAATACCTATGACATTAAGAGGCGCAAGAAAACTTCGTCAAGAGCTTCAAGTATTAAAAAATATTAAACGTCCTCGCATTATTGCTGCAATCGCAGAAGCTAGAGAACACGGTGATTTAAAGGAAAATGCTGAATATCATTCTGCTCGTGAAGAGCAAAGTTTTTGTGAAGGACGTATTAAAGAAATTGAAGCCAAACTATCAAACTCTCAAATTATAGATGTAACTAAATTTTCTAACAGTGGAAGAGTAATTTTCGGCTCTACTGTTACTATTTTGAATATAAAAAGCAATGAACAATTCATTTATCAAATTGTTGGTGATGATGAGTCTAATTTTAAAAAAAATTTAATTTCTATTAACTCTCCAATGTCTCGAGGTCTTATTGGAAAAAAAAACAATACTATTGCAGTAATACGTACACCAGCTGGTAATGTTGAATATAAAATTTTAAAAATTGAGTATATTTAAATCAAAAGCTGTTGTTTGTTTCTTTTAATTAAATAATTCTAATCATATGATTGTTAAAAAAAAAACACATCGTTCTAATAATTGGTTATTAAAACATTTTCAAGATCCATATGTCAAGGCAGCCAAAAAAAATAAAATACGTTCAAGAGCTTGGTTTAAATTAGCGCAATTAGATGAACAATATAAATTGTTTAAAACCGGCATGAGTGTCATAGATTTAGGTGCATCACCAGGAAGTTGGTCTCAATATGCAATTCATAAGATAGGAACAACAGGACGTTTAATAGCTTGTGATATATTACCCATGAAACCTATAAAAAGTGTATATTTTTTTCAAGGAGATATTCGTGATAAAAACGTATTACATTTAATTTTTGATTCTCTGCATGATGCTAAATTTAATTTGGTGATGTCAGATATGGCTCCTAATATTACAGGAAATTTTTCTATTGATATGCCAAAAATTATTACTTTATCTGAATTAGCATTGAAAATATCAAGTTATTTTTTATCTAAAAATGGTATTTTTTTGTTAAAATCATTTCAAGGAGAGGGCTTTAATGAACTTCATAATAAAATTCAAAGAGTTTTTAAAAAAATTAAAATTTGTAAACCTAAATCTTCTCGAACGCGATCTCGTGAAATATTTATACTAGCAGTTCGTTAAAATTATAGTATTTACTCTATGTGTTGTGTTGTTGTTTAATATAGATTCAATGAGAGGTTGTTCCTTTGAATGATATTGTTAAAAACTTGATCTTTTGGTTAATTGTAACAGTTATATTAATGTCTATTTTTCAAAACTTCAATACAAATGATGTGAATAATGGTAAGGTTGATTATTCAACTTTTTTATCAGAAGTAAATCAAGATCAAGTTCGTGAAGCGTACATTAATGGACGTATAATTAGTGTTGTTAAAAAAGATAGCAGTAAATATTCTACTTACATACCTATCAATGATCCTAAATTGTTAGATAATCTTTTAACAAAGAACGTAAAAGTAACTGGATCTGTTCCGGAAGATCCAAGCGTATTAATGTCTATTTTTATTTCTTGGTTTCCCATGCTCTTGTTAATAGGTGTATGGATTTTTTTTATGAGACAAATGCATCTAGGTGGCGGAAAGGGTGCAATGTCTTTTGGCAAAAGCAAAGCTCGCATGCTATCAGAAGATCAAATACAAACTACCTTTGCAGATGTAGCAGGTTGTGATGAAGCAAAAGCAGAAGTCAGTGAATTAGTTGAATATCTTAAAGAACCTAGTCGTTTTCAAAAATTAGGCGGAAAAATTCCTAAGGGAATATTAATGGTTGGACCTCCTGGAACGGGTAAAACGCTGTTAGCTAAAGCGATTGCAGGAGAAGCTAAAGTTCCTTTTTTTACCATTTCTGGATCAGATTTTGTAGAAATGTTTGTTGGTGTAGGGGCTTCTAGAGTAAGAGATATGTTTGAACATTCTAGAAAATCTGCTCCATGTATAATTTTTATTGATGAAATTGACGCAGTAGGAAGACAAAGAGGTACAGGATTAGGTGGTGGACATGATGAGAGAGAACAAACTTTAAATCAAATGTTAGTAGAAATGGATGGTTTTGACGGCAATGAAGGAGTAATTTTAATTGCCGCTACAAACAGACCTGATGTTTTAGATCCTGCTTTATTAAGACCTGGTCGTTTTGATCGTCAAGTAATAGTAGCATTGCCGGATATTCGAGGAAGAGAACAAATTTTAAAAGTGCATATGAGAAAAGTACCTTTGTCTAAAGATGTAGATGCGATGATTATTGCGCGCGGTACACCAGGATTTTCAGGCGCTGATTTAGCTAACTTAGTTAATGAGGCTGCACTTTTTGCAGCTAGAATTGATAAGCGTGTGGTTTCTATGTTGGAATTTGAACGAGCTAAAGATAAAATGATGATGGGTTCTGAAAGAAAATCTATGGTAATGAGTGATTTTCAAAAAGAATCTACTGCTTATCATGAAGCAGGTCATGTTATTATAGGAAGATTGGTTCCTGAGCATGATCCTGCACATAAGGTAACTATTATTCCTAGAGGACGTGCATTGGGGGTAACTTTCTTTTTGCCTGAATCAGATATTTTAAGTATAAGTCGTCAAAAGTTAGAAAGCCAAATTTCTACGTTATACGGTGGTCGTTTAGCGGAAGAAATTATTTATGGATCTAAAAATGTTTCTACTGGAGCTTGTAATGATATAAAAGTTGCTACAAATTTAGCACGGAACATGGTAACTCAATGGGGGTTTTCGGAGAAATTAGGACCGTTGTTGTATGCTGAAGAAGAAGAAGAAGTTTTTTTAGGTCGTTCGGTTTCTAAAGCTAAAAATATGTCTGATGAAACTGCAAGAATTATTGATGAAGAAGTAAAATTTTTAATTGAAATAAATTATAAAAGAGCTCGTGATCTTTTAAATGAAAATATTGATATATTGCATGCAATGAAAGATGCTCTAATACAATACGAAACTATTGATTCATTTCAAATTGATGATTTAATGCAAAGAAGAGAAGTTCGTAAACCAAAGGATTGGATAGACACTGATATTAATAATTGATTTTTTTAATTTAGAACATAAATATGTTTTGTAGTATACCCTAGAAAAAAGTTTTTTATCAAGAACATTCATGTATTTTTTAAAATTTTTATATTCAAACAGATCTTAAAATAAGATGAAGTACTAGATTAATTTTGCTTCATCTTATTTTGAATGTAAAAGACATTATAATTTATTGCAAATATAATTATATTTAAATAGCACGGGAACAAAATTGTCATGGCTGGTTTGCAATATTTCAAAACAGATGGTATACGTGGAAAAGTAGGAAAAAGTCCAATGACACCTGATTTTTTATTAAAATTGGGGAAAGCTATTGGCATTGTTTTAGGCAAAAAAAAAGAACAAAAAATCATTATAGGTAGGGATACACGTGTTTCTGGATTGATGTTACAGTCTATTTTAGAATTTGGTGTTTTATCAACAGGCATTTCAACTCTATTGGTTGATTGTATACCTACTCCAGCCATTGCATATTTAACAAAATTTTTTAATGCTTCAGCTGGTGTTGTGATTTCAGGTTCTCATAATCTTTTTGATGATAACGGAATTAAGATTTTTGATAAAAATGGTATTAAGTTAACCAAACAAATAGAACATAATATTGAACAACATATCAACAATGTTCGTTTATATTATCATGCTAAAAACTTTGGTTTTTCTTCTCGAATTCATAACCCTGAAATGCAATATATTAATTTTTGCAAAAAGATTTATCCTAATGATTTTAGGTTATCTAAATTTACTATTATTTTAGATTGTGCAAATGGTGCAACGTATCAAATAGCTCCAAAAATTTTTCAAGATCTAGGAGCAAAAGTAATTACTCTTGCTATTTCTCCTAATGGAATTAATATCAATAATAATTCTGGATCTACTAATGTTGCATATCTTAAGAAAAAAGTTTTATTAGAAAAAGCAGATATTGGTTTAGCTCTAGATGGAGACGGAGATAGAATTATTATGATAGATCACTTAGGTCATATCATTAATGGAGATCATATAATTTATATTATTGCGCAAGAATATTTACAACAAAAAAAAAATATCGGTGGAGTTGTCGGAACCTCTATGACGAACATGGGTATAATTTTAGGATTAAAAAAACTGGGAATTCCTTTTTATACTTCAGAAATAGGAGATCGTAATATATATCAAACTATGTTAAAAAACAGATGTATTTTAGGAGCAGAGCCATCTGGACATATTATTTTATCAGATCAAAATAGTACTGGTGATGGCATTATAGCAAGTTTACAGATTTTATCAATTATGATGAATAACAAAAAAACTTTGTATGAGTTATCACGTAAAATAAAATTTTTTCCGCAAATATTAATAAATATTCCTTGTAAAAAAGAAATTAATTTAGATAAAAACACAAAAATACAAACTATAATTTCTAAGTATAAAAAATTTTTAGGTAAAAAAAGTCGTATTTTAGTTCGTCAATCTGGAACAGAATTATATGTTCGTGTTATGGTAGAAGGAGAAAATTATAGCCAAGTTTCTAAAGCAGCTCATCATATTGCAGAAACAATAAAATTACTTTAAGGTAGTAATAACACATTTTAAATGGTTTCTTTTTTTGTATTTTTGTATTTTTAACATGCATCATATTATTTATATATTATATTGATAATATAAACAATGTAAGTAATTTTATGGTGTATAAATCATTTACGAACAGTAATAATTTTGCATATTTTTTTTTGAAATTAAAACAAATATTTAGTTTTTATAAACAAGGATAATTTTTTATGTATGTATTTTTTTTAACTTGT
Organism: Buchnera aphidicola (Hyadaphis tataricae); assembly: GCF_005081445.1. NCBI lineage: Bacteria > Pseudomonadati > Pseudomonadota > Gammaproteobacteria > Enterobacterales > Erwiniaceae > Buchnera > Buchnera aphidicola. Next base: position 417,108 of record NZ_CP034873.1, on the reverse strand, counting down.
TTTATTATTGTTTCTATTTGTTTAATTTTCTTAATTTTATTACAACCTGGAAAAGGCATTAATAATTTTTCTAATTCTGATACAATAAATAACATTAAAGTTTTTAATAATATCAGAGCAAACAATTTTATAACAAAAATTATCGCATTTTTTACTTTTTTATTTTTAATGATTAGTATAATTTTATGTAATGTAAATAGTATTCATGATATAGAAAATAACTTTTTTTTAGAAGACTCTACAACAAAAATTATAAAAAATAAACCTTTGATAGAAAAAAAATCATTTCATTCTGAACTGCCTGATTAGTTGTTAGAATGTATGCATTACATAATAAAATCAATAAATATGAAATAATTTTTTACCGAGGTGGTGAAATTGGTAAACACGCTATCTTGAGGGGATAGTGCCGAATAGGCATATGGGTTCAAGTCCCATCCTCGGTACCATTACATGTTATTTTGAAATAATTTTTTGATGAACTATGTCAAATGTTTATTGTAAAAATTTTAAAGAATATATTTTTTTCAATTCATTAATTAATATGTAGGGTGATGTTAAAAAACCCCGAATTTTCGGGGTTTTTTATTAGAATATTTATTCTATTTATACAAAAATTAATATTTTTTTTAAATATTAGTGAGTCATTAATTATATAAACTCTTGATTAGTAAAAATTAGTGTATTAATTATCTAATTTCGTAATTAATTTGTTTGTAATTAATACATGTAAAATGAGTTGTTGTAACTCATTTAAAAAATTTTTATTTTGAGGTTCTTTAAAATGAATAAAGAAATCTTAGCTGTAGTAGAAGCTGTTTCTAATGAAAAATCTCTTCCTCGTGAAAAAATTTTTGAAGCTTTAGAAATTGCATTAGCAACAGCAACCAAGAAAAAATATGAACAAGAAATTGATGTTAGAGTTAGTATAAATAGAAAAACAGGCAGTTTTACTACTTTTCGACGTTGGATGGTAGTAGAAGTAGTAACACAGCCTACTAGAGAAATTACTTTAGAAGCAGCGTGTTTTGAAAGTGAACAAGTATATGTGAATGATTTTATAGAAGATGAAATAGAATCTGTTAAATTTGATAGGATTACAACTCAAACTGCAAAACAAGTCATTGTACAAAAAGTTCGTGAAGCGGAAAGAGTTATGTTAGTTGATCAATTTCGAAAATATATTGGTCAAATTATTACTGGTATTGTCAAAAAAATAAATAGAGATAATCTAACATTAGATTTAGGTAATAATGCTGAAGCGTTAATTTTGCGTGATGGCATGTTGCCTAGAGAAAACTTTCGCATCGGTGATCGTATTCGTGGTATTTTGTACGGAGTTAACCCAGAATCGCGTGGTGCGCAATTATTCATTAGTCGCTCAAAAACAGAAATGTTAATTGAATTATTTCGCATAGAAGTTCCAGAAATTGGAGAAGAAGTCATTGAAATTAAAGCTGCAGCGCGCGATCCAGGTTCACGTGCAAAAATTGCAGTTAAAAGTAATGATAAACGGATTGATCCAGTTGGGGCATGTGTCGGTATGAGAGGCGCTAGAGTACAAGCTGTATCTACTGAATTATGCGGAGAGCGCATCGATATTGTTTTATGGGATGATAATCCAGCTCAATTTGTCATTAATTCTATGGCTCCCGCTGATGTATCTTCAATTGTAGTTGATGAAGATCGACACGCTATGGATATAGCGGTAGAACCTAACAATTTAGCTCAAGCCATTGGTAGAAATGGTCAAAATGTTCGTTTAGCTTCACAAATTAGTGGATGGGAGTTGAACGTCATGACTACAGAAGATCTTCATTTAAAACATAAAGAAGAGGCTGCAGCTGCTTTTAATATTTTTAAAAACAGTTTAAATTTGCATGATAATGTGATTAACGTTTTAGTAGAAGCAGGTTTTTCTTCTCTAGAAGAATTAGCTTATGTACCATTTCACGAATTGTTATCAATTAAAAATTTAACTCAAGAAGAAGCGATTTTAATACGTCAAAAAGCTAAAAATAAAGTTGTTTCAATAGAACTAGAAAATCAAAACACGGTAAAAAAACTTAAAACAGATCAAGATTTATTAAATATTAATGGAATGAATGCAATATTGGCATCACAGTTAGCAGAAAAAAATATCTTTAGTTTAGAAGAATTAGCAAATCAAGGAATAGATGATTTAACCGATATTAAAAATTTAAATGCTGAAGAGGCTGGTTTATTAATTATGACAGCTCGTAATATCTGTTGGTTTGGCAATAAAGTTTAACAATAGGAAGCAATAGTATGACAGATATAAGTATAAAGTTTCTATCTAAAGAAATAAAAATACCAGTACAAGAATTAATACAAGAACTATTAGAGATAAATATAATAAAATCTGAAAATGATTGTATTAGTTCAATAGAGAAAGATGCTTTATTAAAACGTTTAGAATACAAAAAAAAACTATCTTTAAAAACGTTAATTGTGCAAAGAAAAACTCGTAGCACTTTAAACGTTCCTACTTTAGGAGGCAGAAACAAATCTATCACAATAGAAGTAAGAAAAAAAAGAACATATATAAAGAATAACAAGTTCGATAATGATTTATTATCAAAAAATAGCAAAAAAAATAACAAATTGTTTAAAAATGATGTTGTTTTGAAAAAACAAGAAAATAAAAATTTCGAACAATCAATAAAAATGAGTACTATAGAAACAATATATAAACAGCATAAAAATGTTGTAGATTTAAAAAAAATACACGAATCACAATATTTTAAAAACGTCAATCAAGAGGAAAATAATAAAAAAGTTAAAATAGATACTAAAAATATTCGCATCAATACTAAAAATAAAATAAAAGAAAAAAATTTAGATTCTCATAAAAAAATTATAAAAAATCATCATTTAAAGATGTTTTTAAATCATAATGTATCTGATGATAACAGTATTCAAAAAATAGAAAAAGATAAAAGAAATCATAATCGCGTTATTAAAAAAAATCGTTACCAGAAAATTAATAAAAATGCTTTACACGAAAAAAAATATAGAGAAAATAAACATATTATTAACCGTAATAAACTTAAAAATAAAAATCACCCTGTTATTTTACAACAAGCATTTAAAAAACCAGAGTTTATTATTAATAGAGATGTGTTAATTAGTAGTGCTATATCGGTTTCTGAACTAGCTAACAAAATGGCTATAAAAAGCTCTGAATTAATTAAAAAAATGATGAATATTGGTATTGTTGGAAATATTAACTACGTTTTAGATCAAGATACAGCTCAATTAATTGCAGAAGAAATGGGTCATAAAGTTATTTTGCATAAAGAAAATGCTCTAGAAGAAATGATCATGAAAGATCGTGATAAGGGTAATAATATTTCTATTATTAGAGCTCCTGTAGTAACTATAATGGGACATGTAGATCACGGTAAAACATCATTATTAGATTATATTCGTGCAACACAAGTAGCTGCTTATGAAGCAGGAGGTATTACACAAAACATTGGAGCCTATCATGTGAAAACTAATGTAGGTTCTATTACTTTTTTAGATACACCAGGACATTCAGCATTTACCGCAATGAGATCTAGAGGCGTTCAAATTACTGATATTGTTATCTTAGTAGTAGCTGCAGATGATGGAGTTATGCCTCAAACAATTGAAGCAATTCAACATGCAAAAGAAGCGAATGTTCCAGTAATTATTGCGATTAATAAAATTGATAAAACAGATTCAGATATCAGCAAAATAAAAAATGACTTAATGAAGTATAACATACTTTCAGAAGAATGGGGAGGAGACAACATATTTGTTCCAGTGTCGGCTAAAACAGGAGAAGGTATTAATGAATTATTAAATGCTATTTTATTACAATCAGAAATTTTAGAATTAAAAGCCGTTTCTACTGGGATGGCAGAAGGTGTGGTAATCGAGTCTTCTTTAGACAAAGGTCGAGGACCAGTATCTACTGTTTTAGTTACAAAAGGAAATTTAAAAAAAGGCGATATAGTGTTATGCGGTTGTGAATATGGTCGTGTTAAGGCATTACGTAATGAAATTGGAAAAGAAGTTTTGACTGCAGGGCCATCCATTCCTGTAGAAATACTAGGATTATCTAAAGTCTCTTTTTCTGGCGATAAAATTACTGTAGTACGTAGTGAAAAAAAAGCAAAAGAAGTAGCCTCTTATCGTAAAGAAAAATCTAGAGCAATAAAATTATCAGAACGTAATAAAACAAATTTAGAAAACATGTTTGAAAATATTAATAAAAATGATTTTTCTGAATTAAAAATCATTTTAAAATCAGATGTTCAAGGTTCTTTAGAAGCCATATCTAGTGCATTATTAAAATTATCTACGAAAGAAGTAAAATTAAACATTATTAGTTTAGGTATTGGTGGCATTACAGAAACAGATGCTTCTTTAGCTTTAGCTTCAGATGCTATTATTTTAGGATTTAACGTGAGAGCTGATTCATTGGCTAAAAAAATTATTACTGCAGAAAACTTAGATCTTCGTTATTATTCAGTAATTTATGATTTAATTGATGAAGTAAAATCAGCTATGACAGGACTTTTATCACCTAAATATAAACAAAATATTCTTGGGTTAGCTGAAGTTAGAAACATATTTAAATCACCAAAATTTGGTTTAATTGCCGGTTGCATGGTATTAGAAGGCATCATTAAAAAAAGCAATCCAATTCATATATTAAGAAATAATATAGTAGTGTATGAGGGTGTCTTAGAATCATTACGGCGTTTTAAAGAAGATGTTAATGAAATTCGTAGTGGATTAGAATGCGGAATAGGAGTAAAAAATTATAACGACATACATGTTAAAGATATTATAGAAGTATTTGAAATCACAGAAATTAAAAGAAAATTATAAATAACAATATATACTTTATTCGGTAATGTAATTATGGAAAAATTATTTAATCGTTCTGTTCGAATAGCTCAAGAATTACAAAAAAATATAGCCATAATTATACAATATTCACTTAAAGATCCTCGTATTCAAACTATAATTACAGTTTCTGAAGTGCGAGTTTCTCGAGATTTATCTCATGCTCAAATATTTATAAGTTGTTTGAATCAGGAAAACGGCTTGCATATCAACAAGATTTTATTAATTTTAAATAAAGCTTCTAGTTATATTCGTAGACTATTATGCAAACGAATGAAATTAAGAATTATACCTAATATTATTTTTTATCATGATGATTCTTGTTTAAAAGGAAACAATATCGCTTTACTTTTAAATCGACTATCTAATAAAAATGCACAACTTTTTAAGTTATGAAAAAAAAAGGATAGATCAATGTTTTTTCATAAAAAACGACGTGTTGATGGATTTTTATTGTTAGACAAACCACACGGTATATCTTCTAATAAAGCATTACAAATCGTTAAAATTATTTTTCATGCAAAAAAAGCAGGTTATATAGGCACTCTTGATCCTATGGCAACAGGAGTACTTCCGATCTGTTTTGGAGAATGTACAAAATTTGCTCATTATTTAACTGATTTAAATAAAAAATATCATGTTATTGCTAAGTTTGGTGAACAAACGTCTACATCTGATGCCAATGGTATAGTTATAAAAAAACGTCCTATTTGTTTTAGTTATATGAAACTTTGTTTATCTATTAGAAAATTAACTGGTTTGATAGATCAAACACCGCCTATGCATTCAGCAATTAAATATAATGGAATACCCTTATACAAGTATGCGCATCAGGGTTTGAAAATAAAAAGAAATGCGAGAAAAGTTATAATACATAAAATTGATTCTATTTATAAAGAAAATAATTTAATTAATTTCACAGTATTATGTTCAAAAGGCACTTATGTTAGAACGTTAGTTGAAGATTTAGGAGAAATATTAGGTTGTGGTGCACATGTTGTATTTTTGCGTCGTTTGCAAGTCGGAGCATATTCTCATGCTAATTTAACAACAATATCTAATTTAAATAAATTAATAGAACAGCAAGATATAAACAAAAATAATGATTTTCAAGCAATAGATAATTTATTAATGCCTATAGATAGTCCTGTATATTTTCTACCAAAATTACATCTTTCTGAAAAAAAATCATATAACTTTAAATTAGGACAATCAGTAGTAATTAGTTCTGATATTGAAAATGTTTTAGTGCGAGTAATAGAAAAAAATAATATATTTCTTGGTTTAGGAAAAATTATAATGAAAAAAATATTAGTCCCATATAGATTAGTTTCAATTTTTCAAGATTAATTTATTAGCTGTTATATTAATAATTTGCATGATATTATTTTTTTAATATCTTGATTGAGTAATGCTATTTATTTAATAATATTTCAAATAAGTGGAGTACAACATGTCTTTATCTTTAAAAAACAAAAAAAAGATTATTTTAAAATACGGAAAAACTCAACAAAACACTGGACAAACAGAAGTACAAGTTGCTTTATTAACAAATCAAATTAATCATCTTCAAACACATTTTTCTAAACATAAAAAAGATCATTGTAGTCGTCGAGGTTTGTTAAATATGGTATCTCAACGTCGAAAATTACTAGATTACTTAAAAAGTAAAAATATATTGCGTTATACTAGTTTAATTGAAAGTTTAGCATTAAGAAGATAAGTTATTAAAAATACTATATTTTATGACGATTTTTCAAAGGGCTTTATCAGCCCTTTTTTTGCAATTTTTAATTATTATTTGTTAATATAAAATGTTTTATTATGTTAAAATTTTTAAAGTATGCAGTTTATAGCAATTTAAAAATTAGTTTATTTTAAGGATATTATTTTGCTAAATCCCATTGTACGTAAATTTCAATATGGTCAGTATACCATTACTTTAGAGACGGGTATAATGGCTCGACAAGCAACTGCTGCTGTTATGGCTAGTATGGACGATACAGCAGTATTCGTTACTGTTGTCGGACAAAAAAAAATTAATACCAGTCAAAAATTTTTTCCTTTAACTGTTAACTATCAAGAACGTACATATGCGGTAGGACGTATACCTGGTGGTTTTTTCAGAAGAGAGGGACGACCAAGTGAAAACGAAATATTAACGGCTAGATTAATAGATAGACCGATTCGTCCTTTGTTTCCCAAAAATTTTTTTAATGAAATTCAAATCATTGCAACAGTAGTATCCGTGAATCCAAAAATTAATCCAGATATAATATCTATTATAGGGGCATCAGCGGCATTAAGTTTATCAGGTATTCCATTTTATGGTCCAATAGGTGCGGCAAGAGTAGGATACATTAATAATCAATATATATTGAATCCTACTAGTGAAGACATGAAGAAGAGCGCTTTAGATTTAGTGGTATCAGGAACGCAGAATGCGGTTCTTATGGTAGAAGCAGAAGCTAAAATATTAACAGAAGACAAGATACTTGAAGCTATTATATTTGGTCATCAACAACAACAAGTAGTAATTAATAATATTCGTTCCTTATCAAACGAAGCAAGTAAATTACCTTGGAGTGTTTTATATCAAGAAACAAATAAAAATTTAGAATTAAAAGTAACTGAATTTGCTGAAAAAAAAATAAAATCGGCTTATTTAATTGTTAATAAACAAGAAAGATTTGATAGATTAAATATTATTAAAGAAGAAATTGCAGAAGCTTTTTTAAAAAAAGATTCGAATATTGATGTTCTAGAGATAGAAAATCTTTTCCATAGCATTGAAAAAAATATTGTACGTAAAAGAATTTTAAACGATGAAATTAGAATCGATGGTCGTGAAAAAGATATGATTCGCGCTCTTGATGTTCGAACAGGTGTATTACCTAGAACTCATGGTTCTGCTTTATTTACTAGAGGTGAAACTCAGTCTTTAGTATCAGTTACCTTAGGAACATCTAGAGATGCACAAAATTTGGATGAATTGTTAGGAGATAGAATTGATAATTTTTTATTTCATTATAATTTCCCTCCTTACGCAGTTGGTGAAATCGGATTAGTCGGATCTCCTAAAAGGCGAGAGATTGGACATGGTCGTCTTGCAAAAAGAAGTCTTTTAGCTGTTATGCCTAAATTAGAAGATTTTCCTTATACAATTAGAATTGTTTCTGAAATTACTGAATCTAATGGTTCTTCTTCTATGGCATCCGTATGCGGCGCTTCTTTAGCACTAATGGATGCTGGCGTACCCATTAAATCAGCTGTAGCTGGCATATCTATGGGTTTAGTTAAAGAGGGTCACCAATATGTATTACTTTCAGATATTTTAGGGGATGAAGATCATCTAGGAGATATGGATTTTAAAGTTTCTGGTACAGAAGAAGGTATTACAGCATTGCAAATGGATATGAAAATAGAAGGAATTACTAATGACATTATAAGTTCAGCTTTAAGTGCTGCAAAATCAGCTAGATTACACATTTTAAAGATCATGAATCAAGCTTTAAGTACAGCAAGAAAAGAAATTTCTGATTTAGCGCCTAGGATTCATACTATAAAAATTAATCCTGAAAAAATCAAAGATGTAATAGGTAAAGGGGGTTCTGTTATTCGTATGCTAACTGAAGAAACAGGCACTGTAATTGAAATCGAAGATGATGGAACAGTGAAAATATCTTCTTCTGTTAGAGAAAAAGCAAAAAATGCTATTCGTAGAATTGAAGAAATTACAGCTGAAATTGAAGTAGGACGCATTTATTCTGGAAAAGTGACTCGCATTGTTGATTTTGGCGCTTTTGTTTCAATTGGATTTGGGAAAGAAGGATTGGTGCATATTTCGCAAATTTCTGAAAAAAGAGTAGAAAAAGTATCTGATCATTTAAAAATTGATCAAATAATTTCTGTAAAAGTTTTAGAAATTGACCGTCAAGGAAGATTAAGACTAAGTATTAAAGGAACAGAAAAATTTATTATTTCTAATAAATTAATAAATAATCATATTATCTGATATAATCATTTATAATGATATGATTTTTATAAAAAATAGATTTTTTATGTCTAGTTAGCACGATAAACACATTATAAAATGCATTTTTTATTTTTTGATAAAAATGTCTAATTTTTTAAAAACATGTTTTTTAAATATCTAATAAAACATTTAAAAATTATTTTAGAACAAAAAATATTAGTAATATATCATATATAAACTGTTTGATTTTTTTAAAAATCAACTGTTTTATTCATTCATTTAATTTGAGCCGGTTCACACACTTTTCAATGAGAATAAATAATATATTTTCATCATGAGCTATGTAGACTGGCCACTGTAACTTAAAAGGCATATCTACTGCATGACTCGTATTGAAAGCACATTTTCTTTTCTTGGTTTAAATTCTTTTATTATTCAATCTTTAAATGAAATGGGTTATGTTAAGCCATCTCCTATTCAAGAAACTTGTATTCCATTGCTATTAGAAGGACACGATGTATTAGGTATGGCGCAAACTGGAAGTGGTAAAACAGCTGCTTTTTCCTTACCTTTGCTACATAATCTTAACGTTAAGTTAAAGTCTCCTCAAATCTTAGTGTTGGCTCCTACAAGAGAATTAGCAGTACAAGTAGCCGAAGCTTTTTCTAGTTTTTCTAAATATATGATTGGAGTGAATGTTTTACCTTTATATGGTGGTCAAAGATATGAACTACAACTACGCGCGTTAAGACAAGGGCCTCAAATTGTTGTCGGAACTCCAGGTCGTTTATTAGATCATTTAAAAAGAGGAACTTTAAACCTTTCTAATTTACATGGATTAGTTTTAGATGAAGCAGATGAAATGTTACGTATGGGATTTATAGAAGATGTAGAAACGATTATGAGCAAAATCCCAAAAGAACATCAGACTGCATTATTTTCAGCTACAATGCCAGAAGTAATACGACGTATTTCTAAAAGATTCATGAGAAACCCAAAAGAAATTAAAATTCAATCTAATATAACTACACGACCAAATATCAAACAAAGTTATTGGATGGTACATGGTCGTAAAACTGATGCTTTAATTCGTTTTTTGGAAGCTGAAGATTTTTCTGCTACAATTATATTTGTTAGAACAAAAAGTGCCACTTTAGAAGTTTCTGAAGCTTTAGAACGCAACGGATATAATAGTGCAGCATTAAATGGAGATATGAATCAAGCTTTAAGAGAGCAAACATTAGAAAGATTAAAAAATGGTAGATTAGATATTTTAATAGCAACAGATGTTGCTGCTCGAGGTTTAGATGTAGATCGCATCAGTCTTGTGATTAATTATGATATTCCTATGGATTCAGAATCTTATGTTCATCGTATAGGTCGAACTGGTCGAGCAGGTCGAACTGGTCGAGCTTTATTATTTGTTGAAAATCGTGAGCGTCGTTTATTGCGAAATATAGAACGTACTATTAAGCAACCTATCCCTGAAGTGCAACTTCCAAACGTTGCATTGTTATCTCAAAGACGTCTTGAAAAATTTGCAAAAAAAGTACAACAGGAATTAGAAAGTCATGATTTAGATCAATACGTTGCTTTATTAGATAAATTATACTCTTCAGATGATTTAGATATTAAAACTTTAGCTGCTGCATTATTAAAAATGGCTCAAGGAGAGCGTCCTTTAATAATTAAACCAGATTTAAAAAAGTCTTCATTTTATAGCACTTTATCATCAAAAGACAATCGTAATCGCGAAGAAAATGTTCGTCACAATCGCTCACGACGTGAACGTCGTGATTACAATAAAGAAATAGATTTATATCGCATTGAAGTAGGTCGAAATGATGGAGTAGAAGTACGTCATATAGTTGGAGCTATTGCTAACGAAGGAAATATTAATAGTAAGAATATTGGCAATGTTAGGTTATTTTCTTCTTATTCTACTATTGAACTACCTAAGGGATTATCTAAAGAGGTATTACATAATATTTCCACTACAAGAATATTAAACAAAGCAATCAATATAAAAATATTGAAACATAATAAAACAGATGATAGTACAATTTCTAATCGTTCTCTAACTTATAAAGAAAAAAACAATCATCGTCGTTTTTCTGAATATCGTGCAAATAAATTAAAATTATCTAGAAATGAATTAAAACCTTCTTCTTCCCGTCGTAAAAATGTTTGATAGTAATTTTTATGCCGCTTCGCGGCATATTAATGTGAAATAGTATTGATTATGTTCTTATAAAAAAGATAAATATATTTTTTATCTTAATAAAATTTATATATACTTATATGCTATGACTTCTATTTCTATTTTTACATCTTTTGGTAATCTTTGAACTTCTACACAAGATCTAGCAGGGAATTGCGATTCATGATCTGAAAAAAATTTCATATAAATTTCGTTAATGATGTCAATTTTTTTCAGTTCAGTAGTAAAAATCGTTGTTTTAATAATATTTTTTACTTGAAAATGCGCGTTAGTTAAAATAGTTTTTATATTTTTTAATACGATATACGTTTGTTCACCAATATTTTCTGGAATTGCTTGCGAGTGCGCATCAATAGGTATTTGTCCAGACAATATAATAAAATTGTTAATGATAACTGCTTGAGAATAAGGACCAATAGTTTTTGGTGTATTTTTAGTATGAATAATATGACGCATATAATACCATTATAATTTATGTTAAGTTAATATTGCTGTATTTAATATGACAATACTATATTTTTAGAAAATTCTTTTTCACAATATTTGCATTTTAAATTCGTATTAAAAAAATTATCCTTTTTAACTAGAAAACTTGAATGGATGAAATTATTATGACTAACGCAATTGCTATTTGGACAAATGAGAATACGATCTATTTGTTCAGGTAAAGCTGGAAATGTTTTGCCTACTAAATTGTATTGGTTGATATAATTAACAGTGGCATCTGGAGCATAAATTGCTAACTGATTAATTTGATCATCGCTTAAAAATGTATCTTCTATTTTTATAATATCTTTTATTCCTAATTTTTTAGAAGGTAAATTGAAACCTATAGTAATTCGTTTTTCTGTTTCAGTAAATCTAAACAAAGATAACAATTTAAAACCAATATGAGCTGGTATATGATCAATAACACTACCAGATTTGATGGCTTCTACTTGAAGTTTTTTGTTTTGCATGGTTACATTATAAATGTTTTTCTATTAATACTAAAGATAAAATTGCTTGACGAGCATAAATGCCATTGGCAGCTTGTTTAAAATACCAAGCATAAGGTGTACGATCAACATCGTAATCAATTTCATCTATTCGCGGAAGTGGGTGTAATATTTTTAAATTTTTTCGCGCATTTTTTAACGTTTGAACATGTAATATAAATTTTGATTTTGCATTCGCGTATTCAGTTAAATCCAGTCGTTCTTTTTGAACACGAGTCATATACAAAATGTCTATTTCGGAAATAATTTCTTCAATATTATTGTATCTTTTCCAATAAACTCCTTTTTCATAAAGCATATCATTAATATGTTTTGGCATCATTAATGCATCAGGTGAAATAAAATAAAATTTGTTTTTTTGAAATTTAGCAAGAGCTTGTGTTAATGAATGAACTGTTCTTCCGTATTTAAGATCTCCAACCATAGCAATATTTAAATGATTTAGTCTGTTTTGAGTTTCTTGAATAGTAAATAAATCTAATAATGTTTGTGTTGGATGTTGATTTGCCCCATCTCCTGCATTAAAAATAGGTATGCCATTGGAGAATTCTGCAGCTAAACGCGCAGAACCTTCTTGCGGATGACGGATAATAATACCATCTACATAAGAGCTGATTACTGCTATCGTATCTGCTAATGTTTCTCCTTTTGTTTTCAAAGAAATATTGTTTCCATCAGAAAATCCGATTATTGATGCCCCTAAACGATATAAAGCGGTTTCAAATGATAAACGAGTACGAGTAGATGATTCAAAAAAACAACTGGCTATAATTTTATTTTTTAATAAATTTGGTTGCGGTGTTTTTTTAAGAAATGTAGATTTTTTTAAAACTAATTCTAATTCATAGCGTTGTAGTTCATCAATTGAAATAATATGTTTTTTGAATAGAGGATTTCTCAACTTTTTTTCCTTTACGATTTCAGAAAAGAAAGGTTTTTTCTGTTAGTCTGTAAAACCCTGCGCAAATATTTAATAATCTATTGATAAATCTAAATAGATTATTTTTCACGTTTAATTTAAAAATATATTGTTCTTTACAAGCTAATTGTTTTTGATAAACTAGATACGAGAAGAGCTTTAATGGTATGTAATCTATTTTCTGCTTGTTCAAAAATCGTTATTTGATGTTTTTGAAAAATGTCATCTGTTATTTCCATACCGTTTTTTAATCCATATCGTTGTAATATAGATTTTCCTATAACAGTTTTTTGATCATGCAAAGCAGGAAGGCAATGGAGTATTTTAACATGATCATTATTAGTTATATCTAACATTTCATTGTTTACCTGATATGATTTTAATGATTGAATTCTATTTTCCCACTGTTCTTGAGATTCTCCCATAGAAACCCAAACATCAGTATAGATAAAATCGACATTTTTAACACCCTCTTCAATATTTTCAGTGCAAATGATTTCTCCTTTTTGTTTTTTTGCCATTTTTTTGCATTGGATGAATAGTTCTTTTTCAGGCCAAAATTGTTTAGGTGAGACTAAACGTAAATCTAAACCTACTAATGCAGCTGCTTCTAAAAGGCTATTTCCCATATTATTATGAGTATCTCCAACATATGCACATGCTATTTCGTGAAACTGTTTTTCTGGGTGTATTTCTTTAATAGTTAGTAAATCTGCAAGTAATTGAGTGGGATGAAACGTTTTAGTTAAACCATTCCATACTGGAACTTTTGAATGTTTTGCTAAAATCTCTATTGTTTGATGATCATGACCTCGGTATTGAATTCCGTCATATAAACGACCAAGTATTTTAGCAGTGTCTTCTATAGATTCTTTTGTTCCAAGATGTGTACTACCTGGTCCTAGATAAGTCACGTGAGCCCCTTGATCATATGCGGCTATTTCAAAAGCACATCTTGTACGAGTAGATTCTTTTTCAAAAATTAAAGCTATATTTTTTCTTTTCAAAAACTGGATTTCTTGATTATTTATTTTGTTTTTTTTTAATTTTTGAGATAAATTAATAAGTGTTTTTAGTTCTAAATCTGTGAAGTCTAACAATCTTAAACAATCACGCTTATAAAGACTATTCATATTTAAATTCTCAGTATTATAAAAATATATTAAATAAAATGAAAATTGAAGTAAAAAGATTATTACAGTTAGTATATAATATTTTTTTTATATTGTAATAATTTTATTCAATTACAGAACATAGTTATTTGTAATCAATATAAAGATAAAGCATCAATAGTTTTATAAAATATATTATTTTCAATTAAGTTATACTGTAACAATTATTAATATATTCAATATGTAATATATTTTATTTTTACATCCAATCATGCAAGTATTTTCAATAACATTGAGTTAAAATAATGAAATTTATTCTGAAACATTGTCATTTAGAAAAAGAATATACAGATTGTATAATTGTTGGAATCTTTGAGTCGCTTCAACTTTCTAGATCTGCTAATTATTTAGATTCATCTAGTAACGGTTACATCACTTCTTTATTAAAATTAGGTGATATAAAGGGTAATATAGGTGAAACAATAATGTTCTATAATATTCCAAATGTTACTGCTCAAAGAGTATTATTAATAGGTCTTGGAAAAAAAAATACAATCACTCAATCTAATTTAAATTTGATTATAAAAAAAACTATAACATTTTTAAAAAAAACATCTATAAAAAATTTTATTTGCTCTTTAGATGAAATCAACATCGAAAATAATCATCATACATATTGGCTCATTAGAACTATTGTACTAGGCATACAGTCATCTTTATATCAAATTTCAAAAATTAATCAAACTACAAAAAAACATATTAATTTTGATTTAATAACATTAAACATCTTAAAAAAAAATGATTTGTATTTAGGTGAAATAGCGCTGAAACATGCATTAGCCATCAATCTCGGCATAACTTCTACAAAAAATATTAGCAATTTACCTCCTAATATTTGTACTCCTTTATATTTATCCAATCAAGCAAAAAAACTTGCTGACAAATATTCAGATAATATTGTTGTTGATGTTATCGATATCAAAGAAATGAAAAAATTAAAAATGAATGCTTATATAGCAGTGGGTGGTAGCTCTAAAAATCAGCCATTTATGTCTGTCATTAAATATTCTGGAAATAATAACATTAATAATATAACTATTGCTTTAGTGGGAAAGGGTGTAACTTTTGATTCTGGAGGAATATCGATTAAACCTTCAACGAACATGCATGAAATGAAATACGATATGTCAGGAGCAGCTGCAGTTTATGGCACGTTAATTATGGCTGCTGAGCTTCAGTTACCTTTAAAAATTATTGGAATTTTATCTGGATGTGAAAATATACTGAGCAGTAATGCTTTTAGACCTGGAGATGTTCTAAAAACTATGTCAGGTAAAACAGTAGAAATACTAAACACCGATGCTGAAGGGCGTTTAGTTTTATGCGATACGTTAACTTATGTAGAACGTTTTTCTCCAAATTTAGTGATTGATATTGCTACATTAACCGGCGCATGCGTGGTAGCATTAGGTGAGTGTGTCAGCGGTTTTTTTGCTAATGATGAAGAACTTTCTAAACAATTACAACATGCTTCAAAAGAAACTGATGATAAGATATGGCGTTTACCATTGTTAAAAGAATATGAAACAAACCTTTATTCATCTATTGCAGATTTATCTAATATAGGAAATAGCAAAGCTGGAGCTATAACGGCAGCTTGTTTTCTTTCTAATTTTACAAAACAGTATAAATGGGCTCATTTAGATATTGCAGGAACTGCATGGGAATCAGGTAAAGATAAAGGATCTACAGGACGTCCTGTTGAACTCTTATGTCAATTTCTATTAAATCAAAGTAAAATATCATATTAAATTTTATATCATATTTTTTTATAATATCACAGTTTTTTAATTTATAAAAAGTTAAAAATAATGGAAAAAAATTACAATCCTAACAGCATTGAAACAAGTCTATATAATTTTTGGGAAAATAATGGTTATTTTAAACCTAATGATGTAACCAAACCAACTTTTTGCATTATGATGCCACCGCCTAATATTACGGGTAGTCTACATATGGGTCATGCATTTCAACAGACTATTATAGATATATTAGTTCGTTATCATAGAATGCAAGGAAAAAATACACTTTTACAAGCAGGTACAGATCACGCCGGAATAGCTACACAGATTTTAGTTGAGCGCCAAATATTTTTAGAAGAGAGAAAAACAAAAAAAGATTATAGCAGAGAAGATTTTGTTAAAAAAGTTTGGAGTTGGAAACAAACTTATAATAATATTGTTATCAATCAAATGCGTCGTTTAGGTGTTTCTGCTGATTGGGATCGAACTAAATTTACTTTAGATTCTGATATTTCTATTGCTGTTAAAGAAGCATTTATTTTATTTTATAAAAACAACTTGATTTACCAAAAGAAAAAATTAGTACATTGGGATGCAGTTTTAGAAACGGTTATTTCAGATTTAGAAGTAGAGCACCGTTTAGAAAAAGGAAAAACATGGTTTATTAGATATCCAATTGTAAATCCTAAGAATTTTTTAAACGGTAATGTGAAATATTTAATTGTCTCTACTACTAGACCAGAAACGTTGTTAGGAGATACAGCTATTGCAGTTAATCCGAAAGACAGCAAAAATAATCAATTGATTGGACACTTTGTTCGATGCCCTATAATTAATAGAATTATTCCTATTATTGGAGATGAATATGCTAATCCACAAAAAGGAACAGGTTGTGTAAAAATTACACCAGCACATGATTTCAATGATTATAAAGTAGGTTATCGTCATAAATTACCGATGATTAATGTTTTTACATTCAATGGCAAGATTAGATCTTTTTCTCAGATTTTTAATTATAAAGGAGAAAAAATTGATTTATATGATAACGCTATACCATCTTTATTTCAAAAATTAGACATATTATCTGCAAGAACCAAAATCATAGAAGAAATTAAAAAATTAGGATTTTTAGAAAATATTCAAGAATCTGATATTACAGTTCCTTATAACGATCGTAGTGGTTCAGTTATTCATTCTATGCTTACAAATCAATGGTATTTAAAAACATCAAAATTAGCAAAAATAGCTCTTAGTGCTGTTGAAGATGAAAAAATTAAATTTATACCTGAACAATATAAAACTATGTATAGATCTTGGATGAATAATATTGAAGATTGGTGTATTTCTCGTCAATTGTGGTGGGGGCACCGTATTCCAGTTTGGTACGATGATAAAAAAAACATATATGTTGGTCATGATGAACAAACAATACGTAAAGAATACTCGTTATCAAAAAATATACTTTTAAAACAAGATGATGATGTTTTAGATACTTGGTTTTCATCTGGCTTATGGACATTCTCTACATTAGGATGGCCTAAAAAAACAGTATGGTTGAATTTATTTCATCCTACTGATGTTTTAGTAAGTGGTTTTGATATTATTTTCTTTTGGATTGCACGTATGATCATGTTAACTATGTATTTGATGAAATCAAAAAACGGAATATCTGAAGTACCATTTAAAAATATTTATGTCACTGGATTAATTCGTGATGAACAAGGTGTCAAAATGTCAAAATCAAAAGGCAATGTTATTGATCCTTTAGATATGATAGATGGCATTTCTTTAAAGAATTTAATTAAAAAAAGAACAAGACATTTATTACAACCTAGTTTATTTGAAAAAATTGTTAAATACACTCAAAAAAAATTTCCTACGGGAATTGAGGCGACGGGTACTGATGCATTACGTTTTACTTTCTCTGCTTTAGCATCTAATACACGAGATATTAATTGGGATATGAATAGATTAAAGGGATATCGAAATTTTTGTAATAAATTCTGGAATGCTAGTAGATTTGTTTTAATAAATGCTACAAATCATTCTTTTTCTACATTAAACTTTCAAGAAAATATTTTTTTAATAAATGAATGGATCTTAACGAAATTAAATAATATGGTGAAGTTATATCGAGATGCTTTAGATCATTATCGTTTTGATAGTGCGGCAAATATTTTATATAATTTTGTTTGGAATATATTTTGTGATTGGTATTTAGAATTTGCAAAAATATTAATTAAGCATGGATCTGAACAAGAAGTGTATTTTACTAAAAATACAATGTTATATGTTTTAGAATTTCTTTTGAGATTAGCTCATCCAATCATTCCTTTTATGACAGAAGAAATTTGGCAACGTGTAAAAATAATTAATAAAGTTTCAGGGGATACGATTATGTTACAACCGTTTCCTCAATACAATAAAAATATTTCTAATATTGAAGTAATTCAGAATGTGCAATGGATAATAGAAATTATTATTTTTGTTAGAAATATTCGATCTAATATGCACATTCATCCTCATAAACTATTGCCACTATGTTTGTATAAAGTTAATTTAAAACAGAAAAAAATTATTAAAGAAAATACTTTTTTATTAAAAAAAATTGCTTTTTTAGAAAGTATAACAATACTTTTTAAAGATTATGAACAAGATTTATATATAAAAAAAATAATCCATGGAGTAGAAATTATTATACCTATATTAAAGTTAATTGACGTAAAATTGGAATTACAACGACTAAAAAAAGAAAAAATCAGTATTCAAAAAAAAATATTTATTATAAAAAACAAACTCTCTAATAAGAATTTTTTATCTTTTGCTCCTGAAATAGTTGTTAAAAACGAAAAAAATAGATTTTTAACGTTAAATAAAATATATCAAGAATTATCTAAACAAATTAAAAAATTAATTCATTTAGATGATGACGAAAATTTAAAGTAATAATCTATTTATTAAGTGTTTGCTAAAAAATTTTTTAACTTATTCAATACCAATTAAATATGATTTGATATTATTGATCACACAGTGATAATTTTTTGTTTATTATTTAGGATTTTATAATGTCTCGTTTACACAATATTCTTTCTAAAAAAGAGTTAAAGAAACGCATGTATTTAGACACTACAGAACGTTTAACACTATCTTTTTATAAATACTTTAATATAATCAATACTCAAGAATATAGAAATAAAATTTATAAGCAATTTCTTAAATATAACATTTTAGGAAGAGTTTATATAGCAGAAGAAGGTATTAATGCACAAATCAGTGTGCCATTAAAAAACTTCACATTCTTAAAAAACTTTTTATTTCAATTGTCTTCATCATTGCATGATATAGTTATTAACAAAGCATTAAGCAATCAAAAATCATTTTGGGTACTGTCAGTAAAAGTCAAAAAAAATATTGTTGCAGATGGAATACAAGATTTTTTTTTTAATCCTCACGATGTTGGTATATATATTAACGCACAAGAAGTGAATTTAATGTTAAAAGATCAAAATGTAATATTTATTGATATGAGAAACTCTTATGAATATAAAATAGGTCATTTTGAGCACGCAATTGAAATTAAAAGTACTACTTTTCGTGAACAATTAAAAAAATTAGTAAAAAAAATGGAATATGCTAAACACAAAAGAATTGTATTGTATTGTACCGGAGGAATTCGTTGTGAGAAAGCTACTGCTTGGATGCGTTTTCATGATTTTAAATATATTTATCATATTAAGGGAGGCATTATCGGTTATATACACAATGCAAAAAAAAACAATTTGCCTATTTTGTTTAAAGGAAAAAATTTTGTTTTTGACAATAGAATGAGTGAAAAAGTGTCAGATGATGTTATTGCATTTTGTCAGCAATGCAAAAATCCTTCTGATGTTTATGTCAATTGCAGAAACGATCTATGTCATTTGCTTTTTATTCAATGTAAGGATTGTGCTGTAAAATTTAATTACTGTTGTTCTAAAGAGTGCATGAAAAAAATTAAAGGTTTTTGAATGTATTTTATATTTTATTTTATGTTGATTCTAAGTTTTCCCAATATAGAATTTTTGTTTTTAATGCTTGTTCTTTATATTTTAATTTTTTTAAAATTATCATTGTTTCTTGTGGTTCTTTTTTAAAAAAATTAGGTTGATTAATGATTTTTTGTAGTTTTTGAATACACAATTCAAGTTTTGTTATTTCGTTTAACGTATTAGATAGGTTTTGTTGTCTTGTTTTTTTGTAATTTGCATCAATAGATATTCTATATTTATTTTTTTTATCTTTTTTATTAATTTTTTTTATTATATTTTTTTCGTTTTTTATACTATTATCATAGCTAATATGAGTATTAATTAATGCGTTATCTGCAAAACACCAAAATTTTTTTGCTGTATTTTTAATAAAATTTTGGTCATGACTGGTTATTATAACAGTTCCTTGATAATTTATAATTGTTTTTTCTAGTACATTCAAACTATCTAAATCTAAATCGTTGGTAGGTTCATCAAGAATTAGCACGTTGCTTGGCTTTAAAAATAATCGCGCTAATAGTAATCGACTATACTGGCCTCCAGATAATGTTTTGACTAGAACGTTTAATTCATGAGGTTGAAATAAAAAATCTTTTAAATAGCTTATTATGTGCTGTTCTGTTCCATTTATTTTTATACTTTCTTTTCCATAATTTATGTTTTCTATAATAGATTTATTTGGATTGAGAAAAGATTTATTTTGATCAAAGTATGCTATGTGTAAATTTTTATTTCTATAAATTGTTCCTGTTTCAGGTAATATTTCTCCTAAAAGCATTTTTATTATCGTAGTTTTTCCACATCCGTTTTTTCCAATAATTCCTAATTTATCACCATTTTCGATAACCGATGAAAAATCTTGAATAACATGTTTATTGTTTATTGAAAAGTTAATGTTTTTTATTTTAAAAATAACTTTTCCCAAATAATTTTTATCTTGATTTATATTAATCTGATTGAATGTTGCTATTTTTTGATAATTTTCCTTTTCTTGTCTTAATAATTTCAAATTTTTAGTTCTTCCTTGATTACGAATAGAACGTGCTTGAACATTTTTTCTGATCCAAATTTCTTCTTTTTTTAAATTATTATCAAATGTTTTCTTGTGCATTTCGTCAATGCGATTATTTTCACATTTTAGCTTTTTAAAGTTTTTGTAATCTCCTGACCAAGAAGTCAGTTTTCCACGATCAAGATCTACGATTCTTGTGGATACATTTTGAATAAAATTTATATTATGTGATACGAACAATATGCTTCCTGAAAAATTTTTTAAAGTTTTTTCTAACCATTTTACTGTTTGTATATCTAAATTATTTGTAGGTTCGTCAAGTAAAAGTATGTCTGATTTTTCTATCAATACTTGAATTAATGCAGTTTTTCTTAATATTCCTCCTGATAGTTCAGATGTTATTTGACTTTTTTTTAGTGAAATATGTTTAAGGATTTTTGTGATTTCTGTGTCATGTTCTATATCTTTTTTGTAATAATCTTGATTTATATATTTTCTATTGTATCTTGATTTTATAAAATCATACACAGAAGCATTTGTATTTGTAGTATTATTTTGTTCTAAATAAGATATTTTGATATTTTTTTTAAAAGTGATGCTACCATGATCTAAACTTTGCTTTTGATTAATAATTTTTAAAAATGTAGATTTTCCAGTTCCATTTTTTCCAATTAAACATATTCTTTCATTTTTATTCATGTAAAACATACTATTGTTTAAAATAGTTAAATTGCTGAATGATAAATAACCATTTTTAATATTAATGAGCGACATAATATTTTTTGTTCTTAAAGTTATGGAAGATGTTTAATTATCCAGGAATGATGTAAATTTGAATCATTAATATAGTCTTTACATTGCATTTTTTTTGTAATGTTTTTGGCATATAATTGTATTTTTTTGATCTCATCTGACTGAAAATTAAAATTATGGGTAGAACTTGAAAAAATAATAGAACCATTTTTGCGTAAAATACTTTTTAAATTTTTTATAAGATTAAGATAATCTTTTTTTATGTCAAAATGTTTTTTCATTTTTTTTGAATTGGAGAATGTTGGTGGATTGATAAAAATTAGATCGAATTTTTTGTTAGTATTTTTAATCCAATCTACACAATCTGTTTGAATAAAATGATGTTGATGATTATTGTTTAAATTATTGATAAACATATTACGTTTAGACCATGTAATATAAGTTTTAGAGATATCTATACTAGTAGTGCTTTTTGCTTGTCCTAATCCAGCATATACGGTAGCAGTTCCAGTATATGAAAATAAATTTAAAAAATCTTTTCCTTTAGACATGTTGCCGATTAATTTTCTTATTAAACGTTTTTCCAAAAATAAACCAGTATCTAAGTAATCTACTAAATTTATTAAAAATTTTGCAGAATATTCTTTAACTTGAATAAAGTTATTTTGCTGAAATAGTTTTGAATATTGCGCATGATTTTTATTTTTTTTTCTAATTTTTAATATGATGTTATTGATTTCAATAGATAATATTTCTTTAGCATAATAAATAGCGTGACACAATCTTTTATGTGTTTTATTAAAGTTAATTATATTTGGAGCTTGATATTCTTGTACAACCATCCATTTTTTATATATATCTATAATTATATTATAATTTGGTAAATCAGCATTATATATGCGGAAACATTCTATTTTTTCTATATTTTTCCATTTTTCTAACTTTTGGACATTTTTTTTTAATCTATTTTGATATTCTTTGTTTTCAATATTTAATTGATTAGAATAGATATGGTAATTGTTTTGAAAACAATTAAGTGCGCCATTTTTTAAACAGTATTCTTGATTTGCTCTCATTTGTATGAATTGTAATAAAAATTTTGATGCACTGAAAATTGATAATGTCCAATTATGAAAATATTTTTTTGATACGATTCCTAATTGTATATAAAGTCCTACTAGTTGACTTTCAGTGTGATTTCTTTCACCGTATGGTGCATTACTCAATAATGTACCAATTTCTTCTTTGTTATATATGTTCTTAAGATTATTTAAGTTTTTTGTAAAAAATTGAGTTATTTTTGATACACCAGCATACAATGCATTGATTTTGGCTTTTTTTATGATTTCAGCGTTATAATCGTATCCTAAAAAATAATTTTTTGAGCATAATTTTATTCCAATTTGAAATTTTTTTTCTGCATCTTGATAAATTTTTTCCCATATATCTTTTTTGTATCCTTTCCAAAATTGAA
Source organism: Buchnera aphidicola (Hyadaphis tataricae) (assembly GCF_005081445.1). Classification (NCBI taxonomy): domain Bacteria; kingdom Pseudomonadati; phylum Pseudomonadota; class Gammaproteobacteria; order Enterobacterales; family Erwiniaceae; genus Buchnera; species Buchnera aphidicola. The sequence continues at coordinate 393,908 of NZ_CP034873.1, read as the reverse complement.
ATCCCCAAATTAATCTGTTCAAACCAGGAGCTCTATTGCAAGCAATCATGGCTGCTTCGATTACTAAAGTTCCTGATCCACACATAGGATCTATGATTGGAGTATTATGTTTCCAACCTGATTGTAATATTGCTGCTACACTTAGATTTTCTTTAATTGGAGTAGCGTGAACAAAACGACGATATCCTCTTTTATGTAATGCATCACCACTTAAATCTAGCATAACATTTATTTTGTTATTTTCGTATAAACATACTCGAATACGAATATTAGGATTAATAAGATCGACATTGGGACGTGAAGAGAAGTTTTTTTTAAACTTATCTACAATAGCATCTTTTACTGTCAAACTTCCGAATAAACTATTGCGAATAATATTGTTAGTACCTTTAAAATTAATCAAAAAAGTATTATGTGTATAAAAGAAATCATTCCATTCAATATTATATACATTATTATAAAGATCTTTAATGTTATAAATGCTAAATCGTTTTATACATAAAAAAATTCTTGATGCAATACGACTCCACATTAAAGTTTTATACAATAACAATTCATCAGCTTGATAATAGACACCACCATGTGTACTGTCAATTTTTTCAACACCTAAATCTAACAGTTCTTTTCCTAACATTTTTTCAGTGCCAAAATTGGTACTTGCAAATAAATAATTCATTTTTTTATTTTTTTTAAGTAATTACATTATATTGTTTACAAAATGATATAATAAGAATGATATATTTTGTTAATTTTTTTTTGAATTTATGTTAAATATTTTAAATATTTTTTAAAAATTAATTGTTTTTGATAAAATATGTGATATTTGATATATAATTTATAAATTATCAAATAAGATCATGTTTTTTCAACAATACTTCTAATAATTTGTGGTCCTTGATATATCAGTCCAGAGTAAATTTGTATTAAAGTTGCTCCTGATTGTATTTTTTCTTTGGCAGAATCAATTGAATTGATACCTCCTACTCCAATAATAGGGATTTGGTTCTTTAAAATTTTTGACAATGTGTTAATTATTTTGGTGCTTTTTTTTTGTAAGGGTAATCCACTTAAACCGCCTTTTTCTGTGCTATTAGTTAAACCGACTATTGAAGAATGATCTAATGTTGTATTTGTCGCAATAATACCATCTATTTCATGTCTAATCAGTTCTGTAGCAATATGATATAATTCTTTTGTGGAAAGATCTGGTGAAATTTTAATTGCTATTGGAACATATTTTAAATATTTTTTGTGCAATTCGCTTTGTTTTTTTTTAATTGCATATAACAAATTTTGAAATATTTTTCCGTATTGCAATTGTGTTAAATCATGAGTATTAGGAGATGAAATATTAATAGCAATATAACTGGCATAGAGATATGTTTTTTCTATACAAATTAAATAGTCTTTAACAGCGTTTTTGATGCTAGTATTTTTGTTTTTTCCTATATTTATACCAAGAATTCCTTGAAAACGCGCCTGTTGTATATTTTTAACTAAATTGTCCACTCCTAAATTAGGAAATCCCATTCTATTGATAAGGCCTTCTGCAGGAATAATCCTAAATAATCTTGGTTTAGCATTGCCATATTGCGGTAATGGAGTCACAGTTCCTACCTCGATAAATCCAAATCCTATTTGAGATAAGACGTTTATATACTCACCATTTTTATCTATTCCGGCTGCATTTCCTAATTTATTACTGAAATTTAACCCCATACATATTATATTTTTTGAGATGATTTTAGGCTTAAAAAAAAATTTTTTAAGAATTGTATTTTTTTGGAGCGAAGTTGCTTTAACGTGAACATGTGAGCTTTTTCTGGATCTATTAAAAATAATAGTTTACGAATGAAATAATAAAACATTATAATTCCTTTTTCATGTAGAAAAATATATAAACGTTTATCATAATGAATCGCATAAAAATGTTCTACTTTATTTGGTTATGTAATGATATATTTTTCAATTTATACAGTGTGATTTTATAAAAAATTTAATCACGTTTGTTTTTATGCTATATTTTTTCAATCAGCAAAGCAATTTTTATTTATTAATTAATATTTAAATATTTATTATCAAACACAATATTATTGTTTAGTTAAATATTAAAAAATAAAACAGTATAATAAAAAATCAAATATACTATGAAACAATATAATTACCCAATATTAAAAACATTACTTGATACTGATGTATATAAGTTTTATATGCAACAAGCAGTTTTTTATCATTATAAAAATGTAGATGTAGTTGCTGATTTTATTTGTAGAGGGGATAATTTTTTAGGTTGTTATTCTGGTGTTTTATCAGAACAAATTAAAATGATGAGACATTTATATTTGAATGATGAAGAATATATTTATATGAAATCTTTTTCATTTTTTAAACAAGAATATTTAAGTTGGTTGAAAAGTTTTCGTTATGATGTTTCTCAAGTAACAATTAATAATTATCAAGGTCAGCTAAAAATTCGTATTAGCGGCTCTTGGAAAGAAGTAATATTATGGGAAGTTCCTATTTTAGCTTTGATTAGTGAAATTTTTCATGCTAATTGTTCTCCAGAAATTACCACTACAAGTGCAATAAAACATTTACACGTTAAATTAAAAAATTTTTTTAATGCTACAAAATCTATAGATTTATCGCATTTAAAAATCGTTGATTTTGGAACACGAAGAAGATTTTCTTATCAAGTGCAATATTCTGTTATTCAAACGTTAAAAAAAGAATTTCCTTTTTTGGTAGGTTCAAGCAATTATCATATATCTCGTATGTTAAATTTGTCACCAATTGGTACTCAAGCTCATGAATGGTTTCAAGCTCATCAGCAAATTAGTGCCGATTTAAAAAACAGCCAAATTCTAGCATTACAAATATGGTTGTGTCAATATAAAAACGATTTAAATATAGCGTTAACAGATTCTATTAATATGAACTCTTTTTTGCGTGATTTTAATTTTTATTTTACTTCTTCATATAAAGGAATACGACATGATTCAGGAGATCCAGTAACATGGGGTGAGAAAGCTATAAAACATTATGAAAATTTAGGCATTGATCCTCGTACTAAAGTATTATTGTTTTCAGACAATTTAAATTTTCAAAAAATTATATCTCTTTATCAAAAATTTAATCGTAGAACTAATGTAATTTTTGGAATAGGAACACAATTAACATGCGATATTCCATATGTAAAACCATTAAATATAGTAATAAAATTAGTAAAATGCAATGGTAAACCGGTTGCAAAATTATCAGATAGTCCAGGAAAAACATTTTGTTTAAGTAAAAAATTTTTAGAAAAATTATGTAAAGAATTTAACATTCCGTTTAAAAAATACAAAGATACAAAAATCGATAAAGAATGTTCAATTTATCAATAAATTAAATACAACAATATTATTTAATTAATTTTTAAATAATTAAAGAAAAGTTCTTTAACGAAATGATCTAGATAAATAAGTTGATATATTATAAGTTATATAATAAAAAAATTTTTTTAGATGAGTCAAAAGGAAAGCATGTATGAATACAGTATCAATATCAGAAATATATAATGATGATATTATAATCAATAGTTTCATTACTGTATGTGGATGGGTTAGAGCTCGACGAGATTCGAAATCTGGTTTTTCTTTTATTATAATTTATGATGGTTCATGTTTTTATTCTATTCAAGTAATCGCTGATAATTCTTTACCTAATTATTATAAAGATATCTTACATTTGACGGTTGGGTTTTCTGTTATAGTTACTGGGAAAATAGTGCTATCTTCAGGAAAAAATCAAAAATATGAAATTCAAGCCACTGAAATCAAAATATTAGGTACAATTAAAAATCCAGATACTTATCCTATATCTCCTAAAAAACATAGCATGGAATATTTAAGAGAAGTGGCTCATCTAAGGTCTAGAACAAATTTAATAGGTGTAATAGTACGTATCAGAAGTTACATATTGCAATCTTTACATAGTTTTTTTTCTAAAAAATATTATTATTGGGTACCTACTCCGATTATTACGGGGTTCAATACTGAAGGTACCGGAGAAATGTTTCGTGTTTCCACTTTAGACATGAATAACATCCCTAAAAATCAAGATGGATCTATCGATTTTAAAAAAGATTTTTTTGGAAAAGAATCTTTTTTGACCGTTTCTGGTCAATTAAACTTAGAAACTTATGCTTGTGCTCTATCTAAAGTGTATACATTTGGCCCAACATTTCGCGCTGAAAATTCTAATACTAGTCGTCATTTAGCAGAATTTTGGATGTTAGAAGTAGAATCTGCGTTTTCTGATTTAAATGATATATCCAATTTTGCTGAAGATATGTTAAAATATATTTGTGAAGCTGTTTTGAAAAATTGTGTTGCAGAAATCAACTTTCTTAAAAATTACATTGATTCTGAGATTATTAATCGTCTAAAAACATTATTATCAGTAGATTTTGTGCGTATTGATTATTTAGATGCTGTAAATATTTTACTAAAAGCTAACATTCGATTTAAACAACCTGTTTCTTTTGGAATAGATTTATCTTCTGAACATGAACGTTTTCTTGTAGAAAAATATTTCAAAATTCCTGTAATCATTAAAAATTATCCAAAATCATTAAAAGCATTTTACATGAGGTTGAATGACGATAAAAAAACTGTTGCAGCAATAGATTTATTGGTGCCGAAAATCGGTGAATTAATAGGTGGTTCACAACGTGAAGAACGTATTGAAATATTAGATCAACGTTTATTAGAATTAGGTTTTAAAAAAGAAGATTATTGGTGGTATAGAGATTTACGTAGATATGGTACAGTTCCACATTCAGGATTTGGAATGGGTTTTGAAAGATTAATGTGTTATATAACAGGGATATCTAATATAAAAGATGTTGTTCCATTTCCACGAACCGTCAATAATGCTAATTTTTAGTAAAAATTTTTTAATATTTAATCATTAAATTTTTTATTACATGAATGATTTCATACAATAAAAATTTAAAAAAATAACATTATTTTTTTTAGTGAAAATTAATATATACTTTATATATTCATTGAAAAGGTAGTATAAAAAACTATGATAAATCGTAAATATTTAGCAATTGCAATACCAATGTTTTTATCCATAAGTAATGGAGCTAATGCAATAGATATTTTTAATAAAAATGGTAATAAGCTCGAATTATATGGTAGCATTGATCCCAATCATGAATTCTCTCAAAAATTTGCATCAAAAGAAATTAATTCTCATCAAGACTGTACACATTCTATTTTGGGTCTATTAGGAGAAGTAAACATTACTGATGAATTAATAAGTTATGCTACTTTGGAATATAAAACTGATTTTTTATTTCCAGAAAAACACACTAATCAACAACAATCTAATAGTGTTCGTTTAGGATATGCTGGTTTTAAATATGGTGATTTAGGTTCGATTGATTATGGTCGTAACTATGGTATTTTTCATGATGTAGAATCTTTAACTAATCGCACTCCTTATGTTACTAAAGATGGTTTATTTTCTAAAAATGATAATTACATGATAGGTAGAAATAATAGTTTACTTACATATAGAAATAACAATATTTTTGGTTTATTTGATGGTGTTAGTTTTGCATTGCAATATCAAAATAAATCTAATAAAAAAATTATTAATGAAGAAAATAGCTCAACTTGGGGTGCGTCTATCAAGTATGAAACTGATATAGGTTTAACTGCTATTGGTTCTTGTTTTTCTTCTGATCGATTTAAATATAAACAAGATGTAAATGAAAAAATGCCTTCTGTAAATGCATACGGATTAGGTTTTAAATATAATACAAATGATTTATATATTGCTGCTTTTTATGGCGCAGGAAAGAATTTGAATTTATTTGACACAAACAATCAAGATGATAATTCTAATGAATCACGTGTAGATAAAGTAGAAAATATAGAAGCGATTGCAGAATATGATTTTCATTCGGGATTTTATCCTTCTTTAAGTTACTTAGATGCTAAAGGACAAAATTCAACTGTACAAAATGAATCTAACGAAAATACTTGGGAATTAGCAAGACAAATTAATATTTCTACTCGTTATGAGTTCAATAAAAATATTTCTACATATATGAATTATAAAATTAATTTATTAAAAAATAACAATAAATTTATTAAAAAACATAATATGACTACAGATAATGTTATTGCTGCAGGGCTCGTGTATCAATTTTAATTTTGTTCAATCGTATCTTGATCTGAATAATTAACTATGCAATATAGCATTTAAAAATTAACAGTTAGAACTTTCTACTGAATTATAATATGATTCATATCATGTTAAATATGTGTTTTTTGCACAAGAGCATAATATATTCATATCATATAATTTTTCAGTAGAAAGAACTGTTCTTTATTAAAATTACCCTTTTTTTAAATATATTTTTGTTCTTTCAAAAACTGTTAAAGACAAACTATTTTAATAATTAAATTTTGCTGTTTTTAAAAATATTATTTCTCCTGTTTTTGTTAAAATTAATTTTAATGTTAATAAAAAAGGTTTTGTGTATCCTGAAACATTGCTTTCTAAATAGTATTCAGCATGATTACTTCGAGATAATAATATTGCAATACTAGTATTTCTTACATTTTTTTCATTAGATAATCCTAATTTTTGTTTGCTTTGATTAATTTTTTTTTCGCTAATAAAGATAATTTTATCATTATATTTTGTAATTGTGTTTTTTATAATGTCTGTGATTTTTTTTGCATTTATGTTAATAGTGCCATTGTTGTTTAAGGTATGCGCGAAGAATAATGTATTTTTGTTGATAATTATATTTTTAGATTGTAAAAGTTGTATAACAATATTTTCTATTGCTGCATCTATGTTGAAAAATATGTTTTTTTCTTTTTTGGCAACATTGCAACTATTTATAAAGATTATCATGCAAAATATATAAAAAAATTTTTTAATCAACTGGTATCCTTGTTGTTTAATATTCTTTATCGGTTAAATCATAATTTACTCAGCTTTTTGCCGCCTAATAAATGCATATGAAGATAATCAATTTCTTGTCCGCCATGTTTGTTACAATTTACAATAATTCTATATCCTGTTTGATGAATGTTTTTGTTTTTTGCTATGTTGATGGCTACATAAAACATATCTGCTAAAATATTTTTATTTTCAATATTTATATCATTTGATGATGCAATAAAAATATTAGGAACAATTAATATATGTATTGGCGCTTTAGGTTTAATATCTTCAAACGCAGTAATATATTGATCTTGGTAAACGATATTTGAAGGTGTTTTTTTATGAATAATATCTTGAAAAATGAAATAATTTGACATGATTAAAATGCTCATTGTGTAGGTTTTTTGAAAATTTTTTAATATTTTTTGTCATGTGCTGTGTTTTATATATTCATCTATAGATGTTTTTATATTTTCAGATCTGGTTCCAAAAACAGCTTGAATTCCCAATCCTGAAATCATTATTCCTGCTGCACCAAGATTTTTTAGCTGATCTTGATTGACTTGAGATATGTCTAAAACCGTGATTCTTAGCCTAGTAATACATGCATCTAAATTTTTTATATTATTTTTTCCACCTAACGCTTCTACAATATATGGCGCAATTTCAACATTACTTTTTAATCGATTTTTATTCTGATTTTCTTCTCGTCCCGGTGTTGGTAGATTAAAATTCACAATGACTAAATAAAATATAACATAGTATAAAACTCCATAAATCATACCAATAAAAGGAAAATAAAATATATGATGACTGTTTCCGCTTAATATTATAAAATCTATTAGTCCGTGTGAAAAACTAGTTCCCGCTCGCATATCTAAAAAGATACAAAGAGCAAAAGATAAGCCAGCTAATATAGAATGAATCACATATAAAATCGGAGCTACAATAATAAAAGAAAACTCAATAGGTTCGGTAATACCTGTTAAAAAAGCTGTTAAAGCGGATGAAATCATGATGCTACCGATTTTAGATTTATTTTCTGCTTTTGCTGTTTTCCAAATAGCTAATGCAGCACCAGGAAGACCATACATTTTAAAAATAAATCCTCCTGATAAATTTCCAGCTGTAGAATCTCCAGCCATGTATCGTGCAATATCTCCATGAAAAACTTGTCCTACAGAATTAGTATATTCTCCGATTTGCATTTGAAATGGTACATTCCATATATGGTGTAATCCAAATGGTACTAATGCTCTTTCTACTAATCCATATATAGTAAAAGCGAGAATAGGATTTTGATACGCAGCCCATTGAGAAAATATTTGAATACCTTTACCAATTGGAGGCCATATAAAAGATAATATTAAACCTATTAATATTGCAGATAAACCTGAAATAATCGGAATAAATCTTTTTCCAGAAAAAAAACCTAAATATTCTGGTAACTGAATACGATAAAATTTGTTAAACATATACGCTGCGATTGTTCCAGAAATAATACCTCCTAATATTCCTGTGTCGGCCATATGTTTGTTTTTTATAACATCAATATTATTATTGATAGTAATTGGTTCAAATACAGATAATGTTGCAATTAAAATACCATAAGATACTACTGCTGCTAATGCAGCAACACCATCGTTTTTTGTAAAACCGAGAGCAACACCAATTGCAAAAATTAAAGGCATATTATTAAATACTGAACTTCCTGTTTGAGCCATAATTTGAGAAATAATATCTGGTAATAAACTAAAATGTGCTGATCCTATTCCTAAAAGTATTCCTGCAATAGGTAATACTGAAACAGGCAGCATAAGTGATTTACCAACTTGTTGAAGGTGTGCAAATACGTTTTTAAACACTGTAAAGGACTCCTAGAAACACATAAAAATATAAATTCATAAAATATTATTGATTTTTTTGAATCAATCTCGATAATGCTGATGGCATTTTTTAATAAAATACTTATGCTTTGAGATTAAACAATGTGCGAAAATTATTTGTTGTAGTTTCTGCTAATTTTTTTAAGTCTATATTAATTAAAGAAGAAATATATTCTGCTATATTGAATAGGTATGCTGGTTGATTTTCTTGTCCTCGATATGGAACCGGTGACAAATATGGTGAATCAGTTTCTATTAATAAACTTGATAATGGTATTTTTTTTATTGTTTCTTGTAACGATGTAGAATTTTTAAACGTAATAATGCCAGAAAAAGAAATATAAAATCCCATATCTAATAGTTTTCTTGCTGCATTATAATCTTCAGTAAAAGAATGCAAGATTCCTTTGCATATTTGTGCATTTTCTTCTTTTAGAATTTTTATAGTATCGTGAATAGCATTTCGAGAATGCACTATAATTGGTTTTTTTAATTTAATCGCAATTCTAATATGTTCTCGGAAAAATGTTTGTTGAATATGTTTATTTTCTGTTGAATAATAATAGTCTAAACCAGTTTCTCCTAAAGCTATCACGCGTTTTATAGAAGACAATTCTGTTATTTTATCAGACAACACTTGTAATTTAAGAAATTTTTTTAACTCTCTTTGACAATATACTGGATGCACACCACAAGAATAAAAAATAGAGTGGTATTGTTTGAATAATTTTTGAATATGATAAAAATTCTTTATAGAAGTAGATACTGTTAATAAAGATTTCACATTTTGTTCATAAGATTTCTTTAAGACATCTTCTATATTTTTATGTATATAATGATAATTTAATTTATCAATGTGACAATGTGAATCTGTTAAAAACATAATTTTTTTATCTCTTATTTTTATAAAAAATTGTACAATGAATTAACAGTTTAAAAATGTAGTATTGTTTCCCACCGCAGCAATTGTTCTGCCATCAATAACTCATAATTTATTCCAGATATATTTAATAATCTATATCTACACTGCATCCAATTTCGAATGCTAATATCTAAAACATCATTTGTATAATTCTTAGACAAAAATTTAATAATTTCTAATTGATCAAGATTAATTAAATATTGGTCTTGAGTATAATGAAATTTAATAGCATCTAATAATAGTGAACATATCCAGTTAATTTTAGTGTGAGTATTAGTTGTATTTAATATTTTTAATAATTCAAGTAAATCTTTTTTTTTAAAAGCTTTAATAAAATGTTGATAGAACTTGATTCGTTCCATCCATAATGTTCCATCGAGAAATTTTTTTGAAGATATAGGAGAACCTGCATTAATGCGTAATGCAGTTAAATATAATGCATCATTGTTAATTTGATTGTTATTTAACCATTGCAAACTATCTTTTTCTGTTGGAGTAAACACTTTATACAAAACACAACGACTATGTAATGTTGCAAAGATATCTAAGCTGTGATAGTTTATAATTAAAAACCAAGTATTTTTTGGTGGTTCTTCTAGTGTTTTTAAAAATGCATTCATTGCAGGTTCTGTCAAGTTTTTAATATTTTCCAAAAAAATAATTTTAGGACCACCTTGTTGTGCACTTTTAAAAATTTTATTATTAATTTTTCTTACATCATCTACTTGCAATTTCTCATTTTTTTCATTTTTGAAATTATGCCAATCTGGATGGTTATGAGCATTCATTAATGTGCATCCATGACATTGGTTGCAAAAGTATATATCAATACGTTTAAGACATAATAACCATTTACTGATGAACCAGATTAGTTCAGATGTGCCTAATCCTTTTTGTGTTTTTATTAAAATAGCATGATGAGCTGTCTTTTTTTTATATTGATAAATAATATTTTTATATGTTTGTCTGAGCCAAGGATATAATTTCATTGATTTTTTTTTAGCCAATTAGATAATTCTTTTGTAATCTTTTTAGTTACAGTATGAATGTTTAAATTAGCATTAATTTTAATAAAATTTTCATTATTATTAATATTTTTCAAATAAACTGCTCTGGTTTTTTTAAAAAAATTTACAGATCTACTTTCAATTTGATCTAATAAACTTCGATTTGCAACTCTTTTTAATCCTATTTTTGGAGTTACATCTAAGTAAATTGTTAAATCTGGAAAAAAATTTTTTAAAAATAAATCGTGTAATTGCAGTATAATTTTTTTTTTAATTCCTAAACCTCCACCTTGATAGGCTAAAGAAGATAAACTATGACGGTCAGAGATGACCCATTTTCCATTTTTTAATGCAGGTTTTATTATTGTTTCAACTAACTGTATTCTTGCGGCATACATTAATAATAATTCAGTTTCTTTAACGATTTTTTCTTGACTGATTTTTTTTGTTAACTGTCTTATTTTTTCTGCGATAGGTGTACCGCCTGGTTGTCTTACTAAGATGATATTTTTAATATTATGTTCTTGTAATGTGTTTCTAATACATTTGCAGGCATGCGTTTTTCCTGCACCCTCTAACCCTTCAATTACAATAAATTTATTTTTTTGCATTTTTATTTAATCGATATTGAATGTATTCAATAGCATTATTTATTGTATTGATTTTTTCTGCTTCTTCATCTGAAATTTCAATGTCAAATTCTTCTTCTAAAGCCATAATTAATTCTACTATGTCAAGTGAATCAGCTCCAAGATCTTCTATCAAGGAAGAGTTTTTGAAAACTTTTTTTTCTTCTATATCTAATTTTTCAATGATAATTTTTTTTATACGTTCTTCAATTTTATTCATTTTTTATACATTCCATTTTTTGTCTATGTTTTATACAAAATATTTTATACATATTATACCATAAACATACCTCCGTTAACATGTAATGTCTGACCAGTTATATATGATGCTTTTTCAGAAACTAAAAACATAACAGCATGAGCAATATCTTCAGGATCTCCTAGTTTCTTCATTGGAATGAGCGATAAATATTTTTGATATTGTTGAGCATGAAAATTTTTTGTTAAATCTGTTTTAATCAATCCTGGAGAAACCATATTTACAGTAATCCCTTTTGAAGCAACTTCTAATGCTAATGATTTATGAAAACCTATCAATCCAGATTTTGAAGTACTATAATTTATTTGACCTTTGTTCCCTATATACCCAATTATTGATCCAATTGTTACTATTCTTCCGTATTTTTTTTGTATCATAGATTTAATACAATGTTTTGTTAAATAAAATATTGAGTTTAAATTAATTTGAATAACGTCGTACCATTCTTTTTCAGTCATTTTAATTAATAGATTATCTTTTGTAGTACCTGCATTGTTAATAAGTATATCAATTTGATATTTTTGATAAATTTTCTTGATATCTTCCTTCATAGAGCTGTCTGTTGAAAGCTTTAAAATCAAACCAAATCCATTTTTTTTTAAATATTTATTGATAATATTCACACCATTTTTATTTGTGGCTGTACCAATTATTTGAATGCCATGTTTAGATAGTTCTTTTGCAATTGCTCTTCCTATTCCACGACTCGCACCAGTAACTAAGGCTACTTTTTTTTTTTATTCATTTTGATTGTTGATGTAATTAAATGCTTGTAAAAAATTGTTTAAACGATCGGTATGCAATGAAATAATGTTTTTATTTTTTTTATTTAAATTCGTTAAAATTTTATTAGGTCCTACTTCTAACATTATAAAAATTTTTTTTAATTGTATTAAATTAATAATATTGTTCCATTTTACAGAGTGATAAATTTGTCGTATGAGTGCAGTTTTAATGTTTTTTTCACTATATTCAATTTTCACATCAACATTGTTAATAATTGGAATGATTGGAGAGTATATAGGAATTCTATCTAACATTTTTTTTAATCTCTTAGAAACTGGTTTCATTATTTTACAATGCGCTGGAACATTGATGTTTAGTCGTAGTATATTTTTAGCGCCAATATTTTTGCAATATAGACTAGCTTCACATACAGCTTTTGCATCTCCTGAAATAACAATTTGGTTTAGAGAATTAATGCTAGCTATACTCACAATGCCATTTTTTGAGGCAATTGAACAAGCCTTTTCAACTTTTTTCTGATCTAAACCAATAATTGCTTTCATTAAAACAGGACGATTAATGCTTGTTTTTTCCATTAATATACCACGCAAAAAAACAAGCTTTAATGCATCAGAAAATTTGATAGACTTAGCGCATACTAAAGCAGAATATTCGCCAAGACTATGTCCTGATATTAATGATGGAATTTTTCCATATTTATTTCTCCATAGTCGGTATATCGCAACAGATGTGGTTAATATTGCAGATTGTTTATACTGATTTTGATTCAGTTTTTCTTTTGGTCCTTCTTTTACTAATTTTAGTAAATTAAATTTTATATAATCTGATGCTTCGTTAAAAGTATGTTTAATAATATAATTATTATAAGAAAATGAAGATAACATGCCTATATATTCTGAACCTTGTCCTGGGAATAACATTGCAAATAGAGTCATGTCCAGATAACCTTTTTTAAAATAATGTACTTTTTTATAGTATTAAAATATCTTTATATTGTTATGAATAATATATGGTACTCAAGTATAAGTACCATATATTATTTCTTAAATTATTTTTTTTCCTTTGTAATATCCATTATGAGTAATATGATGTCGTATATGTGTTTCTCCACAAAATTTATCTATAGACAATGTTGGATTTAACAAAAAATCATGAGATCGTCTCATACCTCTTTTAGAACGAGTAGGTTTATTTTTTTGAACAGCCATTGATATAATTCTCTTTGATGTAGTAATATTTAATTGTTTAAAAAAATTTTTTATAATATATTTCTGACAACTTAAATCATATTTTTTAAATATGCGGTAAATGTTTTATCTAAAGGTGATTTTATACATATTGCATGATTGGTTTTTGGATGAATAAAATTAATTTCTGTAGCATGTAATAAAAGTCTTGTTGTATTGTTTTTGTATTTAATATTTTGATCAAAATTATTATTTCCATATCTTTCATCAAAAAAAATTGGATGACCAATATATGAAGTATGTACTCGGATTTGATGTGTTCGACCAGTTTTTGGAAAAATAGACAGTAATGTTGATGAATCAAACTGTTTTTTTATTTTAAAAAAAGTTTCTGAAGGTTTTCCAGAATCGCTCACAAATACTTTTTTTTTTGTATTATTTAATTTTATTTTAGATAATGGTTGAAATATTCTATTTAATTTTTTTGGCCATAATCCATGTACTAATGCTATATATGTTTTTTTGATTTTTTGTGCTCGTAATTGTTGGTGCAAAGAAATTAAAGCGGATCGTTTTTTCGCTAACATTAATACACCTGAAGTTTCACGATCAATACGATGAACAAGTTCCAGAAATTTTTCTAATGGACGTAATTTTCTAAAATATTCTATTATTCCAAAAGATAATCCACTTCCACCATGTACGGCAATTCCTGCAGGTTTATTGATAATTAATAAATCATTATCTTCATATATAATACTGTCAGTTAACATTTTTGCTTGATTTGAAGAAAATAAAATATTGTTTTTATTTTTTAAAATTTTTATTGGTGGAATTTTTAATATGTCTCCTAATTTTAATTTATAAGAAGGCTTGATTCTTTTTTTATTAATTCGTATTTTTCCTGTTCTAATAATTCTATAAATCATACTATTAGGAATTTTTTTATATTTTTTACGAATAAAATTATCTAATCTTTGATTTATCATATCCTTATTAGCATATATAATAGATACAGGAAGTGTTATATATTGCATTAAAAAAATCTCTTTATGTTAGGTAATTTTTTTAATTTTATATTTATTATAATATAATTGTTGGCATAAATATATTATTCTAATTATTTATTATGCAGTAAATTCAAAGAAATAATGATTTTAATATTTTTAATTATATTATATTTATTAAAAGAGTCACTGTGTATATCAATTTTTTTTTATATATTTAAATTTCTTTTTATTTGAAATTGTTTATACAACACTTATTTTTATAGGTATGTTAAATAAATGCATCTTATTATAATAAAAAATTTTTTGCTCATTTATATTTCCTGTTGATATTTTTACTTATTTATAAAAATAAGAGAGAAAACAGTACAATGAAAAGAATGTTAATTAACGCAACTCAGCAGGAAGAATTGCGTGTAGCTCTCGTTGATGGTCAACGTTTATATGATCTCGATATAGAAAATTCAGGATCAGAACAAAAAAAATCAAACATATACAAAGCAAAAATAGCTCGTATAGAACCTAGTTTAGAAGCTGCATTTGTAGATTATGGTGAAGAAAAACACGGTTTTTTACCACTAAAAGAAATTTCTAAAAGCTATTTTTTAAAATGTGATGTTAATCATGTTCGCATTAACATCAAAGATGTTTTAAAAGAAGGACAAGAGATTATTGTTCAAATACATAAAGAAGAAAGAGGCAAAAAAGGAGCAGCATTAACTACTTTTATTAGTTTAGCTGGTAGCTATTTGGTACTGATGCCAAATAATCCTAAATCTTCTGGAATATCTAGAAGAATCGAAGGTCATGATAGAATAATATTAAAAGAATTATTATTATCGTTAAAACTACCTGAAGATATGAGTTTAATTGTTCGCACTGCTGGAGCAGGAAAATCTATAGAATCATTAAAGTGGGATTTATCATTACGACTACAACATTGGGATACAATTCAAAAAATTGCAAAAAAACGTTCTGCGCCATTTTTAATTTATCAAGAAAGCAATGTTATTGTGCGAGCTTTTAGGGATTATTTAAGGCAAGATATTGGAGAAATCTTAATTGATAATCCTAAGATACTTAGTTTAGCACGTGAACATATTACCTTTTTAGGTCGACCAGATTTTATTAATAAAATAAAATTGTATACTGGAGATGTTCCTCTGTTTAGTTATTTTCAAATTGAAGCGCAAATCAATTCTGCTTTTCAAAGAACAGTACGTTTGCCTTCCGGAGGTTCTATTATGGTTGATAGTACAGAAGCCTTAACCGCTATTGATATTAACTCGTCTCGCTCTACAAATGGCATAGACATTGAATCAACAGCATTTAATACAAATCTCGAAGCTGTAGATGAAATTTCTCGTCAATTACGTTTAAGAGATTTAGGCGGTCTAATAGTAATTGATTTTATAGATATGACACCGATAAGTCATCAGAGAGCAATTGAAAATAAATTACGCGAAATTACACGTGAAGATCGAGCTCGTATTCAAATTGGTCAAATCTCTAAATTTGGTTTATTAGAAATGTCTAGACAAAGATTGAGTTCATCTTTAGGTGAATCTAGTCATCATATTTGCCCAAGATGCACTGGAACAGGAAC
Source organism: Buchnera aphidicola (Hyadaphis tataricae) (assembly GCF_005081445.1). Classification (NCBI taxonomy): domain Bacteria; kingdom Pseudomonadati; phylum Pseudomonadota; class Gammaproteobacteria; order Enterobacterales; family Erwiniaceae; genus Buchnera; species Buchnera aphidicola. The sequence continues at coordinate 377,701 of NZ_CP034873.1, read as the reverse complement.
GATTCGAGATAATGAATCTTTATCTTTATCTATTTTGCGTTTGATTGAAGAAGAAGCATTGAAAGAAAATACACATGAAGTTCATGCTATAGTTCCGATAGAAATAGCTTCTTATTTATTAAATGAAAAACGAGACGCAGTATATGCAATAGAACAACGTCAAGCTGGAGGGAAAACTATTATTGTTCCAAGCAAAAAAATGAAAACACCACATTATTCTGTTTCTAGAATAAGAAAAAATGAAAACATTCATGCAAATAATTCTAATCGTGACAATGTTAAAAAAAATAAAAACATGTACTTTTTTAAACAGAACAAATTAGAAAAAAAAAGAAAAAAAGCATTAGATTTTTCTAAATCTTATCTTTTTGAACATCATGATAAAGAATTAATTGATGCAAAAAAATATTTTTCAGGAAAAAAAAGTCATATTAAAAATTCTTTTAGTTTGTTATCAGTCAACAAGAACTTTATTTTTAAATTTATTACTTGGTTAAAAAGTTCTTTTTTTATTAAAAATATTTTATTTTCCAATCATACTCTCAAAAGAGAGACAGTTCAAAGTAACAATTGTGTTGATGTTAAAAAAAAAGAATTTGTTTTAAACAAGTTGCCTAAAAAAGAATATAATTTTAACATGAACTGTATTAAAAATTCATCAAATCATCTCAATATTAAGGATAATAATTTTAAAACGTTACAAAAATATCATGGTTTAATAGACAAAAAACTTAAATTTACACATAAAAAAATATTCAACATATTTAAAAAAAACAATTTATTTTATAATAAAATAATTGATTCGAAAAAAAATTTGAACAATAAAAATGCATTAATAAACAGTGCTTATGCAGAGAAAAAATATATTCAAAAAAATTTTCTCTACAATAATAACAATGTTCTTGTTAAAAACTGTAATAAAAAAGATTTTGATAAATCAAAATGTATTTTAGATATATCTAACAATGTTAATAAAAAAAATATCAAACATCATTTTTTGAATAATAGTGATTTTAACCTTGATACCTTAATCATGTCGGCTTTTCCTTCTTTAGATGTATCTTTAAGTAAAGTTTGGATTAAATATCCTATTTTGAAAATATGTAAAACAAAGATAAATAATAGAATTCTTTTTAAAAAAAAATCTAACACATCTTCTATTGTTACAAAACATAGAATAAAAAATGAACAATGGCCTTTAAATTCAAAAAGCAAACATACAGAATGCAAACAATTCGAAACTAATAGAATTATAAAAAGAAAAAATTGTACCGCGCAATCATTAAAACATGATTATGCAATTCAAAGCAATATTGCAATTCAAGAGTCATCATTATTGCCAAAAAAAGATAAAAAAAAATTAGTTAAAAAAAATCAATCTAGCGCACCAGTGACCAAAGTTTCTAATTTTCTTGCTAACAAAACAGAATCAAAAAAACATTTTTATCGTTTCAAAAAAATAGTAAATACTGAAAGAATCAAATCTGCTGGAGCACATTCTGCAATTAATTTTTCTAGTTCTCCGATTTTTAAAATAAAATAATTTTTTTTCGTTTTATTGGTAATATTTTTTGCTGAATAAATTAAAAATGATTTGAATGATAAAAATTAATTAAGTTTTTTATTAATAAAAAATAAAAACTTACTTTTATGGTAAGTTTTTATTTTTTATAAATTTGTTTTCTTGAATATTTTATTAACTATAACTATCAACTATTTCATTAAAAATACTTTCTGCTACTTTTAAAACTCTTACATTAGCAAGATAACATTCTTGTTCGTAATTCAATTTTTGAAAAATTTTTTCAATATTGTTTAACGTAGATACCCTTTTGTTTTGAAGAATATTTACCATATTTCTTTTAAAGGGTACTTCTTCTTTTAATTGATTGCATTTATGAGATATAGATTTATGAAATGTTTGATAATCTAGATTAAAATGATCTTGATGATAGAAAAAACGAGGTTTAAATAAAATCTTATTATTTTGAACATTCTTTGTTATGTAATGACCTGATGATAATACATTTGTATCAGCATACTCTAATATTAATCTTAATTTTTCTAATGTTTTAGAATATGGTTTGACCATATACATATCGCCATTATCAGGTTTTCCGGATATCGAGAGTTGTATATCATCAAAAACAATTGATACATTACCATTCTTACTGTTGATTACGCTGAATTGAATTTGTTGATGATCTGCTAGTCTAGTCACGAACCAATGATTGTTTTGAAAAGATACGATATAATCAGTATTCTGAGAATGTGCACTTGCCAGCCAAATTGCCGTGGTTTTATGTGAAGAATGATTGGCAACATCAGCTAACACTATAGGATTAGAAATGTACAATCTTGGTTTTCCAATTCTTCTGAATTGATCAGCTTCTAATACTAGTTGATGGTTCATATATTCGGAAAACCGTGCTATTAATTGTCCTATGGTATTTCTTGCAGCACTTAATTCGTCTCTACGAAATGTTAAAAGAGCCCCTAAAACACCAGTGGAAATGATATTTTCTATTTTTTGTGTTTGTTTTTTTTGCTCATCAAAATATCCTATACTTATATATTTTTCATCTTCACTAGATGTAAGAGCGATGAAATGTTTTTTTTGATGTTTATCTAAAATACAAAAATTGTTATCCAAATAAATTTCATAATTGTTTTTATCTTTAACAATTTTAATGTCTATTAAAGCGCTCAACTCATCTATTAATTTTTCTCTTTTATTAATTAAATCATCAATTTTTTTTGGAGATTTATCTATAGGAAAATAATAAATATCTATGTTGGCATTTTCTATTTGATCAATTAAACTATTAACTTTATTAATGTTTTCTATTACTAAATTTTTTACATTTGTTTCTAAAAATTGTAATTTTTTATCGAACTTGTTTGCTGCATCAGTAACTTTATTGGCTGCATTATGAAAATTATTATCAATTGCAAATAGTGCGTTATCAGAAAAATCTATTTCTATTTGTTCATATAAAGCATTGATAGCTGTACTTAAAGTGTTTGCTTCTTGACCTAATAAATCTTCTAGTTTTGATAATTGTTCAATTGTAGTTTCATCTTCTTTTACTTGTGTATTAGTTTTTCTTTTTTCTTCCACGATAAAATCATTATAATCATCATATATTTCTTGTACTTTAACTGAATTGCTAGTCTCAGGTGGTTGTACTGTATTTTCTACGAATATTCGTTTATTTACATTATTTCTAGAAGGATGATCGACTTGTTCTACTGTATCATCAATCATAGTTTTCATTGCATTAATGCCAGATATAACAGAGTTGAATATATCACTCATTATATTATCCTTTTTTAAACTTTAATGTTTCTATAGGTTATGTTAAGTTTTTTTTATATTCAATTTGTTTTAATATAATCTCAGTTAATCCTATGCCTTTTTTACTGATTTCTTTTGAAATAGCTTGATCATATATTTCTCTATACAACAAGCTTTGGTTATTATCTAAAAAACTATTTTTTGGCAACGCATTTCTCATACTTTTTAATAATATTTGAATAAATATACTTTCTACTTCTCTAGCAGTTTGCAAAGAATATTTTTTTGGGTTTGTGCGCACGTGATATTTTAGTTCATCAATAAATTTTACATTATGATTTGAACTATTTAATAATAATAAATTATCGTTCATTAAACAATTTCCAATTTAGCGTTAAGACATCCGGCATTTTTCATTAATTGCAAAATTGATATTAATTCCTCTGATCTAGTTCCTAATAAATTTAAAGATTGTATTATATGATTTAAGTTCACTTTATTTAAAGAGATACGATCCATGTAGTTTTTATTGATTGACGCATCTGATATGTTTTTTTTTGTTTGATTTTTTTTAAATAATTTTAAAAAATCAAAATCTTTATTTTTATTAATAATTTCATTTAACATTATAGAGATATTTCCATTAGATACAATACATGAGCCTAATTTTACTGATTGATTCATAACAACAGATCCGGTGCGTGGATTGACTAGAACTTTAGCTTCTTGATCAGGTAATGATACATCTATATCCTGAATGTTAGAAAGCATATGTACTTGTACATTATTATTAGCAGAAGTGTTTAATTGGACTGTTTTAGAATTAATCGGCGTTGCCGTATCTGGATATTTGATATTGATCATATCACTAATTCTTTGTGCTGTACTAAAATTTTCTTCATTTAATTGTAAATTGATTGTGTTGTTCTTGCCAAAAGTAGTATGTACTTCACGTTCGATTGTAGCACCATTATTTATCGTTCCAGAATTCTCCTGATTATCTCTAAGATATCGCATTCTTTTTTCAAGATGATGTTTTTCGGATGTTAATATTTCTCCTTGAGCAATAGCATAAATTTGATTATCTGTTCCTTTCAACGGTGTCATTAATAAGGTGCCTCCTTTAAGACTTTTAGCATTTCCTATGGATGCAACTTTTATATCTATTTTTTCACCTGTGTGACTAAAAGGAGGTAAGTTTGCAGTTACAATTACTGCCGCTACATTTCTTAAATGCATATTAATATTAGGTGGAACAGCAACACCTAATTGAGATAACATATTGTTTAAAGACTGCTTTGTGAAAGGAGCTTGTGTTGATTGATCACCTGTTCCATTTAATCCGACTATTAAACCATAACCAATTAATTGGTTATCTCGAATTCCTTGTATGCTTGTTAAATCTCTTATTTTTTCAGCATAAGAGGGTAAGGATACACTGATAATAGTACAAATAATAATTTTTATTAATAGTATTATTTTAGACATATAAAACCTTCATACATGCGTTTTAACAACTGTTGTTATCATATAAAATATATTAAACATCTTTAATATATAAATTTTTTATGTTTTTAATTTTAAATTATTCATACTTTTTAAAATAAAGAATGTTTACTCATAAAGAACAAAAAACTGTTCTTTATGAGTGTATAATTAATACATAAAATAATTTTTTTAAATTATTACTGATGAGTTGATTCAACTTTTATATGTTATATAGGAGAAAATTTCAATAAAAGTTTTTGCATCCATCCCATATGTTGCATTTGATTCACCCATCCATAACGTGAATATTCAATTCGAGCATCAGCAATTCGACTAGATTGAACGAAATTATTGTTATTAATGTTATTTGGATTTACTACACCGGAAAAACGTATGTATTCCACACCATCGTTAATTCCAACTTGTTTTTCTCCTATAACTTTTAAGTTCCCATTTGGAAGAATAGTTTTAATGGTAACAGTAATTAGTCCACTAAATTTATTTTCAGCCGTATTATTTCCTTTTCCAAAAAAGTCATGTTTACCTGTATTATTTAAACCAATTTGATTTTTTTTTAAATCTAAACCTAAAATTGGACTTAATCCACTAGGTATTATTTCCATACCTATATTATTCGTTCCATCGCGACTAGCGTTAGAAGTAGAACTATTACTAGCACTGATCTCTTCTTGTAAAATTACAGTAAGAGTATCTCCAATATTATGTGGTCGATAATCTTCAAATAACGATTTATATCCATGATGTTCAAGAGATCTTTCTTGAAATAAAGATCCATTTGTAACATTAGGAAAAAAATTAGGTGCTATAGCGGTTGTAATACCTTCTACTAAAGGCTTATGTGGAATAGATGTACAACTTTGAATCAATAATAAAAAAATAGGAACAAAATAATATTTGGTTTTATGAAAAACGAAATTTATCACGAAAAAGTTACCTTTAATAATAGATGTTCAATATAAATTTTTGTAAAACATTATTTATACAAAATAATATAAAAGTAAACAATTATAACTGAGATAATTTTTGTAACATTTGATCTGATGTATTAATTGATTTGCTATTTATTTCATAAGCCCGTTGTGTTTGAATCATATTTACTAATTCTTCAGCAACATTAACGTTAGAAGTTTCAACGTATCCTTGATACAACAATCCTGTTCCATTTAATCCTGGAGTTGTATCAATTGGAGTACCAGATGCTTGTGTTTCTTGATATAAGTTTTCACCTAAACTTTCTAATCCAGAATTATTAATAAAGTTAATTAAATTTAATTGTCCAAGAAACATAGGTTGCGTTTGTCCCTGCACCGCAACGCTTACTACTCCATCTCTTGCAATATTAATATTTGATGCATTAGGCGGAACGTTGATTTCGGGAACAATAGGGAATCCGCTGTTTGTGACTAATTGACCATTTTGATCTATTTGAAAAGAACCATCTCTTGTATATGCTACGCTTCCATCAGGCAATTGTACTTGAAAAAAACCTGGTCCATTAATTGCTACATCTTTCAATGCATCTGTTTTTGACAAGTTACCCTGACTATGAATTTTTTCAGTAGCAACTGGTCTAACACCGGTTCCTAATTGTAAACCTGAAGGCAAGGTGGTATCAATTGATGAATTAGTTCCAGCTTGTCTAATGGTTTGATACATTAAGTCTTCAAACACTGCTCGAGAACGTTTAAATCCATTAGTGCTAACGTTCGCTAAATTATTTGAAATAACATTCATATTCATTTGTTGAGCATCAAGTCCAGTTTTAGAAATCCATAAAGATGGAATCATATTTTTAGTCCTCGTGATTAATTGTTAATATTAATTAATTGATTAGCATACTCAGCATTTTTATCAGATATTGAGATTATTTTCATTTGTGTTTCAAATTGCCTAGCATTTGATATCATTTCTATCATATTTTGTGCAGCATTAACATTACTAAGTTCTAACATTCCTGATTTTATACGCACATTATTATCATGAGGGATTAACCTATTTTTATGATGGAAATTATCATATTTTTTATTTAAGTAAAAAAATCCATTTTCTTTTTGTATCAAACTATTTATCGGGATTTTGACTAATTTCAATTCTCCTATTTTGTTTTCAACTGAGTTATTTTTTTTTTTGAATATAGACGAAATTACCCCATCAGATGAAATTCTTAATTGTGCATTATTTGGTATGTTGATATCACAATGATTTCCTATGACTTCATTGTTTTGAATGGTTAATTTGCCATTTGAATTAATTTTTAAATGACCATTTTTTGTATATGCTTCTTCGCCATTTATATCTTTGACAACAAACCAACCATCTTTTTCTACAAATAAATCTAAATTTCTTTGTGTATAATTTAATATTCCCGGAGATACGTTATAATATTCTTTTATTATTGTATTATATGCATCTTGTTTGTTTTCTGTGCTATTTTTTTCTAAAATATAATGAAATTTTTCTTTGAAACCTGTTGTTGAAATATTAGCTAAATTATTAGCTATGATATTTTGTTTTTCTAGTAATTGATTTGCGGAAACTATAGCATCATAGACTGCATTTTCCATTATAATCTTTCCTCTTTAATTATTTTAAATTAATTAGAGTACTAATGATTTTATCTTCAGCTTTGAAAGATTGTGCATTTGATTGATAATTTCGTTGTGCAATAATCATATTAATTAATTCTTTATTCAAATCAACATTTGAATATTCTAACGTTTTAGTTGCTAAGACTCCAAAGCCTTGATCACCCGCTATACCGATTGTTTCTTTTCCAGAGTTTGCAGTTGCAGACCACATACTACCACTTTCATGTTGTAATTTTTCAGGATTAATAAATTTTGATAGTAATATTTGTACTATTGGTTTTTTTTGTTCGTTAGAATAAGTTCCCATAATTGTGCCATTTGGAAGGATATCAAAGGTTTTTAACGATCCCGATGAATATCCATTTTGAACACTTTCTTCAATAGAATTATGTATATTTTTTATTTCAGCGCTATTAGATACGTCAAAATCAATATTCTCATAATCAGGATTATTTGGTTTGATTTTTATAATAGAATCAGAGATCAATTTACCCTTTTCATCAAACTGCATGGGAAATAGTGTGTCTATATCTTTTTTATTATTTTCTTGAGAATCTTTGAATTTTTCATTTGATACAACATGCACCATCCAAATATGTTCATCTTCTCTATAAAAATCAACACTAATGGTTTTTCTTTTGTTATTTTTATTATATATATCAATATTTGTTGTATAATTTGCATATGGAGGATACGACGGATCTGTAGAAAGATTAGTGTGTTTTACAAACTTATCGTTTTCATTTAATTTTATATCTAATTTTATTTTGGTTGTTGGCTTTCCTTCTAATTTATAGGCGTGTTGTAAATTAATAGCTTCTAAATTGAATTTATTATTTAAATTATCTTTTGTGTTATGTTCATTAGATATATTATGTCCTGTCAAATACATTCCTTGCATATTGACAATGTTTTTGTTCTCATCAAGTACAAATTGTCCGTTTCTAGTGTAGTATATTTTTCCTTGAGCATCGGTTACTCTAAAAAAACCATTTTGAACGATTGCTAAATCTAAATCTCTACCTGTTGTTACTAAGGTTCCATTATTAAAGTTTTGAACAACATTCAAAACTCCCACTCCTGATCCTGTGTTATTTAGAGAATACGCACGACGAGAAAAGATATCATAAAATATCGGTGTGCTAGTTTTATATCCTATAGTAGATGCGTTTGCTATATTATTAGATATAATGTCTAGATAATCATTATTGACTAGCAAACCATTTACAGAAGCTGTAAATGTCATATATATTTACCTTTTTATTGAAGAACTTCACGGATTTGTGAAAGTGTTATGTTTCTTGAAGCGCCTAAATCTAGAATAGGATTATCAGACGATGTAATAATACTCTGAACTACTGCCTCGCTTAAACCTAATGCAGGAATATTTTTTTCGTTATTTTTAGCAGTTATGACAATATCATATTTTCCAGTTTTTACATTTTGATTGTTTAAATCTTTTCCGTTCCATGTGAAATGATGTATTCCTGATGAAATATCATCTTCATGTGTTTTATTAATAACATATACTGTTTTGCCTTTATGATCTTTAATTTCAATTTTTATTGACGTAGCTTTTCCGATTAATTCTACACCAAAATTTGTTTTAACGTTTTCTGTGTGCATAATTTGATTACTAGGAACCATTACATGATGTCCAAGTAATGAAGATAATTCAATATTTTTCTGTTGATTTATTTGATTAGATACTTGTCCTACAGCATTATTGAGCCTTTCAATTCCACTTGCTGTATTAATTTGCGCTAATTGCGATGTTAGTTCAGTATTTTTAATAGGATCAGTAGGATCTTGATTTTTAATTTGCGCCATTAATAGAGTTAAAAAATTTTTTTGTAAATCTAGTGGATTGAAAACATTTTGTGCATCATTATTATTATTTGTGTCAATCAAATGATTTTCTAAACTCGAATTAACATTAATAGTAGTCATACATTCCTCTTTTATTATTCAATAATAGTTAATGTTTTCATGATCATTGATTTAGCGGTTTTCAGAACTTCTATATTAGCTTGATAGCTTCGTGATGCTGCGATGTTGTTTACTGTTTCTGTAATTGGATTAACATTAGATGTTAAAACATAGCCTTTTTTATCCGACATAGGGTTATTAGGGTCGTATATTAGCTTCATAGGACTGGTGTCATCAACGACATCAGATATTTTGACTCCTCCTATTTTTGAATTATTTACAGAATTAAATTCAAATACCACTTGTTTTGCAACATAAGGGTAAAATTTTCCATTTTTATATACTACACTATTGATATTGGCTAAATTGCTTGCAATGACATTCATTTTTTCTGCTTGTGCAGTAATTGCAGATCCTGCAATTTGAAATATATTTAGAAGAGACATGATATATTATCCTTTTAAAACACTCATGATATTTTTAATTTCATTTTTTAAAAAAGCTAAACTTGATTCATATTTTAAACTGTTTTTTAAAAATTCAATTCTTTCTCGATTCATGTCTACTGTATTACCATCAATTTTTATTTTATTTGTCATTATAGGTACAGTCTCAATAAAAAGAGAACTATTATTTTTTCCATGTAAATGGTTCAGAGAAGTGGTTTTAAGAGCTACACTGGTTTTGTTTATTGTATTTTTTTTTGTAATTTTGCTGAGTTCACTGCTAAAATTAAAGTCTATAGATTTATATCCTGGTGTATCTGCATTTGCGATATTAGCTGCTAATATTTCTTGTCTTTTAGCGCAAAGATTTAATGATGTTTGATGGAAATCAAACATATGACTGATTGTATTAAACATAATATCTCGCTCCTCAAAAAAAAGATAACTTAAATAATTCAGGCGTAATATCAAACTATCATTGTTTAAATAAATTTAGAAGATTATTCTGACTATTTTCAATAAAACTATAAAAAATTCTTTATCGTTTTGCGTTATAATTATCTGTAATTAAGATTATATGATCAATCAAAAAATTATTAGAGTATTAATCTATATTATATTAATATAATATAAAAAAATATTATATTAATATAAATATTAAAGGAATTTTAATGAAATTAATAAAAACAATCATTTTTTTTCTTTTATTTTTTTTAACCTGTACTTCAAATGCACATAATTTAACTGAAAAATTAAATGATTTTTTTAAAAAAACGTTTCCTCATAAAAAAAATGTAACAGTTATCATCCGTACTCCATTAAAAAAAAATTTTTTTTGTGAAAAACCTGTTTTTTCTTTTCCTAATAACTTAAATCGCTTAGGGTTGACTCATATTCTTCTAATTTGCGGAAAAAAACATCATTATTTAAAAGTTGAATTTCAACAAAAAGGAAAATATATTGTTGCAAATAGAAAAATCCCTAGAGGTACTAAAATCACAGAATCAGATCTTAAAGTTGAAATAGGACAATTAGAAAATTTACCTTATAATACTTGCATTCATAAAAAAGATGTCATAAATAAAGTCAATTTACGTGACATTTTTCCATTGCAACCAATAACCTCTTTTATAATACGTCCATTTTGGACGGTTCGCATTAATCAAAGCATTAAAATTATTATTCGAGGAGAAAATTTTTTTATTTCTTCTCAAGCAACATCATTAAGTAATGGATCTGAAAACGAACGTATTCGTATTAAAACGAAAAATGGCAAAATTATTACTGGCATTGTTAATAAAAATGGTGAAGTAATAGTGTCATTATAAAATATAATTATATCTTTTTTAAAAACATTATTTCCTGAATTCTAATATTCAACATTCTCATAAAAATTATAGATATGTTACATCATATAATTCTTATCTTTTCAACAAATATAGCAAAAAAATGAAACTATTAACAGAAACTATAAATAAAAAAAAAATAATTTTGATAGCCTTAGAAAAACTTTTAAATAAGGAAAGATATACTTTATTAAACTCTAATTCTAATATAGATCAATTGAAGTTAATTTTTCAAGAAAAAACAATATTGTTTAAAAAATTTTTATCTTTACATCAAGATAGATTATTGTTAGAAACAAAATACAATATCTTTGCTCCTTATAAAAATCAAGAGAAATTAAATATTTCTTGGAACTTTGTTGTTAAAAAATGTATTGTTGTAAAAAAAATTCATGGTAATAATAAAGTTATTATCAATAAAAAATTTTGCTTAAATCAATCTCTATTAGAACTCTTTTCGCAATATCGAAAATCTATCACTTATAATATTGATGGGCAACTAAAAATGTAATAAATATGAATAAAAAATATAATTTATTGATTAAGTTTTCATAGACCAGTGCAAAGTTTTTCCTGATAAAAATGGAATGATTTTCTTTTTTCCTATATTAATTTTATTGAGTATTTTAAATGGTTTTTTTACTAATGTTACTGTTTCAGTATTAATAGGCATATTATAAAAATTAGGTCCATTTTCTGAGCAAAATGCTTGAAAATGTTTCAAAGCATTAAGTTCTTCAAACACTGTTATATAACATAATAAAGAAGATGGAGCATTAAATATTCCAGGACGTCCAAAACAATGAATTTTATTTTTATTTAAATGTGGCGCGGTATCACTACCTAAAAAAAAATGTTTATCTCCATTAGATACAGCTTGTCTTAAAGCCTGTTGATGTGTTCGTTTTTTCAATATTGGTAAACAATATAGATGTGGCTGAATGCCTTTTAAAAACATATCATTTCTATTTAACATTAAATGATGAGGTGTAATTGTTGCAGACAAATATTGTTCATCATGTTTTTTAACATATTCTACTGCATCTTTCGTTGTAATATGTTCTAATATTATTTTTAATTTTGAAAATTTTTTGCGCAATGGTTCTAATATGTTTTTTATAAATTCTGATTCTCTGTCATAAATATCAATATTTTTATCATTATCTTCACCATGTATCAGTAATGGCATGCTAATATCTTCCATACATTGTAAAATATGATTTATATCATTAATATTTTTAATACCATTTTCAGAGTTAGTCGTGGAAGATTTCAAATATAATTTAGCAGCTACAAATATTTTTTTATAAAATCCATATTCCAATTCTTTGGAAGTTGTAAATGGAGTTAAATAACAGGTCATTAGCGGTTGAAATGTAGAATTGAATTTTATAGAATTTAAAATTCTGTTACGATATGCAAGACTTTTAACACAATTTGTAATAGGATCTTCAAGATTTGGCATAATGATGGCCCTTTTATAAAATTGCGCCGTGTATTTAATAACTTTTTCTAAAATTTTACCATCTCTTACATGAACATGCCAGTCGTCTGGTTTTATTATTGTGATAGTTTTTAATTCAGTCATTGAACTTTATTCTCCATATTTATTAAATAATGATTTTTTAGAAACTCATGCAGGTTATTTTGATCTTTTAATATAGTAAATATTAGTTTTTGAATCAAAAATAATTTTTTAGATATCTCGTAAATTTTAAAAAAATTGTTTATAAGTCATGGGTTATATTTGAGAATGAATCTTTTAAAATCTTTAATATCAGTTAGTTTGATGACTTTGATATCTCGTATATTAGGTTTTATTCGAGATATCTTAATTGCAAGTATTTTTGGTGTTTCTATTTTTACCGATGCTTTTTTTGTGTCTTTTAAAATTCCTAATTTATTACGTCGTATTTTTTCAGAGGGTGCATTTTCTCAAGCATTTGTTCCAGTGCTCATGGAGTATAAATCCAATCATAATAAAAAAAAATTGCGTGAATTTATTTCTTCTACATTAGGTTGTATGTGTTTTTTTTTATTTATAGTTACAATATTAGGAATGTGCTTTTCTAAATTTTTAATTTTAATAAATGCACCAGGTTTTATAAATTTTCCAGAAAAATTGAATTTATCTGAACATTTATTACAAATTATGTTTCCTTATATTTTTGTGATTTCTTTATCTTCATTATGTTCATCGATTCTCAATAGTTGGAATTTTTTTTCTGTACCGGCTTTTTCTCCTATATTTTTAAATATAAGCATTATTTTTGTCTCTGTTTTTTTTAGTTCTTTTTTTAATCCATCTGTGCTTTCTTTAGCATGGGCTGTAATTATAGGAGGTTTGTGTCAACTGTTTTATCAACTACCTTTTTTATATAAAATTAACATGTTAGTTGTTCCTCATTTTAATTGGCATAACCGTGGGCTTATAACAGTACTAAAAAAAATAGGGCCTGCAATATTAGGATGTTCTGCTACCCAAATATCTTTAATATTAAATACTATTTTTAGTTCATTGTTAAATGCTGGATCAATATCTTGGATATACTATGCTGATCGTTTAGTAGAGTTTCCTATTGGCATTTTAGGTGTACCATTAAGTACTATATTATTTACTGCTCTTACGAACAGTTATAAAAAAAATAGAATCTTAGAAGGTTTGCATCTTCTAAATTGGGGATTTCGCATCAGTGTAATTTGTGCTGTACCTGGTGCTGCGCTTCTTTTTTTTCTTGCAAAACCAATTATTATCGTTCTTTTTCAATATGGAAAATTTACAGATTTTGATGTTTTAATGATAGATCAAGTATTAAAATATTATTCGTTTGGTTTGATCGCTTTTATTTTAGTAAAAATTTTTTCTGCTGCTTTTTATGCTTGTGAAGCGATCAACGTGCCTATGAAAATTTCATTTTTTACTCTAATTGTCACACAGTGTATGAATCCATTTTGTATTTTTTATTTTCAACATGCCGGACTCGCTTTATCAATTAGTATTGCTAGTTGGATAAATTTAGCCTTACTTTCTCGAGAGTTGTACAGAAGAAAAATGTTATTTTTTACAATAAACGAATTAATTTTTATTGTACGTATTATATTATCAACATTATTTATGATTTTGATTTTATCAATTATGTTAAAATTTATGGTTTTTTCATATTTTGATTCCTTATTGAGTAAAATTACACGCTTGGTATTTGTTTTTTTTGTATCTGGATTTGGATATTTATTAATGTTGCATTTTTTAGGAATACGTTTGCTGGCTTTATCTTATAACATTTCTTAACTGAATCATTTTTACATTAATGATATATTACCATTATATATAATTGTTAATGTATGATTAATGTGATATTTGCTATATAATATATAATCGTTAATAAATATTTTTTTGTATGGTTTTTAATGAATTGTTTAATGAAAAAATTAAATCAATTATATGCATAATGTTAAAAATGATATTTTATGTAAGAAATTTCATTTAATTTTTTTTAACAATAAAGGAGTTTCATAATGAAAAAAAAAGTTCTTGCTATTTTGTTTTTTGTATTAGCAAGTTTCGTAAATTATGTGCAAGCTACAGAACAAAATGGATGGTATTTTGGGACAAAATTAGGCTGGTCTTATATCGATCCTTTTCAATTAAAGTATAATAGTCATATCAAGCAATCTAAAATTGTTAAAGATGACTTTAGTGTAAAAGAAAAATTTAGCGCTCCTATAATCGGTCTATTTTTAGGATATGAAGTCAATCCTTATTTATCTTTTGAAGTAGATAATAGTACTAATGGATTTTTCCCACATAAAATATTTGATAAATATACCAGATATATGCAATCACATAGTCTTGAATTAACAACAAAACTGTCTTATCCAATTACGGATTCGTTTCATGTTTATACTAGATTAGGTGGTTTTGCTTTTTGGAGTGATCTTCTTTCTCAAAAGGAATTAAGAGATACATTTACTAAAGATAGTATTATATACCCTAGTGTTTCTTTAGGTGCAGAATATGTATTTGATAACCAACTTATTACTAGACTAGATTATACATGGAAAAATAAGGTTAAAAAAATAATAGATTCATCATGGAAACCACCTTTAGGAAATGCAATTTTTTCCTTAGGATGGAAATTTGGTAATTCTGATATGGATCTTATTTCATTATATGATGATGTTAATTCAAATAGTGAATCGTATCCGGTTCTGAATGAACAAATTAATTTTTCTTTTGATAGTGCAGATTTAAAACCAATATCTTATGATAAACTTAATAAATTAGATGATGACATTCAAAAAATGAAATTAAAAAATATTTCCATTGTGCTTTCAGGTCATTCAGATAGAATAGGTAATCAAGAATATAATCAAACGTTGTCCGAAAATCGTGCTTACAGCATTAAGAATTATTTGACATCTCGAGGATTTTCTAGAGATAGTATTACGGTGCAAGGCATGGGTAAACAATATCCACTAACTAATCAAGTATGTAACGATATCAAAAATAAGTCTTTGTTGATAAGTTGTTTAGCACCTGATCGTCGTGTAGAAATTGAAATTTTATCAAATACAAAATAAAATATTTTTTTGTATGTTGTGTAAAAAATTTAAGGTAGGAAGATAAAACAAAAATATTGAAAATATTTTTTTGATGTATTATTTTTTTTCGGAGAGAGAGAGATTCGAACTCTCGGACGATTTCTCGTCGGCGGTTTTCAAGACCGCTGCCTTAAACCACTCGGCCACCTCTCCAAACAATTATTATATTAAATCATTATATGATGAATTGCAAAAGTATTTTTCGATTTGATTTTGATTAAAATTGATGTAAAAAATTTTTTGTTTGTAATTTTTGTTTTTTTTTCTTATAATAACAATATAGGCGTGTTGACAGATTGGATATGTAGCGGATTGCAAATCCGTATAACCCGGTTCGATTCCGGGATACGCCTCTAAAATTTTATTAAGCCCGGATGGTGAAATTGGTAGACACAAGGGACTTAAAATCCCTCGGCTTTTATGGCTTTGCGGGTTCAAGTCCCGCTCCGGGTAAAATAAACTTGATATTTTTATTCAATTTAAAAACGTTTGATAAACTTGATATTTATAATTTTTTTCTATTATGTCAAAATGTTTGAATATTTTTTTTAAAAAAATATCATATTTAAAACAGCTATTTACGACAAATCTCAATTCTCCTTTTGGTTTTAAATATTGCACCGATTCAAATATAATCGTTTTTATTGTGTTAAAATTAGTTGCTAAATCTTCATGAAAGGGTGGATTAGAAATAATTAAGTCAAATTTTTCAAAAATATTTGAATATATATTGCTAGCAATTATTTGACCCTTGAACTGGTTAATTTTAAGAGTTTCTTGACTGCATTTTAACGCAATTACATTATTATCTGTTAAAGTTACAAGAACATTTGGTGAGCAATTTAATAAACATACCGACAAAAAACCTGTTCCACTACCCATATCTAAAATTTTTCCATTCATATTTTTTGAAAAAGTCGAAGCTAATAGTTTACTACCTTCATCTATTTTTTTATGACCAAAAACACCAGGTAAAGATTTTATATATAAATTATTCCATGTGTGTATTTTAAAAAAATTATGCAACGTGAATTGTATTGTTTTTTTAATAGATCCTGTCATCAATATAGAATGCTTTGCGTTATCTATTTTTTTTAATTTAATCCATGGTTGCAAAATTTTCGATGCACTTTTTATTCCACTTGAATTGTTTCCAACGATAAATACACGAGTATTTAATGATAAACACGATAGAGCATTTTTTAATTGAAATTCTGCTTCTTTTTTATTTTTAGGCCAGTAATAAATTATTGTGTTGCAATCCTGGATTATATTTTTTGAAATTAATATAGTGTTATAAATATTAATATTTTTGATATTTTTTTTTTGAAAACATAAATAATCGTTATATTTATAAAAGTGAATTTTTGTCTGATCAGTTAACAAGTATATAGGTAAAACATCTTGTATATTGCCAAAAAAAAACACTTTTTTTGTTTCAAATTGTTTTGCATGACGTAATATTATTTGACTATTTTGAGATAATAACAAAATTAGATTTGTCCTTGTTCATTTTAATATATTTATATTGTTTTAAGCGCATTTTTTAATAATTTGATATTTAAAAAATAGCAATTGTTATCATATAATATTTATATTATAATTTGTTTTGAATAATATTTATTAATTCTTTAATATTAAATTATCTTTACATATTATATAAATAATAAATTTTCACATGCATATCAGTAAAAATTCTTGAGCAATCAATATGCAAAAAAAATCTATTGAAATTAAAGGTAGCAGTTTTACATTACTAGTACTTTATTTACATGATCACAATATAGAATTAATAAATAAATCATTATATGAGAAAACTCAAGAATGTCCGAATTTTTTTAAAAATGCACCCGTAATTGTTAACATTTCAGAAATATGTAATGTTGCAGACTGGAAAAAAATTCAAAATATTATTATTTCTCATGGTTTTTTTGTTTTAGGTGTTAGCGGTTGTAATAATGATTCTTTAAAAAAAAGCATTATAAATTCAGGTTTGCCTGTTTTATCAGAAAATAAAAACAGTTTTCATCATAATATAGATATTTTTTATAGCAAATCTCATGTTTCTATTTTGAAAAAAAAGAAAAATCACACAACAAAAAAAACAGAAAAAACTCATATTGTAGATATACCAGTACGTTCAGGTCAAAAAATTTATGCAAAAAATGCCGATTTAATAGTTGTGAATAACGTTAGTGCTGGCGCTGAATTAGTAGCAGATGGAAACATTCATATTTATGGTGTTGTTCGAGGTAGAGTTCTTGCAGGTGCTGATGGAGATACTACAAGAAAAATATTTTGCACAGGATTATTTGCAGAACTCGTTTCTATATCTGGAGAATATTGGCTATCAGATCAAATACCATCAGAATTTATCGGAAAATCAGCTCAAATTTACTTAAAAAATCAATTTTTAACTATCAATTCTCTCAGTTAAGTGTATTTTTTTAAGGATTTTTTTATATGACACGGATTATTGTAGTGACTTCAGGGAAAGGAGGCGTAGGTAAAACTACTTCAAGTGCAGCTATTGCAACTGGTTTAGCAAAACAAGGCAATAAAACCATTGTTATAGATTTTGATATCGGATTAAGAAACTTAGATTTAATAATGGGATGCGAACGTAGAGTTGTATATGACTTTATTAACGTTATTCAAGGTGATGCAACGTTAAATCAAGCGTTGATAAAAGATAAAAAGACAAAAAACTTATTTATTTTACCGGCATCACAAACTCGCGATAAGGATGCTTTAACATACATAGGAGTAGAAAATATTTTAGAAGAACTTATCAAAATGAAATTTGATTTTATTATTTGTGATTCACCAGCAGGAATAGAGACTGGAGCAATTTTAGCTATATATTTTGCAGATGAAGCTATCATTACTACAAATCCTGAAGTGTCTTCAGTAAGAGATTCTGATCGAATCTTAGGAATTGTCTCATCTAAATCAAAAAGAGCAAAACAAAATAAAATTCCTATAAAAGAACATCTTTTACTAACGCGTTATAATCCTACACGTGTTAAAAAAGGAGAAATGTTAAGTATGAAAGATGTTGTAGAAATTCTTCAGATACCTGTTATTGGCGTCATTCCAGAAGATCCGTCTGTTCTTCGTGCATCAAATCAAGGTGAATCTATAATATTAGACGTTCGTTCTAATGCAGGGCAGGCTTATTACGATACTGTAGATCGATTATTAGGTAAACAACGTAACTTTCGTTTTGTTGAAGAAGAAAGAAAAAGTTTTTTACAACGTTTATTCTGGAGATAAAGATGGCTTTATTAGATTTTTTTTTGTCTCGACATAAAAATACTGCTAATGTCGCAAAAGAAAGACTACAAATAATTGTTGCAGAACAAAGAAAATATAATAGTGAACCAGATTATTTTCCGGAATTAAAACGAGAAATATTATCTGTAATTTGTAAATATGTAAATATCGAACCTAATATGATAACAGTACAGCTAGAACAAAAAAATGAACAAATTTCTATATTAGAATTAAATATTGTATTACCCGATTAGTTATTTTAACTTAAAAAAAATATTTCATTGTTATAACAAAATACAATTTTTTTTAAATACATTTAATACTACAATATTAATTGAATATAATCAATACTGAATATATTTCATTTTTTTTTCAGTATTGATTTTTTAAGAAATCTTTTAACCTTATATATTAAACTTTTTATCTAAATAATTAATATTGCTATTTATAGAAAAATTATGTTCTTTTTTTTGAATTTTTAATAATACAAATGGAATAATATCTTGAGCATTAGGAAAAAAATATTTGATATTTTTGATTTGTGGAATTCTTGCATAACAACAGATTTTTGATGGGTTACTCACTACAGTCCATATTTTTTTTAAAGACTGTATTTTATTTTGAATTTTTGTTTTTTCAATAACGGTTTCCGTTTTTGATCCAGTCCAAATAGATTCTGTATTTCTTATATATTGCCCCCAATAAACATTTTTTTTTTGAGTGTTCAACAAGATAATTATTTCTTTTTTTTGATATTTTCGCCATGCTTGTTGAGCCATGATAGATAAAGTAGATACGCTCATTATAGGAATATTTAAACTTAAAGATAAACTTTGTGCAATACTTGCTGCAAAACGAATACTAGTGAAGTTTCCAGGTCCTTTTGCAAAGGCAATGTAATTCAAATCATGTAATTTTGTGTTGGTTTGAAGTAATATTTTTTGAAGCATAGGTAACATTTTTGTAGTATGTTTTTTTTTACAGTATTCTTGTATTACTTGAATATCATGGTTTTTATATATAGCAAATGAACAAGAATCAATTGAACTATCTAGTGTTAAAATTGTATTGGACATAATGTTCTCAAAAAACATCTATTTTTAGAAAAAATATAAGTATAAAAAATATTATTTTAAATTTTTATAAAATCATCTTTTTTTTGAATAATTCTAACTAGATCAACTCGGTATTCTGTGGCTTTTACGATATGAAAATCAAAAGGATGAATACAAATAATTTCTCCTGTAATGGGTAACTGACCTTTTTGTGCAATTAATAATCCTCCTAAGGAAGCATAATTACTTTCTTTAATCAACTCTTCAGTATTTAAAAGTTGTTGTAATGAATGTAAATCCGTTTCACCTTTTACTAACCAACTATTATTTTCTTTTATAATATCCGGCGTTTCATCTGCATCTGGAAATTCCCCTGCAATAGCTTCTAAAACATCTAATGGAGTGATTAATCCTTGAACTACACCAAACTCATTACTAACAATAACAAAACTTCCTTGAGCTCGACGAAGAACACCAAGAAGATCAATCGGATCTAACGTGTCTGGTATTATAATGGGTAATATTTTACTTGCAAAAATAGATACATCTATTTTTTTTTCAAGAGCTACTAATAATTCTTTAGCTCGGACGATGCCTATTATTTCATCTAATTCTCCTTTACACACTGGAAATAAACTATGAGGTGTATCTAGTAATTGCATTCTAATTTCATCGGTATTTTTTTCAGTATTAACCCAAGATATATTTCTTCTTGGAGTCATGATACTTCTAACAGATCTTCCTGCTAAGGTTAAAACTCCATTAATCATATATCTTTCTTCATCTTTAAACGTTTCTATTTTTTTTGAAGATTGAATAGATTTTGTTTTTTGATCGTTATTGTGTTTAATACTATTAATTTTGCTAATGTTATTTTTTTCTCCTACCATTAAACGTAAAATGACTTCTGCTGCTCTTTGTCGCATGGGTCTTCTAGATTGATTTTTCATGAAGTTATGACGAGCTATTTGATTGAATATTTCAATTAATACTGAAAATCCTATTGCTGCGTATAAATATCCTTTTGGTATAGAAAAATTTAAAGCTTCTGTAACCAAACTAAAACCTATCATTAGCAAAAAACTTAAGCAAAGTACAACTACTGTTTGATGAAGATTGATAAAGTTAGTGAGTGTTTTCGAGGCAAATAACATTAATATTGTTGCTAAAATAACAGCTATCATCATGATTAACAATTGGTTTACCATTCCTACAGCTGTTATTATTGCATCTAAAGAAAATACAGCGTCTAGAATGACTATTTGAATAACTACTGCCCAAAATCCTGCATAATTTTTGTTTTCTGAGGTTTCATGAGGATTACTTTCTAATCTTTCATGTAACTCCATTGTAGTTTTACATAATAAAAATAAACCGCCAAATAATAGAATGATATCACGTATTGATAAAGAGAAAAATTGATTTAAAATAATAGGATACGTTAGTGTAACTATCCAAGATATTAATGATAACAGTGCTAAACGCATTACCAGAGCTAATCCTAATCCAATTAAACGTGCTTTATCTCTTTGATCAGGAGGTAGTTTTTCTGATAAAATTGCTACAAAAATTAAGTTATCGATTCCTAATACTACTTCTAAAATAATTAGTGTTAACAATCCCGCCCAAGTTGACGGTTCTAAAAAAAACTCCATCAGAAAAGCTCCGTATAAAAATAGGACAATATATAATACAAATAATGTCTGACATGTATTATGTCTCTCAATAAATATGTTTTATATTATTACATTATATGTATAAAGTTAAAAACTTTTTGAATCAAATTAGGTTACATAAATATGTGAGAGTCTTCAATAATTCAGCTATACATAAATATATTATGATAAAAACTTATTAAATTTTTGATACATTCTTCATTATTTAAAACGCTGAATGTCAATAGATATTTAGCGTTTAAATATCACATTTGTTATAAAAAATACAAATTTACCTTAAAATTAATTGTTTTTTATGGATAATGGATGTTTAGGAGATGTTATTGTGCTGTTATGTTTTAATATATTAGTTAAAGTGGTCAATATTTTTTTAAACGTTGTGTAAAAAAATATAGAAATATTTGAAATATTTTTTTGTTTTTTTAGGATGAAGCGTTTATAAAAATCATTATGAATAGATATTTTGCGATTTTAACACAGATTGTTTTGTAATATCAAAAAAAACATTATTTTTTAAAAGTATATAATAGAATAAAGATGCTAATATTGTTATTCACAAAAAATTATTTAAATAATATAAATATTATTTTTTTCTCTTAATAGAAATATGTTGCTTCTACTAAGAGAATTACAATAGTTATGACATATATGTTTTATTATATAAAGCGTTTATTCGCGTTTCTAAAGAAGGATGAGATGCAAATAGTTTTAAGAAAGAATTTGATTTTCCATTAATACAAAACGCCATTATGTTTTCAGATTCTTGAGGTTCATAACTGGTTTTTAATTTTTTTAATGCGGCAATCATTTTATCACGACCTACTAATTTCGCAGATCCAGCGTCTGCATAAAATTCACGATGTCTAGAAAACCACATTGTAATCATGCTTGCCAATACACCAAACAGTAGTTCTAAAATTGTAGAAATCACAAAGTATATAAATGAATTTTTAGTTTCTTCATTATCATTATTTCTATTATTTGAGATAATATTACTGATAACTTGTGATAATATTCTTGATATAAAAATAACAAAAGTATTAACTATACCTTGAATTAATGTCATTGTAATCATATCACCATTAGAGATATGACTGATTTCATGAGCAATAACTGCTTCTGCTTCATTTCGCGTCATATTTGCTAATAATCCTGTAGAAATAGCAATTAATGCTGAATTACGACGAGATCCTGTTGCAAAAGCGTTTATATCAGAAGCTTGATATATTGCTATTTGTGGCATCAAAATGCCTTTTTTAATAGATTGTTCTCGTATTATTTTCATTAACCAAATCTCTGTTTCGTTACGTGGTTTTGTGATGATTTCACCGTTCACAGAACGTAATGCAATCCATTTTGATAAAATCAATGATATGATAGCACCACTAAAACCAAACAGACTTGAAATAATTAGTAATCCATAAATACTATTAGACTGAATACCTATCAAATTAAGAATCAGACTAAATACCAACATTACTGCTAAATTAGTTAATAAGAAAAGAATAACACGTATCATGAGATATTATTTTCCTCGATTAGCAAAAGTATACAATTATATGAAAATTAAATATATTTAAACAAGTAAAGTGTTTATGTGACATATCATTATGATTTGATATACATTTATATATAAAATAAATTGTTTTTCAACCTAACATAGTTTTCTAAGCTAAGTCAAGATAGATGATCTTTAATTAAATTGATTCCAAAATCGATCATCTTGATTAATTAAAAAATCTGATTTTTTTGGACCAAAAGTACCGCAAGGATATAATTCTATTATATTTTCTTGATTTTTTTTCCAAGCTTGTACAATAGGATCTACCCATTTCCATGATGCCTCTATTTCTTCACGGGAAACAAATAAAGCTTGTATACCTCTCATACTTTCTAATAACAATCGTTCATAAGCATCAATAAAAATTTTAGGATTTTCATTAAAAACATGAACAAATTCTAATTTATTCTTTTCTAGTTGATATTCTTGATCTAGTCCTATTTTTTTATTTAAAAAATCAAATGTGATATTTTCATGAGGTTCTAAACGTATGATTAATTTATTTTGAAAATTCTTCAAATTAGAACTTTTAAATAAATTGATAGGATTTTTTTTGAAAAAAATTACTATTTCAGAATATTTTTTTGCTAAACGTTTGCCTGTTCTTAGATAAAATGGTACACCGGACCATTCTTTATTATTAATATTAATTTTTAGAGCTACAAAAGTTTCTGTGTCACTTTTTTCTTTTTTAGGATTTTCTTCTAAATAAGAACATGTATTTTTACCATTTATCTGTCCTGAAGAATATTGACCTCTCACTGTATTTTGATGAGCGTTGTTTATGTTAATGGGAACTAAAGATCTCAAAATTTTTAATTTTTCATTTTTAATATTTTTAGATGTAATGGTTTTGGGTTTTTTCATTGTTATAATAGTTAAGATTTGTAAGAGATGGTTTTGTACCATATCTTTCATTTGTCCCATTTTATTAAAGTAATTCCATCGATCTTCGATTCCGACTTCTTCAGAAACAGTAATTTGCACATGATCAATTGTGTGATTGTTCCAATTATTAAAAAGACATGAGTTTGCAAATCTTAATGCAAATAAGTTCAGTATTGATTCTTTTCCAAGATAATGATCAATACGGAAAATTTGCGATTCTAAAAAATATTTAGATATCTGATTATTAATCTGTTTTGATGTTTTTAAACATATTCCTAATGGTTTTTCTAAAACTATACGTGATGAAATAAGATTTAAGTTAGCATGTTTTAAACCTTCAAAAATAGAACTTAATGTATCAGGTGGCACAGCGCAATAATAAATAGCTATGTTTTTTTGTTGATTTAATATATTTTTTAATCTAAAAAAATGTAGTTTTTCATGAACATCTATATTACAAAAATATAAACGAGAACTAAATTTTTTCCAAACGATATTATTGAGCTCTTCATTTAAAAAAGTTTTTATTGCTGTTTTGGCTATTTTTATATATTCTTGTATATTCCAGTTGGCACGTCCTGCAGCAATAATACGGGTATTCTTATCTATTTTATTTAATTTTTCTAATTTATATAATGCAGGTAATAGTTTTCGTTTTGACAAATCTCCTTTTGCACCAAAAATTACTAAATCGCAAGCTTGATTTCTTTCTGTAATCATAACCTTCTCGTTTTGTTTAAAAAAATGTATATTATGCATATAAAGTTGAACGTTTTAATATAATACAAGAAATATTGTTGCAAAAAATATTGATTATTTTAGGTATAATATTGCATTATAGAAAACGTGAATATTACGTATATTAATGTTTCTAAAGAGTTCAATCAATATAAATATTTTATTTTTACTTGCTTGAGAAATATTAAAATTATAAAAATATTTCATTTAATAACGTTAAATATTTTTAATATATCTAATAAAAAGGTTTTTTTATGTTAACCCGTCTAAGAAGAACAAAAATTATTGCTACATTAGGTCCATCGACAGATATTGATAATAACCTTGAAAAATTGATGCTTGCAGGAGTTAATGTATTACGATTAAATTTTTCGCATGGTTCGATCGTAGAACATAAATTAAGAGCAAAAAAGGCAAGAGCAATAATGAATAAGTTAAATTATCATGTTGCATTACTCGGTGATTTGCAAGGACCAAAAATTCGTATTTCTAAGTTTAAAAAAAACAAAATCTTTTTAAAAACAGGTAATTTTTTTATATTGGATACTTTATTGAAGGAATTTGATGGAACCGAAGAAAGTGTAGGTATTGATTATAAAAAATTACCCAATGATTTAAAATCAAATGATATCTTGCTATTAGATGATGGCAGAATACAATTACAAGTCTTGCAAGTTACTGATAACAAAATTTTTACAAAAGTTGTTATCGGAGGAATACTTTCTAATAATAAAGGTATTAATAAATTAGGTGGTGGTTTATCAGCAGATTCTTTGACATTAAAAGACAAAAAAGATATTGTTGTTGCTGCTGAAATTGATGTAGATTATCTAGCTGTGTCCTTTCCAAGATGTAGTAATGATTTAAAACAAGCTAGAAAATTAGCTAAAAAATTTCATAGTAATGCTAAAATTATTGCTAAAATAGAGCGTGCTGAAGCAGTGATGAATCAACAAGTAATAGAAGAAATTATTCTATCTTCTGATGGAATTATGATAGCTAGAGGAGATTTAGGTGTTGAAATTGGAGAATCAGAATTAGCTGGAATTCAAAAAAGATTAATTCGAACCGCTAGAAAATTAAATAGAATAGTTATTACAGCAACGCAAATGATGGAATCGATGATTCTGAATCCATCTCCTACTCGCGCAGAAGTGATGGATGTAGCCAATGCTGTGCTCGATGGAAGTGATGCAGTCATGCTGTCTGCTGAAACCGCATCTGGAAAATATCCATCAGAAACAGTAATGAAAATGTCAAACATTTGTCAGGGAGCTGAAAAAGTACCAAGTATTAACGTATCTAAACATCGTCTTAACGTTATGTTTGATAATATTCAAGAAGCTATTGCGATGTCTGCTATGTATGCAGCTAATCATTTAAAGGGTATTACCGCAATCATTACATTAACTGAATCTGGCAAAACACCATTAATGACATCAAGAATTACTTCCGGATTACCTATTTTTGCTTTATCAAAACATAAAAAAACTTTAAACTTATCCAGTTTGTATAGAGGTGTGACACCTATATATTTTGATACTAAATTTAATGGATTTCAAGCATCTGATGAAGCGATTACTCTTTTACGTAAAAAGAATTTTTTATGTATCGGTGATTTGGTTATCATTACTCAAGGAGATTTAATGAGAAAAAAAGGAAAAACAAATACTATAAAAATTCTAAGAGTAACATAATTATTTTTTTGTATCAGCATATATTCATTTTTAAATTATAGTTGTATTTAAAGCAAAAACTATTTTTTTAGAATCATTAATATAAATTTTTTTTTCTTTTTCTGTTAATGTATCACAAAAAAGATTCTTTACATTTAAAGGATCAACTGCTTGATTATTAATCCAAATTTCATAATGTAGATGAGGACCTGTAGTTCTTCCGGTATTTCCCGATAAAGCAATTTTTTGTCCTATTTTTACATTGTCTCCTTGTTTAACTAAAATTTTTTTTAAATGCATGTATCGAGTTATACAAAAATCATCATGTTTTAATACAATATAGAATCCAGATATTTTATCAAAATGTGTTTTTATAATCTTGCCATTAGTAGTAGAAAAAATAGGCGTTCCTTTTGGCATCGCTAAATCTATTCCTAAATGACGAGAAACATGATGTGTTACCGGATGCAGACGATGTAAATTAAATTTAGAAGAAATACGATATTTCTTTAGTAAAGAAAGATCAATCCATTTTTGTTGTTTATTACATCCATTAATATCATAAAAATGTCCATTACATGCTCTTATTGAGTAATATGTTTTTCCAGCATTATTTAACTTTACACCTAATAATATATTTTTATTACATTGAAAATTATGCAAAAAAACTATATGAAAAACACTCCCTATATTCAGTTTATGAAAGTTTACTTGCCATTTGAAAGCTTGAACAACATTCATAATATCATGTTGATTTAATCCTATTTTTGATGCGCTGCTAAAAAAATTTGATTTTTTTTTGATAAAGATGTTTTTATAGATTAAATCATCTTTTAAAACATTATTTACCATTATGAAATTATGATTATTTTTTTTGTATATTTTTTTTTTCAAAGGAGAAATAATCCATTTTAATTCTAATAATTCATTAAACTCATTTGTTTTCCAATATAATTCTTGATTTGGTTGAATGTTATTTAAAATTGCATTATCTTTTTTAATTAATGTGAAAATGTCTTTTGTATTAACACCTGATTTTATCAGTAATGAAGTGATATTTTCTCCTTTTTGTACTATATGTTTATACTGTTTATTTTGATATGCTAAAACATTGTTAGAAAATGGTTGAATTGGCGTTATTTTGTTCATTAACATGCTTACATGTTGATTTTTTTCTAAAACATTACAACCAGAAAAAACGATCGATATAACTAAAATATTAGTTAAAAAAATCATTTTATTATAAAAACAATAGCAATAAAATAAAAATGTTTTATCAATCTGCTGCACGTTTTGTTCCTTAATGTTTATTCAAGCAACGAATATATTGATTAGATAGTTGAAAAAGAAATTTTATATAACTATCTTGACTTAATGGTATACTTGTACCAAGAGGATCAAGCACACATGTACGAATATTAGTTCCGCGTGTTATAATGTTAATAATATTCGTATTAAATTGTGGCTCTATAAAGATACAACTGGCTTGATGTTTTTGCAGATTTTTTTTGATGTCATACAACTCTTTGACGCCCGTTTGAATACCAGGAAAATTTATAAATGCTTTTAACGGATAAATTTTATAATATTTTTCAAAATATTGATAGGCGTTATGAAAAACAAAATATTTTTTTTCTTTAATAGAATGCAGTTTGTTCTTAATTTTTTTTTCAATAAACATCATTTTTTTTTTAAATGTTTTTAAATTTTGATCAATTAAATATTTTTTTTTAGGAATGATGTTTATTAACATATCATGTATAGCAATCGCAGATTCTATGGCAATTGGAGGTGATAACCAAATATGCATATCGTATGACAAATCATCTAGTTTTTGATTTTTTGGTATGGTATTTAGTTGTTTTTTTTGTTTTTTTAGCACCTTAGAATTATGTAGCAAAAATGTTTTAATTTGTTTCAAGCGACTCAATTCAATATTTTTTTTTTAAAACGGTATATGATCTTTTTAAAATATTTCGGTTCAGCAGTATTACCAATAAAAACTATAAAATCAGCATTTTTTATTTTTATAACGTCTAATGGACGCAATGAATAATTGTGCATTGTGGAGTAGTTTGGAACGATTACTTCAACTGAAGTAATGCCATGTGCAATAGCTGATGCAATAAAACCTAATGGTTTTATTATTGTTACTATTGTAGCATTAGCATAATTTGATAGAACACACAATATACTTATCAATAAGCATTGAAAAAAATGTTTTTTGTTTAACATAATATTTATTTTCATCTCTAACAATATTGTTTATAATATTAAAAATTAAAAATAATGTATAAAATATGATTGAATTAATTAAATTAAAAAATGTTTTTGTAGACTTTGATGATCGTTCAATTCTTTCAAATATTTCATTGTCGTTAATTTCTGACCGTATTCTAACTCTAATTGGACCGAATGGTGCTGGAAAATCTACTTTAGTGCGTATTATATTAAGATTAATAAAACCCACTTCAGGAACAATTGATTATTCATCAAATTTATCTATTGGTTATGTTCCGCAAAAATTATATTTTAATACTTTACTTCCAATAACAGTAGAACGCTTCATGAAATTATCTCTTAAAATTGATACAAAAAAAATATTAAATATTTTACAACGTGTCAAAGCAGATCGTTTAAGATATCTTCAATTGAAACATTTATCCGGTGGAGAAATTCAAAGAGTTCTTTTAGCTAAAGCACTGTTAAAAAGTCCCAATTTACTTGTTTTAGATGAACCCACTCAAGGTGTGGATATAACAGGACAATTAGACTTATATAAATTAATTAATGAAATTCAATCTGAATTAAATTGTGCTATTTTGATAGTTTCTCATGATTTAAATTTTGTCATGGCTAATACCAAATATGTTATTTGCTTGAATAATCATATTTGTTGTTCTGGAACACCAGAAACTGTTTCGAAAAATTTAGAATTTATATCTATATTTGGCTCAAAAAATATTAAAGATTTTGCTATTTATTATCATCGCCATAATCATATTCATACTTTTTGAACAAATCATTAAATTATAAAGTAGGTTTTATGTTTGAATTAATTTTTCCTGCATGGTTATCCGGAATAATACTATCTTTGATCACTGGTCCGTTAGGCTCCTTTATAGTATGGAGAAAAATGTCATCTTTTGGTGATACATTATCTCATTCTGCCTTGCTTGGTGTATCTTTATCAATAATATTTAACAGTAGTACTTTTTTTGTTGTATTTTTTACGATAACTGTTCTGGCAATTATTTTAGCATGGTTAGAAGAAAGATTACCTTTTGCATTAGATACCATAATAAATATTATATCACATACTTCACTAGCTTTAGGGATAGTTTGCATGAGTTTAATGTCAAACAATTATCCACAGCAAATAGATATAACAAATTATTTGTTTGGTGACTTATTAGCAGTAACAGAATCAGATTTGATAATAATGGGCATTGGAGCTGTAATAGTACTTAGTGCTTTAATTTTTTTTTGGAATTCTATTTTATTATCGACTATAAATGAAGAATTATCCAAAATAGATGGTGTAAATCCTTTTTTTTGCCGTTTAGTAGTAATGTTAATGACAGCGTTAACAATTTCTATGTCTATTAAATTTGTAGGTGCTTTATTAATTACATCTTTATTAATTATTCCTCCGGCTACTGCCCAAAATGTTTCTGAATCACCAGAGAAAATGGTAATGATTGCCATTATAGTGAGCATGATGTCTGTTACAGGAGGCATACTTTGTTCTATTTATTATAATACTCCTCCTAGTCCTTCTATAGTTTTATGCGCTGCTTTTTTTTGTTTATTAAGCAATATTAAAAAAATTTTTTAAAAATCTTTATATTTTTGCTTTATGTTTAATTTTATTCCCAGTTCTTGTAATGTTGATTTATCTAATTTACTTGGAGATTCAGTCATTAAACATGTTGCAGACGTTGTTTTTGGAAATGCAATCACGTCTCGAATATTTTTGCTATTAGTTAACATCATCACTATTCTATCTAATCCTAACGCTATTCCTGCATGAGGAGGAGCGCCATATTCTAGAGCTTCTAAAAAAAAAGAAAATTTGTTCTTTTGAATATGTTTTTCCATGCCAAGTATATCAAAAATTTTTCTTTGCATATTCGCATCATGAATTCGCACAGATCCTCCTCCGATTTCATATCCATTGATTATTAGATCATAACTATCTGAAATAGCAAAATGAGGTTCATTTTTTAATTTATTCACATGATGCTTTTTTACTGCAGTAAAAGGGTGATGAGAAGAAGAATAATTCCCTTGTGAATCTTTTTCAAACATTGGAAAATTTTTAATCCAAACAGGGTTCCATTGACTTTTTTTCACAATATTGAAATCGTTGCCTATTTTTATACGCAAAAGACCTAAGGCTTTATTAACAATATTTTCTTCATCAGCCATTAAGAAAAGTATATCTCCATTTTTTGCTTTGCTCTTTTTAATTAACTGTTCAAAAATCTTTTTGTTTAAAATTTTTGTTATAGAACTCGAAATGCTTTGATCTTCATCGTATGTTTTTTTTATTTTTATATAAAATAATTTACTTGAATGATTTTTTCTTATATATTCTATATAATTATTGATAATTTTTCGACTTATTTTTAATTTTTCAGAAACACATAATAATGCTATACGATTATTTTTTTGACAATTTAAATTAAAAAATAATTGAGATTTTTTATTTTTAAAAATGTTCAATACATCAATAATTTCCATAGGATTGCGTAAATCAGGCTTATCCGTTCCGTATTTTTTTATTGCGTCTTGAAAAGACATGACAGGAAATTTATTAAGTTTAATATTAAGAGTTTTTAACCAAATATGTTTAATAAGTTTTTCTGTTAAATTTCGAATTTGATAAGAATCAACAAAAGACATTTCAATATCAATTTGAGTAAATTCCGGTTGTCGATCTGAACGCAAGTCTTCATCTCTAAAACATTTAGTTATTTGATAGTATTTATCAATTCCGGAAATCATTAATAATTGTTTAAATAATTGAGGAGATTGAGGTAAAGCATAAAATTTTCCATGATAATTACGACTAGGTACTACATAATCTCTAGCACCTTCTGGAGTAGATTTCGTAAGAATAGGAGTTTCAATATCTAGAAAATTTTTTTTTGTCATAAACGTTCGTATTAAATAATTCACGTTATTTCTTATTTTGAGATTTTCTAAAATATCTAATCGACGCAAATCTAAGTATCTGTATTTTAATCTAGCATCGTCGTAATTATGCAAATTGATATAATCTAAGGGTAGTGCCTTAGAAGTATTAAGAATATTTAAATGTGATGCTAAGATTTCTATATTTCCAGTATTGATTTTTGAGTTTATATTTTTTTCTTCTCTTTTTCTAACACATCCAAAAATTTGAATACAAAATTCATTTCTTAAGGTAGTGGCAATTTTAAATGCTATATAATTTTTGCATTCGAATATAACTTGAATAAGACCGGTAGAATCCCTCATATCAATAAAAATAAATTGACCAAAATTTCTTATTTTATGCACCCATCCACATAGTTTAATGATTTTATTAACATCTTGTATTTTAACGTTTCCACAATATTTAGTACGCATAAATTTTCTTTAAATTTTTTTAACTAGGAATAATAGATTTATACTATTAAAAAGAACTATAAAATTTTCAATGGCTTTTAATAAAACAATATTATTATCGACTTCTAAAAATAATTCTACCCTTACTCAAATCATAAGGAGTTAATTCTACAGTCACCTTATCTCCTGTTAAGATTCTAATATAATTTTTTCTCATTTTTCCAGAAATATGTGCAGTGACTACATGTTTATTTTCCAATTCAACACGAAACATGGTGTTAGGCAAAGTATCTATAACTATTCCTTGCATTTCAATATTTTCTTCTTTCGTCATAAGTCTCCCAAAATCTATTTTTTCTCTATAAAATATCAATATTATTTTCAGCATAGCAGATGAGATTGCTTTTGACTAGTAAGTTTTATCTTGAACATATCTATGAAAACGTTTTAAGAATTGATAGTATTCAAATAACGTTCACTATCTAATGCAGCCATACAACCACTAGCTGAAGATGTAATCGCCTGTCTATATACATGATCTACGACATCACCTGCAGCAAAAACCCCAGGTACACTTGTTTGGGTAAAATTTCCATGTATTCCACTTTTAATAATAATATAACCATTGTTCATTTTTATTTGATTAATGAAAATTTCAGTATTTGGTTCGTGTCCAATTGCAACAAATAATCCAGAAATGGCCAGATTAAAAATTTTTTGTTCTGTTTTTAGTTGTGTTTTTTTGAGTACTAAATTAGTTACTCCACAAGAATCTCCTAAAATGTCTTGTATAGTAGTATTTAAATAAAGAGATACTTTATTCTCTTGTATTTGTTTTGCTAATCTATCAAGCAAAATTTTCTCTGCCTTAAAATGAGTTCTTCGGTGAATTAAATGTACGTGTTTGACAAGATTAGATAAATATAGTGTTTCTTCTACTGCTGTATTACCCCCTCCTACTACAGCAACTTCGTTATTTTTGTAAAAAAATCCATCACATACTGCACATGTTGACACTCCTCTTCCTTGAAATTTTTTTTCTGATGTTAATCCTAAGTAACGAGGGTTTGCTCCAGTAGCAATAATTACTGAATTTGCAGTATATTTATTTTTTTCACCTTGTAAGAAAAATGGGTATTCTTCAAAATTAACTGCATGTATATGATCAGATATAATATTTGTTTTAAAATTCATAGCATGTTGATGCATACGATGCATTAGTGTAGCGCCATCAATTGATGTAATATCTCCAGGCCAATTTTCAATCTCATTAGTGTTCATGAGTTGACCACCCTGATTATTTCCAGTAATTAGCACAGGTTTTAAATTTGCTCTTGCAGCATATATAGCAGCAGTGTAACCTGCAGGTCCTGAACCTAATATCATTAGGTTGTTATGTTGGATATCATCTTGCATAGTTTTATCCTAAAAATGCTATTATTATTGATAATAATTTTGATTTTTTTCTTTTTAAAAACAAATATTTAAATAGTTTCTTAATGAAGATAAAATCAGTAGTTATTTAAAAATAATTTTTATGTTATATTTTTAAAAAGAACTTAATTTTTTAGAAATAATTCATTTTAGTCTACAACGTTTTAAAAAGTTTTGTAATATCTTTGATAAAAAATTTCAAATATCTATGTTTTTAGATAAATAATTTTTTTCTAAATTTTTTTGAAAGATAGAAATGATAATGATATTTAAATGTAATTAAAAAATATTATCATATGAAAATATATAATAAAATTGTATACATAATCATTTTTTAAATAATATTTCTTTCTGATTATAAAGAGGTAAAAAATATTATGCTGGATCCTAATTTGTTACGAAATAAATTAAATTTATTATTACAACAATTATTAAAAAAAAATTTTAGATTAGATATCGAAAAAATATCTTCTCTGGAAAATCAGCGTAAAAAATTGCAAATGGAAACAGAAACGTTACAACATAAACATAATGTTTTATCAAATCTATTCAGGGATCAGAAAAATCTTGATCAAAAAAATCAAACATTAATGAATAAACTGTTAAAATTAAGTAACAGGATAAATTGCTTAAAAATGACACTAACTTCTTTGCAAGAACAAATTTATAATTTCTCTATGTGCATACCTAACATTCCTGATGATGATATTCCAAATGGCAAATTATCAATTGATAATAAAGAAGTAAAACGTTGGGGTGAAAAAAGAAAATTTCATTTTATAATTAAAAATCATCTAGAAATAGGCAATAAAAATAAAGAATTAGATTGGAAATCTTCTGTAAAAGTGTCAGGATCAGGTTTTGTTATAATGAAAGGAAATATGGCACTTTTACATCGAGCATTAATTCAATTTATGTTGGATACACATACTTTAAAACATGGATATAAAGAGGTTTATGTTCCGTATTTAGTTCATCCCAAAGCTTTATATGGAACAGGGCAATTGCCAAAATTTTCCGATGATTTATTTCATATTCATTTAACAAATAAAACTGATTACATATTAATTCCCACTGGCGAAGTGCCATTAACAAATTTTGTTTATAATGAAATAATTGATGAAAAAGATCTACCAATTATGTTAGTAACGCATACTCCTTGTTTTCGATCAGAATCTAATTCTTACGGACGTGAAGTTCAAGGATTAATTAGATTGCATCAATTTGAAAAAGTGGAATTAGTACAAATTGTTCATCCGGAAACATCTATGAATATTTTAGAAAAACTGACTAATCATGCAGAAATAATTTTACAAATGTTAAATTTACCATATAGAAAAATGCTCTTATGTGCTGGCGAAACAGGTTTTTCTGCAGCTAAAACTTATGATTTAGAAGTATGGTTTCCCTCTCAAAACAAATATGTTGAAGTATCTTCTTGTTCTAATATGACTGATTTTCAAGCACGTCGTATTAAAGCTCGTTATAAAACTAAAGATCAGAAAAAAAAATTTTTTGTACATACTTTAAATGGTTCTGGTTTAGCTGTTGGTAGAACTTTAGCTGCTATATTAGAAAATTATCAACAACCTGACGGTAGTGTAGAAGTGCCTGCAATCCTGCAAAAAAAATATATGCAAGGATTAAAATTTATTAACTAATAATTAATATAATATTTAAAAAATTGATTGGTGAAAAAATGAGTGATGTTTATAATTTTAGCGCTGGTCCTGCTATGATTCCTAAAGAAGTTCTTTTTCAAGCAAGAGAAGAATTGCAAAATTGGAAAAAATGCGGTTCGTCGATTATGGAAATTAGTCATCGTAGTGAAAGATTTATGCAAGTAGCTTTAGAGTCAGAACAAGATTTAAAAGATTTATTAAATATACCTGACTCCTATAAAGTTTTATTTTGTCATGGAGGAGCTAGGGGGCAATTTTCTGCTGTTCCTATGAATTTATTAAATAATATGAAGCATGTTGATTATATCAATAGTGGTTATTGGTCGCAATGTGCATTACTTGAAGCTAAAAAATATTGCATTCCTAATAATATATCTATACAAACAACAATCAATAAAAAAATAGCTCTTTTGCCAATTGATCAGTGGAATATAAATCGTAATTCAGCATACGTTCATTATTGTCCAAATGAAACTATACAGGGTATCTCTATTCATGAAGAGCCACTTTTACACAATAAAATAATTGTTGGAGATTTTTCATCGTATATTTTATCACGTTCAATTAATATTGAAAATTATGATTTGATTTATGCAGGTGCACAAAAAAATATTGGACCATCCGGCATAACAATAGTAATTATTCGAAAAAAATTAATAACCGATGCAATGAAAGAAATACCTACTATTTTAGATTATAAAACAATATCAAAACATAATTCCATGTTTAATACTCCATCTACATTTTCTTGGTATTTATCTGGATTAGTTTTTAAATGGTTAAAAAAAATTGGTGGCATCAAGAAAATAGAAAAATTGAATCAACTAAAATCAGATTTGTTATATAAAAAAATAGATTCCAGTGATTTTTATGTTAATAATATACATTATAGTAATAGATCAAAAATGAATATTGTCTTTTATTTGCGTAATTCTCAATTAAATGATGTTTTTTTAAAAGAAGCATCCGTTTTTGGTTTAACTGCATTAAGAGGACATCGTATAGTAGGTGGAATACGTGCATCAATTTATAATGCGATGCCATTAGAGGGTGTTAATGCTTTAATAAAATTTATGTCATATTTTGAAAATCGATATGGATAAATTATTGCATTATCATTATAAAAACATTATTTTGATTTATTTTTTATTTCTCAGAGCGTATAAATATCATGCAAGATTTTATCCATTTAAAACCGATATCGTATATTAATGGCACTATTAATTTACCTGGATCAAAGAGCATTTCAAATAGAGTATTATTACTTTCATCAATATCACAAGGGACGACACATCTAAAAAATTTATTAGATAGTTATGATACTCAATATATGTTGCAAGCATTAAAAGATTTAGGTGTTCATTACTCTTTATCTAGAAATAAAAAACAATGTCAAATGATAGGTATGGGTCAAGCCTTTCAAATAATAAATCCCATGACATTATTTTTAGGCAACGCAGGAACAGCAATTCGACCATTATTAGCTATATTATCATTAAGAAAAAATGATATTACTTTATGTGGAGATAGCAGAATGCATCAAAGACCTATTAGACATCTTGTTGATGCTTTAAGACAAGGAGGTGCTATTATAGAATATCTCCATAATGAAGGATATCCTCCAATACGTACTCAAGGAGGTTTTGCAGGTGGGTATATTAGATTAAATGGAAAGATTTCCAGTCAATTTTTAACATCATTATTAATTGCGGCTCCATTAGCGTTAAAGGATACGTCCATTTTTATAGAAGGTGATTTAGTTTCTAAACCATATATTGATATCACAATCAATTTAATTAAATCTTTTTCAGTGAATATTACACATGATTCTTATAAGACTTTTTATATTAAAGGGCGACAACAATACAAAACGCCAGGTTCTTATACAATCGAAGGTGATGCCTCTTCTGCTTCATACTTTTTAGCCGCTGCTGCAATTAAAGGTGGTACAGTTCAAGTTCAGGGTGTTGGAAAAAATAGTATACAAGGGGATATTGGTTTTGCAAATGTTCTTGAAAAAATGGGTGCAATAATACATTGGAATCATGATTCTATTAGTTGTACTTATAATCAATTGCATGGAATAGATTTAGATATGAATCATATTCCTGATGCAGCAATGACAATAGCAATTGTTGCACTCTTTTGTCAAGGCACTACAATAATTAGAAACATATATAATTGGAGAGTCAAGGAAACGGATCGTTTATCTGCTATGGCTAGAGAATTAAGAAAAATCGGAGCTACTATTATAGAAGGTAAAGATTTTTTATCTATCGCTCCACCTTCAGTATTTCAATATGCAAACATCAATACTTATAATGATCACCGTATTGCAATGTGTTTTTCACTCATATGTTTATCTGGAACTGGAGTAAACATTATAAATCCAAGTTGTACTTCGAAAACGTTTCCGTCCTACTTTAAAAAATTTTTATCTATTTGTAAGAATAGCTAATTTTAGTCTTTTTAATACGTGTCAATAAAATATCTACTAAGTATATGTTATTATGAAGAAAAAAATTCCAGTTATTACTATTGATGGTCCTAGTGGTGTTGGTAAAAGTACTCTATCTAAAATAATAGCAACAAAATTAAGATGGAAATTATTAGAATCAGGTAAAATATATCGATATTTAGCGTATTTCGCAATGAGCAACAATATTACAATAAATGAAAAAAATATTGTTTTTTTTATTAAGAATTTAGACGAATTGCTTAAACATAATAAGGATACTGATCAAGTAATAAACAATGAAAAGATTAGTACGATATCGTCTCAATTATCTATTTTTCCTAAAATTAGAGAACTTTTATTAAATAAACAAAGATCATTTCGTTCTTTTCCTGGTTTAATAGCAGAAGGAAGAGATATGGGTACAGTAATTTTTCCTGATGCTGATGTGAAGTTTTTTTTGAATGCTGATTTGAACGTTCGTGTTACAAGAAGAATATTAGAACTTCAACAAAAAGGTTTTTTCATTAGTTTTAAAGAGCTTTTTGTAAAAATGTATGATCGTGATCAACAAGATCAAAATAGATTATTTTCTCCTTTATGCATACCAAAAAATGCTATAATATTAAATTCTACTAATATGAGTCTATCTGAAGTTGTGAAATATTCCATGCAATATATTATGAAAAAAATAAAATAAAATACACTGTTATTAAACTCTTAAAATAAGGATTGTTATAAGGTATACAAAAAAAGCTTATTTTAACATGAAGTTAAAATAAACATTAAATAAAATGTTTAATAAATATTAATCATGAATGAATCTTTCGCTCAATTATTTGAAGAATCGCTAAAAGAAGTTAAAACTAGACCAGGATCCATTATTCGCGGTACCATTATTTCTATAGAAAAAGATATAGTATTAGTAGATGCAGGTCTAAAATCTGAATCTTCTATTGCTATTGAACAATTTAAAAATGCTCAAGGTTTAATAGATATAAAAATAGGTGATCAAATCGATGTTGCATTAGATGCAATCGAAGATGGATTTGGTGAAACGTTATTATCTCGTGAAAAAGCAAAACGTTATGAAGCTTGGTTAAAACTAGAAAAAGCTCATGAACGTTCAGAAACTGTAATAGGCATCATAAACGGAAAAGTAAAAGGTGGATTTACTGTTGAATTGAATGATATACGTGCTTTTCTTCCAGGATCATTAGTTGATATTCGTCCTGTTCGTGAAACGATTCATCTTGAAGGAAAAGAATTAGAATTTAAAGTAATAAAATTAGATCAAAAACGAAATAATGTTGTTGTTTCACGTCGTGCTGTTATTGAATTAGAAAATAGTGCTGAAAGAAATCAATTATTAGAAAATATACAAGAAGGCATGCATGTAAATGGTATTGTAAAAAATTTAACAGATTATGGAGCTTTTGTAGATTTAGGTGGCGTGGACGGTCTTTTACATATTACAGATATGGCTTGGAAAAGAGTAAAACATCCTAGTGAAATAGTTAACGTTGGTGATGATATCAGCGTTAAAATTTTAAAATTTGATAAAGAAAGAACTCGTGTATCATTAGGACTTAAACAATTAGGTAAAGATCCATGGATAGACATATCTAAACGTTATCCAGAATTAACTAAAATAAATGGACGGGTTACTAACCTAACAGATTATGGTTGTTTTGTTGAAATTCAAGAAGGAGTAGAAGGTTTAGTTCATGTATCGGAAATGGATTGGACAAATAAAAATATTCATCCATCTAAAGTTGTTTCTGTTAATGATACAGTGGAAGTAATGGTTTTAGACATTGATGAGGATCGTCGACGTATCTCTCTTGGATTAAAACAATGCAAGCTGAATCCATGGAAAGAATTTTCTGAAACACATAAACGAGGAATGCAGGTTTCAGGAAAAATTAAATCTATTACAGATTTTGGTATTTTTATCGGTTTAGATGGAGGAATTGACGGATTAGTGCATTTATCTGATATTTCTTGGAAAATTTCTGGTGAAGATGCTGTTAAAAAATATAAGAAGGGTGATGAAATCTCCGCTGTAGTACTGCAAGTAGATGCTGAAAGAGAACGTATATCTTTAGGAATCAAGCAAATAGAAGAAGATCCTTTTAATATATATATTTTAAATCACAAAAAAGGCTCTATTATTAACGGAAAAATTGTCAATTTTGACAAAAAAAATATCATTGTTAAAATATCAGAAC
This sequence comes from Buchnera aphidicola (Hyadaphis tataricae), assembly GCF_005081445.1. Classification (NCBI taxonomy): domain Bacteria; kingdom Pseudomonadati; phylum Pseudomonadota; class Gammaproteobacteria; order Enterobacterales; family Erwiniaceae; genus Buchnera; species Buchnera aphidicola. The sequence goes on along the minus strand of NZ_CP034873.1, from coordinate 337,716 downwards.
ATTTGGAAGGTATAATCAAACACAATGAATCTTCTCGTTTAGAACACGAAGATTTTATTAATAAATTAAATATTAATGACACAATTTTAGTAAAATTATCTAGTTTTGATCGTAAAAATAGAATGATTTATTTATCTATGCATATTACTGATGACAATGAAAAACGAGATAAAACACTCACATCAAATAAAAAATCTATTGATGATGTTTTTTCTAATGTCATGAAAGAAGCCTTTAAAGCCGCTAAAAACACAGAATAATTATTAAATATTTAAATCATAGAGGATTCATGACAAAATTAGAATTATTTACAAGAATTGCAGAAAAAAATATACATATTTCAAATAAGATTATTAGAAGTGCAATAAAAGAAATGCTTGAACATATGATAATATCATTAGTAAAAGGAAAACGAATTGAAATTAGGGGTTTTGGAAGTTTCTCTCTACATTATCGTTCTGCTAGATTAGGAAGAAATCCAAAAACTGGAAAAATAGTGCAGTTACATGAAAAATATATACCTTATTTTAAACCAGGAAAAGAATTACGTAATAGAATTAATATATCTAAATAAATTACTTTAATCTTTAATTATAGAAACTAAGTTTATATTATTTTTAAAATCAAGCTTAGTTTCTAAATACTAAAAAATTATATAGAAAATGAAAAAAAAATTAATTGTAGCTAATTGGAAATTAAATGGAAGCATGACATTTATTTCTAATTATTTTAAGTTTTTAAGCGCTGATCTATCAATCTATGCTCAACGAAATAATATCGTTATTGCACCTCCTAGTGTATATTTAGAAAGAGTTTACGTATTAATACAAAAACTTAATTGTTTTCTTGGAGCGCAAAATATAGATATTAATTTAACAGGATCGTTTACTGGCGAAACATCTGTTGCAATGCTAAAAGATTTGAATGTACAATATGTTATTGTAGGACATTCTGAAAGACGATTGTTTCATCAAGAAAATAATCCTCTGATAGCAAAAAAATTTAGTTTGGTTAAAAGTGAAAATTTAATACCTATTTTATGTATAGGTGAAACGATAGAAGAAAAAAAATACGGTAGGACAAAAAACATCCTTACAAAACAGTTAAATTGCATATTTGAAATATTAGGTACTTCAGCATTTAGAAATACTGTTATTGCATACGAACCTGTTTGGGCTATTGGTACTGGTTTTTCCGCTGATGCAGAAGAAGTTCAGTTAATCCATCAATTTTTAAAGAATTATATTAAAAAATACGATCCCGATTACAACGATGTTATCATTCAGTATGGTGGTTCTATCAATGCTCATAACGCAAAACGTTTTATTAAACAACCTGATATAGATGGTTTATTAATAGGTAGCGCTTCTTTAAATTATTTAGAATTTTTGAAAATAATAGAAGTTATTTCTAGTTGATAACATTGAAAACAAATCATTTATTTTTTTTGAAAAAATAATCTTCGATAAAAATTTTATATGTCCAACCGCCTACGTTTGCACCTAAAATAGGTCCAATTATTGGAATTAAACAATATAAAAGGTTGTTACTATTAGTTAATGATAAAACATCATATCCAGTAAGACTTAAAAAAATTTTAGGTCCTAGATCTCTTGCAGGATTTAAACTAATATTAGTCAAAGGATTTACAACGATATTGATCATAAACACTAATATTCCTATCAATATAGGAACGAAAGAAGTATTTTTAAAATAACAATGATTTGTTTTGCTATTCAATTGCAATAAAATAATTGTAAATAATGCGGTGCTGAATGTTTCTGTTAAAAAATCGAAAATAAAACTATTTTGGTAATTTGGATAAATACAAAAAATAGATATTACATTGAAAATTTTTTGTGTTTCTTTGAAAGAATTATTATGATATTCGAATAAAATTAAAGAATTGTGATAAAGAAGATATATTAACATTGTAAAACAAATAGAACCAAATATTTGTGATATAATATATGGAAGAACATGTTTTTTGTTGAATCTAGAAGATAACCAAAAAAAAATTGTAATAGCTGGATTTAAATGAGCTTCAGATATAGCAGCACTAAAATAAATAGATATCGATACCGCCAAACCACAAATACAACTGATTTCAAATTGATTTAAATCAACATAATTAAATTTAGAAGCAGCTAAAGAGCCTATTCCAAAAAATGTAATCAACCCTGTACCAAAAAATTCAACTATACATTGTTTTATTATATTTTTATTACCATGATGATTCATTTTTTTTAAAAACCTTAACAATCTTATCTAAAAATAGATAATATGACCAGTTTAGAGCGCCGGAAACACCGGCACTAATTTTATATTAGTATAACTTTTTAGCAGTCATTAACCAATCTTTTTTAAAGCAACGTGTCATATTTTTTAGTGCTTCTGATATATCATGAAATACTATTTTTTCATTTTTTATTCCAACGCATTTTCCATAATGACCATGGATTAGCAGTTCAATTGCATACGCTCCCATTCTTGAGGCTAGTATACGATCATAGGCTACAGGCACCCCTCCACGTTGAATGTGTCCTAGAATTGTTGCTCGAGTTTCTCTTTTAGTTTTTTTTTCAATATAACGAGCCAATTTTTCTACATCGCAAATATACTCTGTTATTAAAACAATTGCATGTTTTTTTCCTTTTGAGATCCCCGCTTCAATTTCAATAACTAATTCTTTTTGTGCATAGTGAATTTCTGGTATGACAATAAATTCACATCCACCAGCAATGGCAGCGGCTAATGTTAAATCACCGCAGTATCTACCCATTACTTCTACAATAGAAATGCGTTGATGTGAAGATGAAGTATCTCTTAAACGATCAATAGCTTCTACAACGGTTTGCAAAGCTGTAAAATAACCTATTGTGTAATCAGTACCAGGAACATCGTTATCTATAGTCCCTGGTATTCCAATACATGGCACCCCCATTTCTGTTAATTTTTTCGCTCCTATATACGATCCATCACCACCAATTACAACTAGAGCATCAATATTTCTTTTTCTGATGTTGTTTACTGCAATAGTACGTACGTCTTTTTCAGCAAATTTAGGAAATCTAGCTGATCCTAAAAATGTTCCACCTCGATTAATCATATCAGATACACTATATCTATCTAAATTGATCATGCGATTTTCATATAAACCTAAATAGCCATCGTAGACTCCAAATACTTCTAATTTTTCGCTAAGCGCAGTTCTTACGACTCCTCTAATTGCAGCATTCATACCTGGAGCATCTCCACCACTGGTTAAGACTCCAATTTTTTTCACCATCAGAACCTCTGTTTTTCAATCTTTTCAAAAAAAGATATTCATTTCTTCCAGTATCTATCAAATAATTTTTGCTAATAGTAATTGTACACAAAAGATATTTGCTTTATTTAAATATATGTTTAAGATTTTAAAAATACAAAAAAATTAATATAAGCACTATAAATAATACCATTTAATCGGAATATATTTTTCATTAAAATCAAATACAATAGGTTTTGCAGTAGGAATATTTAACTTAATAATTTCTTCATTATTTATTTTATTTAAAAATTGTATTAGTGCACGTAAAGAATTTCCATGTGCTACAATCAGTATTGCTTTGTTATTTTTTAATTGAGGATAAATAGTTTTCTGCCAATATGGAATAACACGTTCTGCAGTTGTTTTTAAACTTTCACCTAACGGTATATTATCAATATTCATATTAGAATAACGTATGTCATTTCCAGGAAAACGATTATCTTCTATATCAATCAAGGGAGGGGTAATATTAAAACTTCTTCTCCATAATTTTACTTGTTTTTCTCCATATTTTTTAGCAACTTCATGTTTATTCAATCCCTCTAAAGCGCCATAATGTCTTTCATTTAAACGCCACGATTTTTTTACTAATAACCAAGATTGATTGAGTTCATCTAAAACATATCTTAAAGTATGTATTGCTCTTTGTAACATAGATGTATATGCATAATCAAAAAAGAATTTATGTTTTTTTAATAATATAGCTGCTTTTTTTGCTTCTTCTTGACCTTTTTTACTGAGTTTTGCATCATGCCATCCAGTAAACTTATTTAATTCATTCCATGTACTTTGACCATGTCTAATAAGGACTATTTTTCTTATTGTCATATTTTTCTCTGAAATAATTTTATAAATGAGACGTATCTTAATTGAATTTTTAGTTGTACTGAAAGATTAACCGGATATGATTAATATCATTAAAATTATAACATTTTCATGTAAAAGATATTTTTTAATATTCTTCTAAATTCGAGATAATTAATTCTTTTTTTAAAAAAATATTATATATTAAGCAATAAACGATGAAAGTCTTCTAATATTTTTTTTATAGTTACTAAAAAACCAATTGATTCTTTGCCATCTATTAATCGATGATCGTAAGATAATGCTAGATACATCATTGGAGAGATTTGAATTTTTCCGTTAACAACTATTGCTCTATCTTGAATAAGATGCATACCTAATATAGCTGATTGAGGTGGATTGATTATAGGAGTGGACATTAATGAACCGAATACACCGCCATTAGTAATGGTAAAATTACCGCCTGTTAATTCTTTTATACTAATTTTATTTTCTAACGCTTTAACAGAAAATTCTTGTATTTTTTTTTCTATTTCTACCATGTTCATTGTATCGGCGTTATTTAATACTGGTGTTATCAAACCTCTTGGTGTTGAGATCGCTATACTAATATCAAACGTTTTATAGTAAACAATATCTTTTTGATCTATTGAGGCATTAATTTCTGGAAATTTTTTTAAACCTTGAACAACTGCTTTTACAAAAAATGGCATAAAACCAATACGGATGCCATGTTTTTTTTCAAAAATAGCACCATATTTTTTTCGTAAACTGATAATTGAACTCATATTGACTTCATTAAATGTTGTTAACATAGCTGTATTGTTTTTGCTATGTAATAATCTCTCAGAAATTGTTTGTCTTAATCGACTCATTCTTACTCTATTTTGTGTTGACGTACTTTCCTGTGGTGCGTGGTGAATAATTTCTTCTGTATGATGTGCAATCTGTATGAGATTCTCTTTTTGAATATTTTTGGTAATAATATTATTTTTATGATGAATTTTTGTTAATCGTCTTAAGGACGGTGAGAGGTGTTTATTTTTTTTTGTAAACAGATTATTTGAAGTATTTTTTTTTAAAGTTGAAGTTTTTTGTATATTTTCTATATCATCTTTTTTCTCTAAAATAATTTTTTTCAATTGTTTTTCTTGTGATACATTTATTTTTTCTATTGTTCCAAGAATTTCTTGAGATATAACTGTATCACCTTCTTTTTTTAAAATAGATTGCAGAATACCATGACATGGTGATGAAATTTCTAACATTACTTTATCTGTTTCAATATCAATTATGTTATCATCAGTATTGACCATATCTCCTATTTTTTTATACCATTTGATAACTGTTGCATCACTGATTGATTCTGGAAGTTCTGGAACTACAACATTTATTTTTTGCATTTTTCATCCTTTTTAATGAATATTTAATGTATCATTCAATATTTTTTCATGTTGTTTTTTATGAATGGAAATATGACCTACTGCAGGAGATGCTGAAGATAAACGACCAATATAATTTAATGAAATATTGACTGGCAACAAACATTGTAAATGTTCTCTAATATAAATCCATGCACCCTGATTATAAGGTTCTTCTTGACACCATACAAAATCTATTATAAAACAATATTTTTTTAATATTTCTAAGATTTCTTTTTTAGGGAAAGGATACAACTGTTCAATACGTATCAAAATCACATTTTTTATATGATGTGCACGACGTTTTATTAGCAACTCGTAATAAATTTTACCTGTGCAAAAAACAAGTCGTGTTGCATTATCAATAATATGATCGGTTTCATCTATCACTTTATTAAACTGACCATTGGTCAAATCGGTTAAAGTACAACTAGACATAGGATGTCTTAAAAGAGATTTGGGTGTAAATATGATTAATGGTTTATTTCTGCAATGAAAAATTTGTTTTTGTAGAAGATGAAAGATCTGTGATGATACAGTAGGCATACATATTTTTACATTTTCTTCTGCAGAAAGTTGAAGAAACCTTTCAATTCTAGCAGACGAATGTTCAGGACCTTGTCCTTCATAACCATGTGGCAAAAAAAGAACTAAATTAGATTGTTGATTCCATTTTTGTTCTCCAGAACAAATAAATTGATCAATAACAATTTGAGCTCCATTCACAAAATCACCAAACTGCGCTTCCCAAACGGTTAAAGTTCTAGGTGCAAATAAAGAATAACCGTATTCAAAAGCTAAAACAGCTTCTTCTGACAACACAGAATCCCAAATAAAAAATTTTCCTTGTTTTTTTTGAATGTGATTCAAGGGAACATAGATAGATCCATTAATTTGATCATGAATAACAGCATGACGATGAAAAAAAGTACCCCTACTGACATCTTCTCCAGAAACACGACAAGAAATACCTTCATTCAACAGTACAGCATAAGCTAATGTTTCAGCTGCCCCCCAATCAAACAAGCGTAATTCTTGTGACATTTCTAAGCGTTGTTTGTAAATTTTTTTCACTCTTGGATGAATGTTTAAGAACTTAGGAATCTGGTTGATTAAATAAGATAATTTTTTTAAATGAGAAAAAATAATGGGTCTTTTTTTGGTTTGACCATCTTTTAAAATAATTTTATCATTTTCATATTGAAATTCAATATTACTATCTTTTAAAAAAACGTTTTTTCCTGTTTTTAATTTATAAGTATAATCATTAATCATTTCTTCTGTTTTTGTAAATGCAATTATATTTTTAGCAATTAATGATTTAGAATAAATTTCTCTAACAGTAGGATGATGATTGATTTTTTTATACATTATAGGTTGTGTAACAGAAGGATCATCGACTTCATTATGACCATGACGTCGATAACACACCAAATCGATAAATACATCTTTTTTAAATTTTTTTCTAAAATTTAAGGCTAATCGAATTGTAAAAATTGCAGCTTCTACATCATCTGCATTAACATGGAATATTGGAGCTTGAATCATTTTAGCTATATCAGTACAATGTTGACTGGAACGAAGAGTTTTTGGATTAGAAGCAGTAAATCCTATTTGGTTGTTTATAACTATGTGAACGGTACCACCAACAGTATAACCGTCTGTTTGAGACATGTTTAACGTTTCTTGAACGACACCTTGACCAATTATAGAAGCATCTCCATGAATATTCATCGGTAAAATTTGATTATCAAATACTTTTGATTTATCAATAGTTGACCTTGCCATTCCTGAAATCACTGGATTTATTATTTCTAAATGAGACGGATTACATGCCATCTTAAATATAAGATTACTTGTATGTTTTATTTTTGCAACACCACCCATGTGATATTTAACATCTCCACTATTTTTATGACAAATATTAATATTGGAAAATTCATCAAATAATATTTGAGGGTTTTTGTTTAAAACATTAACTAAAACATTTAATCTACCTCTATGAGCCATTCCTAAAATAATTTCAGAAATATTGTTTTTTTTAGAAAATGTTATCACTTCATGTAATATTGGTATTAATGCTTCCGCTCCTTCTAAAGAGAATCTTTTAGCACCAGGGAATTTTTTTCCAAGATATTTTTCTAACGTTTCAGCATAAGTAAGTTTTTTTAAAACATGAATTTTTTCTTTTTTTGTCAAGTAATCTTTATTAAAAAAAGATTCAATATATTGTGTAATTGATGTTTTTTCTAAAACATTATCCATATGCATGTATTCAAAACCAATAGATCCGGAGTATGTTTTTAATAAAATATTGTGCAAATCTAAAAAATTCGTTTTATAATTAGATTGATTTTTAAAATTTATTGCAATTGTTTTTTTTGATTCTTGTTGTGTTAGATTATAAAATTCATGCCTTAAATTGAAAAATAATGTTTTTCTTTTTTCTCGCAATGGATTGATTAAAGCATTTTTATGACCTTCAAGACGAAATGCATGAATCATATCTGTTATTTTTTCGTTTAATAAGGTAGATCTTTTTTTATTATCTATATGAGGATAATTAACATTTTCTCCGATTTTAGATATTCTTATTAATTCATCATGCCAAGTGGCATCAATGGAATCTGGATTTATTAAAAATTTTTCATAGATATATTCTATATAGTTTTGATTAGCTCCAGATAACCAAGAAGAATTCAACCAATATTCTATTTTATTTTTATTCATGATTTTCTTTTTAACGAGATTGTAGTATAAAATATTATAGTAAATAACTATAATTTAAAAAATATAATGTGTTTTTTCATTAATGTTTTTTGAAGTTTTTACAATGATTATGCAGGATTGCAAATATTAATAAAAGTTATATCAAGATCATATTTTTTACATAACCATTTTCCTAAAGATTTGATACCATCTTTTTCAGTATCATGATGTCCTAAAGCAAAAAAATGCATACCTAATTCTCTAGAAATATGCATTGTTTCTTCGGAAATTTCACCTGTTAAAAACGTATCTATTCCGAACTGATAAGCCTTTTTAATAAAACTTTGACCTTTTCCACTACACCAAGCGATACGATTAATATAATGAGAAGCATTTTCGTAAAAATGTATTGGACGTTTTTTGTAGATTCTTTCTATTTTTTTTGAAAATTCAAAACCAGTGATGTTATTTTCTATAGTTCCCCAAAAAACACACGGTAAAATATTACCTTTAACGCAAATATTTAATTTTTTAGCAATTTGTGCATTGTTGCCTAAATCAGGATGAACATCTAAAGGTAAATGCCAACTATACAAATTGATATTATTTGAAAGAATAGTTTTTAATCTGTTTTTTTGCATGTTATGTATGTATTTTGATTCATTTTTCCAAAAATAACCATGATGCACTATTATTGCGTCAGCATTACAAGACAATGATTGATCTAATAATTTTTGACATGCTGTAACACCAGTAATAATTTTTTTTACTGTTTTTTTTCCTTCAATTTGTAATCCATTCGGAACTATATCTTCATATTGATCAGAGAGTAATTTTTTATTAATGATGCTTTCTAAAAGAAAATTGTTCATGAATTTTAAAACCTATTTTTTTTTGTTATTCAGTCGAGCTTTATAAAATATTAATAACGATTTTTTTTTGCTTTCTTTAAAGTTTACGATGGGTTTAGGATAATTGATCTTGTAATTGTTTTTTTGAGACCATATGTGTGGTGTATGAATTTCATGTGTTGGTATTATTTTTAATGCAGGAATAAACTGTTTTATAAAATGACCTGATTTATCAAAATTTTTCGATTGTAGATATGGATTTAAGAATCTTATATACGGTGTAGAATCGGTGCCAATTGATGCCGACCATTGCCATCCTCCATTGTTTAATGCGAAATCTCCGTCAATTAAACGAGATATAAAATATTTCTCTCCTTTTCTCCAGTTAATGAAAAGATTTTTTACTAAAAAACTTGCTGTAATCATTCTTAATCTATTGTGCATCCAACCTAACTCATTTAACTGTCTCATTCCAGCATCTACAATAGGATATCCTGTATTTCCAGATTTCCAAGCGTTAAAATGATCTATATTCTTATTCCAAACAATGTTTTTTTCCCATATAGACAGCGATTGATTTTTGCAAATATAGGGATAACCAATTAATAAATGATAATAAAATTCACGCCATAATATTTGGTTAAACCAACAAGAATATAAAATTGTATTGAATGCAAGATCTTTTTTTATGTTTAATAATGTCATGAGACAAGTACGCGATGATATTATTCCTAAAGATAAATATGGAGATAAAATACTAGTGTTATCTAAAAAAGGAAAATTTCTTTTTGATGAATAATCGTCATATTTGTGCATTAAAAAATATTTTAAGCGATCTATTGCTTTATTTTCCCCAATTGGAAAGATATGTTGATTAAATTGAAAAGATGTATGATCAAAATTAATATGATTTAAAAAACAATTTTTTTGAAGTGTTCTTGCAATAGGAGTTGGAAAACATTGAGGTGGTTGTGTCAATAAATGCGATATTATTTTTTTTTTAAAAAAAGAATATACCTTATATGCTTCGTTATTTTGATTTTTTATATATTTAGGCGACACTAAAAGACGATCGTGAAAACCATGTACTGATATACCTATTTGAGAAAGATCTTTTTTTATTAAAAAATCGCGATGACGTTCATTAATTTCATATTCATAATTATAAAAAAGATTGTTGATTTTTTGGTTTTTGCAAAAATTAATTAAATATTTTATTGAATGCGCAAAATCAGTTGATTCATAATAATGTAAAATAATATTTAAGTGAAATAACGATTCCCTTAAAGAATGCAAATGATGATGTATAAAAGATATTTTTTTTGAAGACACACAATGATTTTTCCATTGTTTAGGAGTAGCGATATATAGTGATATGACTTTTGCTTCTTTTAATTTACATGCTTCATACAACGCTGTATTATCATACAATCTAAGGTCATTACGAAACCAAATCAAATTTTTTTGCATAATATTTTTATTTGTGTGTAAAAAGAAAATACATTTAAAATAGAAGTAACTCACTTTATAATGAATACATTTTATATTGAAAAACTTAACTAATATAACATATATTAAAAAAATTAATAAAAATGTTTTTATTTAAAAAATTATTCACTTGAATTATAGATTATTAAACATTAAAAAATTAATATTGATTTTATATTTTCGCTATTAATTAGGTTCTAAATAAAAAATTATTATTTGATAATATACAAAAAGATATGTTTTAAGATATTATTTATATTTCTAATATATTTTATTATAGGTATTTAAGATGAGAAAAATAGGTATCTTTTTTGGAAGCGATACTGGAAATACAGAAAAAATTGCAAAACATATTCAAAAATTTATCGGTGAAAATATTGCTATATTACATGATATTAGCAATAGTACTCAAAAAGATATAGAAAAATTTGATTTTTTAATATTTGGTGTGCCTACTTGGTATTATGGAGAAGTTCAATGTGATTGGGATGATTTTTTACCTACTTTAAAAAAAATTGATTTTTTAAATAAAACAGTAGCATTATTTGGTTGTGGAGATCAAGAAGATTATGGAGAATACTTTTGTGATGCATTAGGTATTATATATAATGTAATTAAAAAAAATAAAGCAAAAATTATTGGAAAATGGTCTGTAAAAGAATATTGTTTTGAAAATTCTAAAGCTTTATTAAATAAAGATTATTTTGTAGGGTTAGTTTTAGACGAAGATAGACAAAGTGAAAATACAAAACCAAGGATTTCAAAATGGTTAAATACAATTCTTCCGTATTTTCAAGATCGTTAATACTATTCTAGTATAATAATTTATATAAATTTTTTGTTTCTTTAAACGACATCTTATAAGAAAATATATGATTGTTAAAATAGATCATTTTAGCTTATTACAAAGCATACCTAGAAAAAAAAATCGTGATATTATTTTATTAAATAATATGCATCTTCCATTTATTGGCAAAGATGTTTGGACATTATATGAACTATCTTGGCTTAATAAAAATGGATTACCCCAGATTGCTATTGCTCAAATAGAAATTAATATTACCAGTGAAAATATTATTGAGTCGAAAAGTTTAAAGCTTTATATGAATAGTTTTAATCAAGTTCAATTTGATAATGAAATACATATGATTCAGGTCATAACATTAGATTTGACGAAATGTGTTGATGGTAAAGTATCCATACGATTATTTAATTTAAATGAAATAAAAAATCAAAAAATATCAGATTTTTGGGGTCATTGTATAGATGATCAAAATATTGAAGTGACATCTTATACATATAATCCATTATTTCTTCTGAAATCTTCTAAAAAAATAATACACGAATCTTTATATAGTCATCTTTTTAAGAGTAACTGCCCAAAAACTCAACAACCTGATTGGGCTTCTATACAGATTATATACTCTGGAACAGCAATTGATCATGCTGGATTATTGTTGTATTTAATTTCATTTCGTTCTTATAATGGATTTCATGAAGAATGTGTTGAAAAAATTTTTAATGACATCGAAAAAACTTGCCAACCTAAAAAATTAACTGTATATGCAAGATATACACGTCGAGGTGGAATTGATATTAACCCTTGGCGTACAAATACTGTTTTTTCTCCATGTTTAATTCGAATGGCTCGACAATAAAAAATAAAAAACTGTTTATAAAAAGAATATAATATATTTATGTTACAGCAGTATTGAGTATTTAACTTAATACTGCTATATATTTATATATTTTAAATAAAAAATTTTTATATACTACAATATAGCAGAAAAATTTTTTTAAAATATAATTTAATTTTTTGTCTTATGCTTTAGATACTAACTCAACTAAGTCAAGAACTTTACTAGAATACCCTGTTTCATTATCATACCAAGATACTAATTTAGCAAAATTTTTATTTAAAGATAAACCTGCTTTTGCATCAAAAATCGAAGTTAATTCTTCACCATTAAAATCTGTAGAAACTACTTCATCTTCAGTGTATCCTAAAATACCCTTCATTTCATTTTTAGAAGCTTTTTTGATAGTTTCGCATATTTCATCATAAGTAGCTGCTTTTTTATATCGCACTGTCAAATCTACAACAGATATGTTAGATATCGGAACTCGAAAGGCTATACCTGTTAATTTTCCATTTAAGTTTGGCAGCACCTTTCCTACTGCAACAGCAGCGCCAGTAGAAGATGGTATAATATTTTGAAGTCCTCCTCGGCCGCCTCGCCAATCTTTATTAGATGCTCCATCTACAATTTTTTGAGTAGCTGTACTAGCGTGTACTGTTGTCATTAAACCTTCAATAATACCAAATTTGTTATCAATAACTTTAGATAACGGCGCTAAACAATTAGTAGTACAAGAGGCATTAGAAACAATATTTTCTCCTTGATATTGATGAAAATTAGCTCCTCTTACAAACATTGGAATATTATCTTTTGAAGGACCTGTAATAACTACTTTTTTTGCTCCTGATAAAATATGTTTGTAAGCTGTATCTTTTGTTAAAAAAAGACCAGTTGATTCGATTACAACGTCAACAGATGCATTATGCCATTGTAATTTTTCAGGATCCTTGATAGCAGTAACACGGATTTTTTTTCCGTTAACTATGATATTATCCTGATTTACTTCAATATTTGGTTTAAACACTCCATGAGTGGAATCATATTTCAACATATAAGCGATATATTCAGGACTTAGTAAATCATTAATAGCTTTAATTTCAATATTATTACGTTTCTGAGCAAGTCTAAAAATTACACGTCCAATTCTTCCGAATCCATTTATACCGACTTTAATAGTCATATCTTTCACCATTTTGCTAAAATAAAACAAGAATAAATACATTATTAATGTTACATTTTTGATACTATTAATACTGTTTTAACGTATCACTAGGATTAAGTTTTGAAGCATAATATGCCGGATACCAGTTAGTTATAACACCAATAAAAAACGTGCTAATAAAAACAATAATAATGTCTGAAAAATGTAGTTGTAATAAAAATAAACTTTTATAATATGAATTTTCAAATAAGATATTATTTTTTAAATACTTATCGAAAAAGAACATTATTTTTTGAAAACTTAAAATTGTTAATACTCCTAAAAACAAACCAATCACAGCAGAAATAATTATAGATCTCAAACCATAATACAAAAAAATTGTGCGAATAAGAAAATTATTAGCACCGATACTACGTAGTATTGCTATATCTCTTATTTTTTGAGATATATACATTAATGAAATCGATGTGACACTAAAACATGAAATTGTTATCAGTAAAAACAAAGATAAATAAATTATTGCTTTTACTTTTTTAATATCATTATTTATCGATTGATAATCGTTAATCCAAGTATATAAAAAAACAGGAACATTGATTTTTTTTGCCGCATTAAGAATTACATTATTAGCCTTGAAAGGATCACGCATCTGTATTTCAATTTTGTTAATAATATTTTCTTTATTGATAAATTTATTAAAAAATAAAAAGGGAACATATGCTATATTTGAATCTAAGATACCATTTGATTCAAATATTTCTATGACATTAAAAGAGAACATTGCTACTTTCGGATTAGCCGAAAAACTATTTTTATCAAAAAAAACTAAACTAACTTCATCGCCTTGTTTAATAGAAAAATTTTTTGACAAATTCGATGATATAATAATATTATTTTTTTTTTTGAATTCATTAAGTTCTCGTGTTGAAGAAATGTTTTTTTAAGATACTTCATGTTTTTGAAACTTTTTATTTCAATCATTTTTATTATATTTTTTTTTGTTATGAATCCATTAGAAACAAGATAAGGTTCTGCATACACTATATCTGGCAATAATTTTATTTTTTTAATTACATCTTTCCATGTCAAACAAGATTGTTCAGTAAATTGAATAATCCCCTGCGGAACACTAGAAAAAATAGTTTGATTTAATAAAGTATAAAAACCATTTAATGCACTTAAACTCATAATTAATGCGAATACACTAATAGAAATTCCTAATTTAGAAAAAATAGAAATTATCAAAAGTTTATGATTTTTTTTTTGATTAAGATATAATTTTTTTGTAATCAAAAAAGGTAAAAAATTGATTAAATACATCTTTTTATTCATTTTTATAATTAAATAATTGACCGTTGTGCATTTTAAATATAACAGGTATTTGTTTTATGACACGAATATCATGTGTGACGATTAAAAAAGAAGTATTATAATATTCATTAAATTTTAATATTAAATCAATAATGACACTGACGTTATATTGATCTAAATTATTAGTAGGCTCATCCCCTATAATCAATAAGGGTTTATTTACAAAAGCACGAGCTATAGCAACGCGTTGTCTTTCACCACCAGAAATTTCTGATGGATATTTATATCGTTTATGTTCTAAATTCACTTCTTTCAACATATTATAAGCTATTTCTTCAGATTCTTTTTTTCTTTTTTTACCGATTAATAATGGCATCGCAACATTTTCTAATACATTAAAATCTAACATTAAATGATGAAACTGATAAATCAATCCTAAATCTTGGTTTCTAAAGTGTGCTATTTGATTCGATGACATAGACTGTATTGATGTTCCATTAAATAATATATTACCAGAACTAGGATTGTCTAGAGCTGCTATTAAATGTAATAAGGTTGTTTTTCCAGAACCAGAATGACCGATGATGGCTGCTATTGTTCCTCTATTCAATTTAAATGATATTTTATTTAAAACTGGTACAAATACATCTCCATTTTGATAAAATTTACTTATTTTTATACATTGTATAATATTATTCATAAGATAAAATCTTAGCTGGTTTCATTTTAATGGCATTTAAAGACGGGTATAATGTAGCACATATTGTAATAAATATAGAAATGAAGTTTATAAAAAAAATTTGATTTGGAATTAAATATATAGAAAAATCTATTTCATCAAAAAATAATCGAATAAGAGATATTAAAAAATTATGTTGTATAATTAATACAATACTGGTTATAGTGCCCAGTACGCTTCCAATAACAGTTGTACTAGATCCTAGTATAACAAAAACTAATACGATTTTCCAATTCGATAATCCTTGTGATTTTAAAATAGCAATGTTGTTTCGTTTATCTATTGTATGAATGGTTAAAGTAATAAATATATTTAACACTGATACTAAAAAAATTAAAAAAAACAAAAAAAACATAATATATTTTTCAATGATCATTTCTTTAAATACTTCTCCTTTTTGTGATTTCCAGTCTAATATGATAAAATTTTTTGTTAAATTTTTAATATTATCAATATTGAAATACATTGGATTTTTCAACCATATACGCCAACCAGTAACATAATTATTAGGAAGTTTTAAAAACTGTAAACTATCTTCTTTATTCATAATAATTTGATAATAATCTGCTTCGCTGTCAGTAGAAAAAAAGGCTGTAATTG
The DNA here is from genome assembly GCF_005081445.1 of Buchnera aphidicola (Hyadaphis tataricae). Classification (NCBI taxonomy): domain Bacteria; kingdom Pseudomonadati; phylum Pseudomonadota; class Gammaproteobacteria; order Enterobacterales; family Erwiniaceae; genus Buchnera; species Buchnera aphidicola. The sequence goes on along the minus strand of NZ_CP034873.1, from coordinate 321,681 downwards.
TAAAATTATTTTCTTTTAAAAAATGCGTATTGAAAATATTTTTTTTCTTTTTTAAAAAAAATAATTGAATTGTATCACCAATACTTACATGTAATTTTTTAGCTAATTTTATACCAATAACAACATTTTTTTGATAAGGTTTAATTAAATTAAATAAGTGTTTTATTTTGTAGCTCTGTACATTATCATAATTTTGTTTATCTATGCCAATGAGTTCTCCCATAGTGAAATTATTTTTACTTTTTATGATAACTTCGTGATTGATACATTCAGAAACATTTTTCACATTGTGTAGTGTAAGAATTTTTTTAGGAAAATTTATTTTATTAATACAGTGTTGTTCGTTAGTAATAATTAAATGCGGAATAAAAGATAAAATATGTCTTTTAAAATGCTCTTCAAATCCATTGATAATGGATATTATTATAATAATAGAAGCTATACTAATACTAATACCGATAATAGATAATACAGTTATAAATTTTTTAAATATTGGTAAGTGAGCATTCCATAAATAACGTAAACCAATAAATAGATATACCGGTGTATACATAAATAATTTTCTTCAAATTAAAAGATGTTTGTAATGTTATATTATTAAAACACGAGTTAATATTAATCATATTGCTTAAAATATATTATTTTTTTTGCATATATGATGTTGAAGTAACAATTATATAATTCTTTGATATAATTCAATATTAAAATATCAAATTTGATTGAACTAAATTTTATATTTTCATTATTATTACAGAACTATTAATAATTTATATTTTTAGTGCAATATTTTGCATATTTACATAAAAAAACAACACAAAGTAAACAACAAACAATGGTTAATGATATTCATAAGAAACTTTTTAATTTTAAATAAAGCAAAAAATTATTGATGTTTATTATGATTATTTTCTTGGTATTGTAATATTTATCGATTTGAATAAATTGATTTTTTTTGTAGATTAATATTATTAATCTGCATTACATTATTGTTACTTTTTATATAAAATGCTTCCAATTAAAATGACTATAAAAAATTTTTTATACAATCAACATAATATAGATGCTTATCGGAAAAATTTAATAATGTTTTTTTATTATGTAGATAATAATGAAACATCAAAAAAATAATTATATTTTTTTTCATGCGTATTTAAAAAACAAGATTTTTGTTAACAAAAAAATTTTTAAAATCTCTGCAATTTTTTAAAAAAAAATTTATCTGAAATATGTTAATAAAATTTTTAAAATTAATAAAAATAATTATATTTCTACTAATTTTTTTCGTATTACAACTGAATTACAAAAGAGTATTTATAGACAAAAACAATATTTTATTTATTTACACAGAAGACTTGTTACCTATCATTAACAATAAGTACTTTGCTATTTTCTAAAAAAAATATGATTAATTTTAAAAATGATGATTTTTCTCAATTAATCATCAATCATCCAATTATACATATTGAACATGGAATTGGACGATATAAAGGTCTGACGACGATAAAAACTACAAGCATTGAATCTGAATATTTAATTATTGCATATGCAGATGGGGATAAATTATATGTACCAATTGCGCATATTAATCTTATTTCAATGTACAATGTTACATCAATAGAAAATGCACCATTGCATAAATTAGGCGAGAATTGGTATAAAACAAAAAAAAAAATAAATAAAACTATATATGATCATGCAGCACAATTATTAGATATTTATGCTCATAGAAAATCTAAAAAAGGTTTTGCATTTAAAAAATATGAAAAAATATATGAAAGTTTTTGTAAAGATTGCAGTTTTAAAACTACACCAGAACAAAATAAAGTAATAGATGCTGTTTTAAAAGACATGTGTAACTCTGTTCCTATGGATCGTTTAATTTGTGGAGATGTGGGATTTGGAAAAACAGAGGTTGCTATGCGAGCTGCTTTTTTATCTGTATCAAATAAAAAACAAGTAGCCGTTTTAGTTCCGACGACTGTACTAGCACAGCAACATTATAATAATTTTAAAATACGTTTTTTAAATTCAACTGGTAATATAGCAATATTATCTAGGTTTCAAAATCAAAAACAACAAAACTTAATTTTCAAAAATATTACAACAGGTAAGATTAATATTTTAATAGGAACTCATAAACTTTTACTAAAAAATATCATATGGCATGATTTGGGTTTATTAATTATTGATGAAGAACATAGATTTGGTGTAAATCACAAAGAAATTATTAAAAAACAATATTCTAGTATTGATATACTTACTTTGACGGCTACACCTATACCTCGCACTTTAAATATGACTATGATTGGTATAAAAGATTTATCAATTATAGAAAAACCGCCTGCTGAACGGTTAGCAATTAAAACATTCATTGAAGAATATGATCCAATATTAGTAAGAAAAACAATATTACGTGAAATATTAAGAGATGGACAAGTGTATTATATATACAATAAGGTTCAAAATATTATTAATATTGCAAATCGACTGTCAAAATTAATACCTGAAGCTAGAATAAAAGTCGGTCATGGCAAAATGAATAATATTGATTTAAAAAAAGTTATGAATCAGTTTTATAATAACGAATTTAATGTATTAATTTGTACAACTATTATTGAAAGTGGTATTGATGTAGCTCGAGCTAATACAATTATTATTGAAAATGCAGATCACTTTGGATTATCTCAACTACATCAATTGAGGGGTAGAATTGGTAGATCTAACAATCAAGCATATGCTTTACTTCTTGTTAACAATTTTGATCAAATTACTTCAGATGCTAAAAAACGACTAGAGGCAATTTCATCCATTGATAATTTTGGAGGTGGTTTTTCTTTATCTAATCAAGATCTTGAAATTAGAGGTATAGGCGAAATATTAGGAAAAGAACAAAGTGGGCATATAAAACATATCGGTTTATCTTTGTACATGAGATTATTAAAAAATGCTGTTAGTGCAATAAAACATGGTGATAATTTTTCTATAGAGGAATTTTCAAAAAGTTCAGTAGAAGTGGAATTACATGTTTCAGCGCTATTACCAGATAGTTACATTTCTGATGTGAACGAAAGACTATTGTTTTATAAAAAACTTTCTAATTCTAAAAATGAACAGGAAATAGAACAAATAGAACGTGAATTAATAAAAAATTTTGGCAAGTTTCCTAATTTTGCTAAAAATTTAATATTGATTACAAAGATTCGAATAATAGCAGATCAAATTGGAATTAAATCTATTAAATTTAATAAAAAAATAGGAATTATAGAATTTAGTGACATTAATCTTATCAATACTGAATATTTATTAAGAATTTTTAAAGAAGAACCAAATCTTTGGAAAATAGATAATTCAAAAAAAATAAAATGTTTTTACAATTTGGATGACGATTACAAACGTATTAAATGGATTAAAAAATTTTTAAACAATTTGAAAAGATAGTTTAATTTAAATAAAAATTACAATTTTATTACAAATATTAAAGGAATCATATGAAACAGGTAGTTTATATTGCAAATTCGACAATTAAAACTATAGAAACATGGGATTTGTCTGATAATGGAAATATGAATTTAATTGACAAAACATTCACTGATGGTGAAGTACAACCTATAAATATTATCAAACATCACAATATTTTATACGCTGGAATTCGATCTGATAATAAAATTATTGCATATCTCATTAAAACGAATGGATTTCTTGAAAAACAAAATGAAATTTCTATTCCTGGAGCGCCTAACCATATTTCTTTTGATAAAAACAAAAAATTTTTATTTTGTAGTTCATATCATAGTAATTGCATTACGGTTATTCCCTTAAAGACAGATGGCACATTAAAAAAACCAATACAAATTATTCAAAACATAAAAGGTTGTCATGCTGCTAAAATGAGCTATAAACATAATATATTATTTGTTATGTCTTTAAAAGAAGATTGTATTTATCTATATGATTTAACAACATTTGGAATATTAAAAAATACTGCACAAATATCAATTAAAACTAAACCAAATTCAGGACCTCGTCACCTTGTGATACATCCCAATCAAGATTTCTTTTATACAATTAATGAATTAGATGGAACTATAGATGTCTGGAACATACAAAACATCAATGATAAAAAACATGTACAAAAAATACAAAACATCAACATTTTCGATCGATCAAAAACTGCGTTAAAAAATTATTGGTCTGCTGATGTTCATATTACTTCATGCGGTCGTTTCTTATATGCTTCCGATCGTTTTTGCAATACAATTTCATTATTTTATATTGATAAAAACAATAAGATTACATTTTTTACAAGCTATCAAACAGAGGTACAACCGCGATCATTTTGTATTGATGTTAATAATTCATATTTGATTGTTGCTGGAGAAAAATCTAATACATTTACTATATATGACATACAAAATACTACTGGAGAATTAAACAAAATTAAAACATATAATACAGGAACAAGACCAGTTTGGATCATGACACATCAATTAAATTAAATATAGAAAAAATATTATTACAGATATTTTATTATTTTTTTTAAAGCTATATAAAAAAAGCATTATTATGCATAGATTCTTTTACTACATCAATTAGTTGTGTTAATTCTTTAGAATTAATAATATAAGGAGGGACAAGGTAAATAAGGTTTTTAAATGGTCTAATCCAAATTTTGTTTTTAATAAAAAATTTTTGTATTAATGATATGTTAATTGATCGAATGCATTCTACTACACCAATACCTCCTAAGA